>NZ_CP095413.1:916363-1221818 GCF_023016285.1 Muricauda sp. SCSIO 64092
AAGAGCCGTTCCTGATCTCGGAACTGGCAAATGATATCCATAGGGATTACCAAATGTTGGCCAACAAGAAAAACATTGCCCTCAAATTAAATATGGAAGAGCACGTGCCTTTGGTCTTTGCGGATATCTCCCTGGTGGAACGGGCCATACAGAACTTAATGGATAATGCCCTGAAGTTCACACCGGAAAATGGTGAAGTCATCATAGAAATAAAACTGGTGAAAAAAAATGTAGAAATCGCCATAAAGGACTCCGGTCCGGGGATAACGAAGGAAAACCAGCAGTTGGTCTTTGAACGATATCGGCAGACCAAAACAGGAAAAGAAAAGGAAGGAGCCGGATTGGGACTGGCCATTGTACGCAAAATAATTGAATTGCATGATGCCAGTATCAAAGTGTTCAGTAGGCCCAATGAGGGCACCACATTTAGTTTTAGCCTTCCTGTCTATCAAAATGGGTTAAGTTTGGTTTAAAATCTTTTGGTCAATTCGATTATTGACTATCTTTAAAAAAACTGCCCTTCATGTTAGTGACTGTTTCGCTTTTGGATTTTTTTATCGAAACCCGAAAGCATTCCGAAGCGATTTGTGAACCCCTGGAAATTGAAGATTATGTAGTACAGCCCATTGTGGATGTAAGCCCACCTAAATGGCACTTGGGACATACTACATGGTTCTTTGAGGAGTTCATTTTAAAACCTTACGCCAGGAATTATCAGGTTTTTGATGCCGATTTTTCCTTTGTCTTCAACAGTTATTATGAAACGGTGGGAAAACGGGTCGTTCGGGCAGATAGGGGAAATTTAAGTAGGCCTTCGGTCAAGAAAGTGTATGAATATCGGGATTATGTAACCCAGGGGATTAAAAGCCTTTTTGAATCAACCCAGTCAAAGGAACTTCAAGATTTATTGGAGATCGGTATCCATCATGAAAAGCAGCATCAGGAATTGCTACTGACCGATATTAAATTCATTTTGGGCAATAACCCATTGCTTCCCGTATATTCCAAAACCATTGGGGAACATCCCCTTGAAGCACACCAGCAAGATTGGGTTTCCGTGGATGAAGGCGTTTATGAAATTGGGCATGGTACCAGTGGGTTCTGTTACGATAATGAACTTGGCAGGCACAAGGTGTATCTTCATTCCTACCAAATTTCAAACAAGTTGGTGACCAATAGGGAGTTTTTAGAGTTTGTAAGTGATGGGGGATATGGCCGTTTTGAGCTTTGGCATGCCGAGGGATGGGACTGGGTAAACCAAAATCAAATCGCAGCCCCACTATATTGGCATTCCATAGAAGGGGAATGGTACCATTATAGCTTCGCGGGATTGCAGAAAGTTCCATTGGACGCCCCAGTAACCCACATTTCCTATTATGAAGCCTTTGCTTATGCGCAATGGAAAGGTTTGCGCCTTCCAACGGAGTTTGAATGGGAAGTCGCGGCACCTTATTTTCCTTGGGGAAAACGCTGGGAATGGACTGAAAGTGCCTATCTACCCTACCCTAATTACCGAAAGGCAGATGGCGCTTTGGGGGAATACAATGGTAAATTTATGGTCAATCAAAAAGTACTTCGAGGAGCCTCCATAGCCACACCAACCCATCATACCCGCCCCACATACCGCAACTTTTTTCAACCCTCCTTGAGATGGCAATTTACCGGATTAAGGTTGGCCCAATAATTTCGACAAAAATTACATGCAAGAGAACACCACCCAACACCTTACCTCGGTTTTTGCCAATGAGGTACGGGAAGGATTGACGAGCTTTCCCAAATATCTGTCGTCCAAGTACTTCTATGACGAAACCGGAGATCGGTTGTTTCAGCAAATCATGGATATGCCAGAGTACTACTTGACCGATAGTGAGCTCGAAATACTTTTAGATAACGTTGCTGAAATAGCACAACTGTTTTCCCATAAGGATGAGGATTTTAGTCTTTTTGAACTGGGTGCGGGAGATGGCAAAAAAACCAAAATACTACTGAGACATTTAATTGACAATGGATATCGTTTTGACTACCGCCCCATTGATATCAGTCAAAATGCCCTGGATAGTCTTGAAAGAACATTGATCAAAGAACTGCCCCCGATTACGATCAATCCGCTTCAAGGCACTTATTTTGAGACCTTGGCGGCTATTGGGAAACAACAGGAAAAACGGAAGGTCATCCTGTTTTTAGGCTCCAACATTGGCAACTTACTGCATCCCAATGCCATTTCCTTTTTGAGGCAATTAAAGGACGTAATGGCCCCGGACGACTTACTTTTTATGGGAATGGACCAAAAAAAACATCCCCAGGTTGTTTTGGATGCCTATAATGACAAAACAGGTATTACCGAGGCCTTCAACAAAAATGTCCTGCAGCGCATTAATATGGAATTGGGCGGTAACTTTGATTTGGAGGGGTTTCTACATTGGGAAGTATACGACCCTGAAAATGGTACGGCAAAAAGTTATTTGGTGTCCAAAAAAGCACAGGAGGTTTTTATTGAGGCCTTGGATTTAGGGGTTTCCTTTAAACCCTGGGAGACCATCCACACCGAAATTTCCCAAAAATATGATGACGATGTGGCCAAGTGGTTGGCCGATGAGGCCGGACTCCACATTCTCACTTCATTTGAGGACAAAAAGGGATATTTTAAAGATTATATTTTTAAGAAAAATTGATATGAAAGCCATATGGAATGGACAGATCATTGCAGAAAGCAATGACACCAAAGTAATTGAAGGAAATCATTATTTCCCCCCCAACAGTATTAGTTCGGAGTTTTTTAAACCTAGTGATACCCACACCACTTGCCCCTGGAAGGGGGTCGCTTCCTACTACACTTTGGAAGTGGATGGAAAGCAAAATACGGATGCTGCTTGGTACTATCCGGAGACCAGCGAGCTTGCCAAGCAAATTAAGGGCTATGTAGCTTTTTGGAAAGGGGTCGCCATTGAAGAATGATCTTCAATGGCGAGTTTTGAATTATACTTCCAGAACCGCATTTTCGGTCCCGGCATAATCGTTCCATTGGTAACGATCTGCCTCGCTGTCGTTCACATAGGCATCATCCACTAAATAACGGAATTCATAAGAGTTTTCCTTGGGAAGCTCAAAAGTCCCTTTGAACGTTCCGTTCTTTAGTTTTTTCAACATGCTCCCTTTTGGGTTCCAGTTGTTGAAATCGCCAACTACGGCTACTGTATCTGCATCTTTTGCCGGAACACTAAAAGTTACCTTGCAAACTGGTTTGCTTTTTAGATATTGTTTTTTAATTGCCATGGTAAATACTATTTATTATTGAATTAAAGGACAAAGCAAATCATAAAACTATTAGCTGTCAATAGGTTACGTTCGATTTATCATTTTAATAAAATATGGTTCACCTAAGCTTGACTTTTTCAAAAAAGTAAGGCCAATTCATTTCTAATGACAAAAAGAAGCTATTTTTTAAGAATTTCCAGAATAGCTTCAACTTCGTTGATGGTATTATAAAAGTGAAAACTCAACCGGATTCCATCACCTCGGCGTGCACATACGATAGTATTCTTCACTAAATCATCATAACCATCTTTCTTCGGGATACTAAAAATGGTACCCCAGGGGGCCCTATGGGCCACGATATCATCCAAAAGTCCGTGGGAAACCAAATTATCCCTTGCAAATTTTACCAGTTTCTGATTGTGCTCCCCAATGGCTTCCAATCCAATATCCATCAGAAATTTCATGGAAAAATCGAGGCTTCCAAAACTTAGGGAATCCAGATGTCCCGGTTCCAAGTGCTTACAAAACTCCCTGCCATCCTTTTGATGTTTTGAGTTTCTTCCCGAACCATATCCTGCGCCCTTTAATCTGAACCGATCCTGAATTTCCGGTTTCACCAGAAAAAACCCATTACCATATCCGGAAAGTAACCACTTATAACCACTGGAACCCAGTACGTCAATTCCTGATGTGGAAAAATCAAAATATTCCGTACCACAGAACTGGGTGCCGTCCATTAGGATCAACAAATGGGGAAAGTCCGCTTTAAGTTGCTTTAAAAAAACAAAATCGATTTTAAATCCATTCAACCATTGAACAGCACTACAGGCAAAAACGGTAATGCCCTTGTTTTTGACCTCCGTATAGATCCGTTCTTCCAAACCTTTCCCAATTTCAAGATATACAATGGAAAAATCCCGACTTTCAAAAGGCCAATTCAAAGAGGGATAATCCCCTTTTAACAAAAGAATTTTCTCAGAATTCCCCAAGCCCTCCAATAACAGGTTCAGGCCTTGGCTAAAACTTGGCACCAATGCGACGTTTTCGTCCATGAAATTGAAAAATCGGGCAACCGTAAGCCTTGTGGCAGCCAATAATTTATCGCTTCCCATCTTGGCCCCACTCCCACCGATCAAAAAATCCAGATCATGTTCCTGTCGCCATTCCAACAAATCCTCGCTTAACAATCCCGAAGTTGCCGTATTTGCGTAAATGCCCTGCCTAAGGACAGGGAATTTCTTTCTCAAGTTTGGTGAAATGCCCATTGCTTATCTTTGTTGCTAAAGATAGCCAATGATGTTCTCAAAAAAGAAGGAGGGTTCCCAAATAGAGCTTGAGCAACATGAACTGTTGGAAAATGCCCAAAGGCGTATCAAACAAAAAAAACGTCTGTTCAGTCATTTTGTGATTTTTTTGATAGGCAGCGTCTTTCTTGTTTTAATCAATAAAATCCTGAAATACGGCGAAGGTTATGATTGGTCCATATGGGGCATGATCGCTTGGGCCTTTTTGTTCGCTATCCACGCTTTCAACGTCTTTATCACCCATAAGTTCATGGGAAAGGAATGGGAACGCAAACACAGGGAACAGTTGGTCAAAAAACAAAAGGAACGAATTGCCGCATTGCAAAAGGAAATAGAAACAGACTTTCCATTATCCCAAATCAATAAAAAAAAAGAGTGACCGAACTCATTATAATTGCCGCAGCCGGAGAAAACAATGCCCTAGGCATCAACAACGATTTACCATGGCATCTTCCCGATGATTTTAGACGTTTTAAACAATTGACCTCAGGTCATAAAATCATTATGGGACGCAAGACGTTGGATAGTTTTCCAAAGCCGCTGCCCAATAGGGAACATATTGCCATAACGCGGGACAAAACGTACCGGCCCAAATTTCCGTGTACCCTTGTGAACTCCCTGGAGGAGGCCCTACAATTGATTGGCAAGGACTCCAAGGCATACATTATTGGTGGCGGGGAAATTTACCGACAATCCATGGAGCATGCCACGCATATTGAGCTTACCCGAATTCACCACTCGTTCGAGGCAGATACGTTCTTTCCGGAAATAGATTTGAAAAAATGGAAACTGGTCAAAGAAGAACATCACACAAAAGATGAACGCCACCAATTTAGTTTTACGTATCAGACCTTTGAACGGAACCCCAACTAAAAATCCAATATGGAAATAAAGGTGTTCCTTTGATCAACAAAAGATTTAAGTACTTCTGGATCCATATTGATATAAAAAAAGTGTTTAGGCTCCTTTTGTACGGTATTCAACATCCGCGTACGCTCCAAAACCGCTTTGGTCTGTTTGGCAACCGCAAATCCGGAATCGATAATTTGTACGTTTTGGGGTAAGATCTTTTTCAAAACAGGAACGAGATAGGGATAATGGGTGCATCCCAAAACAAGACAGTCAATGTCCTGTTCCAACATTGGAGTGATGTATTTTCCCAATAAAAGTGCTGTTTCCTCGGAATTCACTTTTCCCTTTTCAATAAGTTCCACCAAACCTTTTCCTTCTTGTTCCACAATTTGTATCCCGGACGCATGTATTTTGGCCGTATTGTGGAACAACGTACTGGACAACGTCCCTTTAGTGGCCAAAACACCAACTTTTTTGGTTTTGGTCCGCAATGCTGCGGGCTTTATGGCAGGTTCTATTCCAATAAAGGGTACCGAATAGTTTTTTCTTAAGAAGTTTACCGCGTTGGTTGTGGCCGTATTGCAGGCCACTACGATGAGTTTGCATTCTTTTTTGAGCAGAAGGTCTACGTTCTTAATACTCAATTGCAGGATGTCTTCCTCTGATTTTTCCCCGTAAGGTGCATTTTTACTATCAGCAAGATAGACGGTGTTTTCGAAAGGCAAAAGCTTTGTAATTTCCTTCCAAATGGACGTACCTCCAATTCCCGAATCGAAAACCCCTATTGGTCCTTGCATAAATCCGCAACTAAAAAAACCGTCGGACTTTAACTGACAAGCACCGACGGTTTTAAATTCTTTTTAACTTAAGTATTAGAAACCAAGTTCTTGTTTTACCTCCGGAAGCAGATCCTTTCCTTTGGCTACGATCAAGCCACCCCCTTGTGAGGCATCTATTACATAGTCAAAACCTTGGGCAGCCGCCACCTTTTCAATGGCCACCTTTGCTTTTTCCGTAATGGGCGCAAAGAGTTCTGCCTGCTTCTTTTGCATTTCCTGCATGGCAGATGCCTCCGCTTCCTGAATATTTCTCTCAAAACCTTGTAGTTCGAGCGCACGCTTTTCATTTTCTTCCTTTGAGATGGAAGAAGCCTCGTTCTGATATTGCGTCAACTTATTTTTTAGCTCGGTCATTGAGCTTTCCAAATCTGCGCGATATGTTTCCTGCAACTTTTTTAGTTCTGCCTGGGCGGATTTCATCTCTGGCATTGCTCCCAGTAACTCCTGCACATTAATATGGGCTACCTTACTTTGTGCATTTACAAATCCGGTTGTCGCTATCAACACCACCGCAACAACCAACTTCCTTACATTTTTCATAATTCCTAATAGTTTAATTTGAGTATACAATTTTAGTGTTCAGTTTATCCTTGATTTGTTGAATCCTTCTGTTGTTCCTTATTTCGTTCTTCCAGTTTTGCTTTTCGTTTGGCCTCCCGTTCCTCCAATAATTTCTTTCTTCGTTCCTCGTAGGCCTTTTTTCGTTCTTCACGCAGGCGCAATTGCTCTGCCCTTCTATCCTCACCGGCCTTGGTCCTGGACTCTTTATCGGCTTTGGCCTTTTCCTGTCTTTCTTTTAGTGCCTCACTTATTTCCTTGTCCGCCTGGGCCTCTTCTTCCTGAAACTCCTTTAACCTATTTTTTTCCTTCTCCGCCCTATTGGATTTGCTTATTCTTCTTGTGCGCCCTATTTCCCTTAAAACCAAGTCACTGATATCGTGCCTTTTTTCGGAGTACAACATTACGACATCTGCGGATTTATCAAAAATAAAATCGTACCTTTTATTTTTGCCGATTTTCTGTACCTCAACAAAAACCTGATCCTGTATAGGCTGTACCAACAATTTTTTTTGTAGTACCAGGTCTCCCTGTGGGCCAAATCGGTCTTGTTGATAGTTCAACGCCTCGGTCTCCAATAGTTGAATCTCTTCTTCCCTTTCGGCAATCAGTTCATCCGTTAGCAGCACTTTTTCTGCTGCAAGGTCTTTCTTCAATTGTTCAATTTTGCCCAACTGCAATTCCACCTCCTGTTTCCACTTAGCCGCTTTTGCACTTAATTGTTCCGTGGCATCACGGTATTCCTCAACATTTTCAAGGATGTATTCCATATCCACATATCCAATCCTAACCCCTACGGCACGTTGTGCAAAAGAACTTGTGGCAACTAAGAAGAGACTTATAAAAAAGAACGTTTTTGTCTTCATTGTTGAATCCGATTTTTTACATAGAAAATATCATGCCAAAATATTTAAATATTTTAAAATGAATGCTTTAGCGCTTTTAAATATGGCCGAATTTTCCAATTTTGTTAAAACTGTTGACCAATAATGAAGTGGGTTTGCCATCCACTTGGGCCATTGCCTACGGATTGTGGGCGAAGGTCTTCGTCGAAGCCGTATCCAAAATCTATCCCCAAGAGTCCAAAGGCTGGCATAAAAATTCTTAGCCCCACTCCAGCCGATCTCTTTAACTGAAACGGATTATAGACATTAAAATTGCTTATTATCTTTTGAATTATTCTCTAATTATCTGAACCAATTTCATCGATGATATTTATCAGTTTTTGTAAGTTTTTTCTTTCGTAGAATTGTTTTATTAATTTAAATCAACAAAAATGAAAAATTTACTTGTATTCTTACCATTATTGTTCTTTTTCTTTCTAGGATGTAGTGAAGAAAACACCCAAGACCTGGAAAATGATGTAATTGTGTTTGAAGATTATGATTTTATTCAAACTTTTATTTACAAGGGAGAGTCTTACGATGTCAAATTTAAAGAAAGGCCGAATGGTGATATCGATCCCATTACCAAAGTACCCGATGTATTGCTTAATCTTGACAAACAACCAGAACTCGCAACTTATGTAGATGGTGATACTATTTATTTCTTTGATAATGAAAAAGAAGAATTTGACTTTTTCAATCTTGACTATGGTGCTCTGATTACCTCTAGGGAGGACCGAAACACTTCTTTGACGGCCAGTAGCAGTGGAATTTCCGCTTTTAATGCCAATGTAAGATGTTATGAACATGATAACTTTTTAGGGAGAAGAATTTATCCGACCAGAGCCAGTCACTTTAGGAACTTGAGCGAAATAGGAATGAATGATAAAATGAGTTCCATATGGCGAAACAAAAATTATGGAGCAGATTATAGAGAAGACTTTAAAGTAAAGTTTTATGAGCATTCCAATTTTAGGGGTAAATCCCTCAGTGGATCTTGGGATTTGGATGCCAATGGCGATTTTGTAATACGAAGCCTGAGAACCAGAACACTTTCAAGGTTTGTTTTTAGGACAAAGACATGGGCTGATAAAATTAGTTCAATTGACGTGCTTTTTTATGGCATCTCAACTATACAATAATACCATTTAGCTGGTTAAAACTAAAAACGGGATTAACAAGTTGTTAATCCCGTTTTTTATTCATTGCGGCTCCAGCCCCAACCAATAAACGCTTCTTAAAGTTTAAGCCAATATAAATGTAACACACCTATGGAAATCGCCTGTCTAAAACTGTTGGCCAATAATAAAATGAGTCTGCCACCCACTGATTTGCCTTTGATTGGCTGGTTGTAGATCCTGTCTTGAATCAGGATCAAAACCGTAACCAAAATCTATCCCCAATAGTCCAAAGGCTGGCATAAAAATTCGTAGTCCCATTCCGGCCGATCTCTTTAACTGAAACGGATTAAAATCATTAAAACCATTCCAAGAATTACCTGCTTCCAAAAAAGATTGTACATAAATGGAAGCAGAAGGTTTTAGCGTAAGGGGATATCTAAGCTCCATTGTATACTTATTGTAGATGGTACCTCCATCCTGTTCTTGGACACCCGTGATTGGATTTGTACTAATAGGGGTGACAGAACTATTCTCATAACCACGTAATTGTATGATTTCCCGTCCATCGAGGGTAAAATTCCCAAGTCCATCGCCCCCTACAAAAAACCGTTCAAAGGGAACATCGCCAATATCGTTGTTGAACGCCCCTAAGAAGCCAAACTCGGCATTGGTCCTCAAGACCAGTTTATCCACCAAGCGGGTGTACCAATCGCCCCTGAACTTGATCTTGAAAAACTCCAACCATTTAAAACGCTCTTCTTCCAAACGTTCCAATTGATCGCTTAAGGCGGGTGCTGCCGGATCATTTGGGCCAATTTCCAATAATTCCAGAGTAATCTCCTCTATTTCCTCTCGGATGGCCTTAAAATCTTTGTTGCTCCAAAGGGAGAATGGTGGCGTAAGCCTTGCGGTAAGCTCAAAATTGGAACCGGTCAATGGAAAAATCCTACTTGGTCCCTGCGAACTTCTGGCAATACCTAAGGTGTAGGTCAAAGAATTGGAACTACCGTTCCCAAAATTGAACAGTCCCCTATTGAAATCATTAAAATCATACAGTTGATAATTCACGGAATGGGAGATGGTAAAAAAGTCGTCTGGCCACTGCACCCGTTTTGCCAGTCCCATGGAAACCCCGGTTATGGAAAAACTCCGGTCCCTATCTATATCCAACCGACCCCGGTTATCAAATCGGGTATCGAATTGCTGTGTTCTTGAAAAGGAAAGGTTAAAGCGAACCGGTTTTCGACCACCCAGCCATGGTTCGGCAAAGTTAAGACTGTATACCCTAAAGGATCTACTGGCCTGTAACCTAAGGGCAAAGGTTTGGCCATCTCCCATGGGCACAGGCTTATAGGCTTCCCCATTGAAAATGTTTTGAAAGGAAAAATTATTAAAGGACAGGCCCAATGTCCCTATAAAACCGCCACCTCCAAAACCTCCTTGGAGTTCAATTTGACTGGAACCTGCTTCCACCAAACTATATTTTAGGTCTACAGTTCCGGAATTCGGATCTGGATTCTGAATGTCAGGAACGATCTGTTCCGCGTCAAAGAATCCCAATTGGCCCAATTCACGTACACTTCTTATGATATTGTCCTTGCTGTATCGTTGTCCGGGCCTTGTGCGGAGTTCACGAAAAATGACATGGTCATTGGTTTTGTCATTCCCTGTAACGGTAACATGGTTCAAAAAGGTTTCCTTTCCCTCAATGATCCGTATTTCAAAATTTATGGTGTCATTTATTGCAGAAACCTCCACCGGATTAATGCTTGAGAAGAGATACCCGTTATTTTGGTATAAATTGGTTAAATCCTCCCCATCCGGTTTTGAGTCGTCCGCAATCCGTTCCTTCAAAAGCACCCCATTGTACACATCGCCTTTCTTTATGCCCAATACTTGGGCCAATTGCCGATCGGTATACACTGAATTACCCACAAAATCAACATTCCCAAAATAATAGCGGTCCCCTTCTTCCACGCCTATTTTTAAGGCAATATTGTTTTCATCCAGTTTAATAAAGGTATCGGAAACCACCCTGGCATCCCTGTAACCCCTTTCGGCATAGGCATCCACCAAATTATCCAAGCCTTCTTTGTATTCTTCTTCCGTGTATTTTGAGCGTTGCCAGAAGGCCCCGAGTTTTTTCTTTCGGATCTTGGCCTTTCCCAAGGCCTTGCGCAGTCTTTTGTTGGAAACCTTTTCATTTCCTTCAAATTCTATGCTTTTAATCTTGACCTTGTCCCCCTTTTTAACGTTAACGACCATGCTTTCGCTATTGGTGCCAACGGTATCCTTTGCCGTGGCAATGGTCACCTTTGCATTAAGAAAGCCTTGTTTTTTGTATTTATTTTCAAGGTAGTTTTTGGTATTTGCGATAAGGCTCTCGGTGATTTTCTTCCCCTTCTTTAAATCCGTATCATCAATAATACCCTGGACTTTTCGTTTTTTTACCCCATAAACCGTAACCCGGGAAAGTGTTGGCCGCTCTTTTATGCGCAATTCAAGGAAAACCTTATCGTCCTCAACCGCGTAAAAGAAGTCCAATTCACTAAAGAGTTCCAGCCCCCAAAGTTTTTTTATGACACCACTGATCTCCTCCCCCGGAATGGTGATGGGTTGACCTATCCTAAGCCCGGTATACGTTTTTACGGTCTGTTCATTATAGCTTTGAAGCCCTGTAACCTCCAACCCTCCAAGAATGTATTTCTTAGCAGCCTCAAGTGAGGTCTGTTGCGCTAAGGTCATCTGTGGGATTGCTAAAAAAAGAAGGAGAATTTTGCCGAGTAACGTAATTTTTTTTAACCCTCTAACCGAGTTGTTCACTAGTCTTTCCAAATCTTCGTTCTCTATTCTGGTAATTGATAATTGCATCAACCAAATGCTGCTCATTAAAATCGGGCCAAAATACGTCAATAAAATATAATTCGGCATATGCAATTTGCCAAAGTAGAAAATTGCTTATTCTGTGCTCTCCGCTTGTACGAATAAGCAGGTCCACATCTGGCAGGTCATGCGTGTAAAGATGAGTATTAATAACGGTTTCGTCAATATCATCCTCTGAAATTATGTTATTTTTAACTTTGGCACTTATGGCCTTAACAGCCGATTTTAGTTCTTCCCGAGAACCATAGCTCAGGGCCAAAGTTAGGGTCAAGCCTTTGTTGTTTGACGTTTTTAAGATGACCTCATTTAGCTCTTTGGCCACCTTTGAAGGAAGAAAATCCAAATTTCCGATGGCATTTAAACGAATGCTATTATCGTTGAGTGTTTTTAATTCTTTTCGAAGGGAAGCCACCAACAAACGCATCAGGGTCTGTACTTCAATTTTTGGTCGCTTCCAGTTTTCCGTGGAAAAGGCATAAAGGGTGAGAAAATCAATTTTGAGTTTTGCACAGTTCTCAACGGTTCTCCGCACAGCTTCGACCCCATTCTCATGACCAAAAACCCTCAACTTACCGCGTTGCTTTGCCCATCTACCATTGCCATCCATTATAATGGCGATGTGCTTTGGCAAATTCTCTTCATTGATGTGGTCCAGATTGCTCATTTTTCATTCAAAACAGTCTTGGCAAGGTTTTCTTCCAAAAGTGTAGGTCAACGTAATACCCGAAAACACGTACCAGTCTTCACTTAAAATGTTGCCAAATCTGAATTGTTCAAAATTTGAACCTTCAGGATTACTGGCATCCAAATTGTCCGTAAAGGTATACCTAGCCCCTATTTCCGCCCCTAAAATCAAAAATTGGTTTAAACGAAGCTTGGCCCCAACGGTCATTGGAATCGCGAAACTACCATCTTTTTGGTTAATATCCTGAACTTGTTGTGCATCAATGTAGTTAAAGTCATATCTAAAATACGTAAACCCGGTATATAAATAAGGGCTAAAAGCTGGTCCCAATTTATGTAGGTTGTAATCCACAAAGTTGAATTCCATTCCTGCAGAATATTCGGTGATTGAATTCTCTACACGAAATCCACGTTGCTGTCGGGAGGCTTTACTGGACTTTGAATCGTCTGCAACAAAACTTCCCCTATAGACACTTGCCCTCCAGGCATATCGTTTTCTCTTGTTCCATTTGAACAGGGCCCCAAAGGCCCCACCCGATGGTAAGATATAATTGGTCCTTCCCACATCACCAATATGGTTCATTCCACCAGCAAATAAACCAACTTCATAGGTTTGCGCCCTTATACTGCCAATGGCGAACAAACATACCAAAACAATTGTTCTCATAAATACGGTTGCATAACTAACAATGGCAGGGAAAGCCCCTTTCATTGCCAAATAGTGTTCCCTTGTAAAACAACTTTTAACGCCATTTATTGTTATTGAAACCCTTAGTTACGGCGGTCTTCCCCCCAAAGAAGCTTATTGCGAAGTGTTTTTAGAAAACTCTCCGATGTATACACCACCATATTGATGGTAAAAGGTGACTTTTGTATAATAATCTCCTTTCCGTTTGGAATTGTGGCAATCCTGGAATCCAAAGAAACCAGATGGTGCTCCTCCCTCCCCGAGACCTTTAACCGGATTTTGGTATCATCGGAAATCACAAAGGGGCGCGCGTTCAAGTTATGCGGAGCTATGGGGGTGAGCACTAAGGACTTAGCGGTAGGGGCCATGACCGGACCGCCACAGCTCAAGGAATATCCCGTGGAGCCCGTGGGTGTGGAGACAATAAGTCCATCGGCCCAATACGAAGTCAAATACTCATCGTTCAAAAATGTTTCAACGGTTATCATGGAGGTAGTATCCTTACGACTGACCGTAATTTCATTCAGCGCAAAATTAAGCTCCCCAAATTCCCCAATATTGGAATCCGTGCAGATTTCCACCAAGCTCCTTTCTTCCAAAGTAAAATTGCCAGCTACGAACTCAGTAACCAATTTTCGAACATCCTCCTTTTTAAAGGTGGACAAAAAACCCAATCGTCCCGTGTTGACCCCAACTATGGGAATACGCAAATGTCCTATATATGTGATGGCCCGTAACATTGTTCCGTCACCACCAAAGCTTACAAATAAGTCAAAGGAGCTATCCAGCCCGTTCTCTTGGGTAAAACTGGGAAACGCCCCGATCTTTGTATGGGAATTTAAAAGGGCAAGAAATTCTTTTTCTATGGCAATGAAAGCCCCTTCCTCTTTTAGGGCATCCAACAGACTATGGACATGCACAACATCATGTTCCTGTAACACTTGGCCATAGATAGCGACTTTCATGTTAGACATTTAGATATTTGTCCAAATAGGCAGAACGCTCTTTTAAATCTTCCAAAAACTGGTCATCATTGTTACCGAACAATATGTTATAACTGTAGCGTCTAAAAGTTTGAATGACCTCGTTGAGGTTGCCACTGTTGATTTTAAGGGTCACCTGGACCAAATCGTTTTGGTTATCGGTTACAAAGGCCCCCAATAACTTGCCGTTATTGCTCTCCACTATTTGGGAAATCTCACTCAGGGAATAATCCTTAATCCCCTTCGAAACCACTAAGATGCCACCGGGTTCGGTAAAGAAAGGTGTTCCTATGAATTGGGAAACCACATCATTAAGGTCATAGTATCCCAGTACCCTATGGGAATTGGCATCCAGGACCGGAAGTATATTCGCCTCGTTCCGGGCAAAGACCTCCAAAACATCCAACCAAAGGGTTTCCTTGGTTACATGGAAAGTCTCCAATTGATAACGAAATTCCTCAATTGTCCTTTCCGGCTCAAAACAGGCCAGGTCATTTTCGGACAACAACCCCAAAAAACCATCTTTTTCCGCTACGGCAACATGTGAGAACGTGGTCTCCTCAAAAAAGGAGATGACCTTATTCAAGTTTTCGGTTACTTGAAAAACGGGTAAGGACGTTATGATGTGTTCTTGTATGTTCATGATTAAAAATCAAGGCAAAACTACAAATTAATACCGCGCAAAAGGTG
This sequence comes from Muricauda sp. SCSIO 64092, assembly GCF_023016285.1. GTDB lineage: Bacteria > Bacteroidota > Bacteroidia > Flavobacteriales > Flavobacteriaceae > Croceivirga. The sequence goes on from NZ_CP095413.1 coordinate 931,105, forward strand.
TGCCCATTTTGTATTTTTGCTCGCTCCAACAGTTTTAGACCATGACAAAACTCAGTGTAAACATCAACAAGCTGGCCACTTTACGAAATTCAAGGGGAGGTAACATGCCAAACGTAGTGCAGTCCGCACAGGATATTGAAGCCTTTGGGGCACAAGGAATCACCATTCATCCAAGACCGGATGAGCGCCACATCCGCTACCAGGATGCCCTGGATTTAAAATCGGTCGTAAAGACTGAATTCAATATAGAAGGCAACCCCATACCAAAATTTGTGGATTTGGTGCTAAAGGTAAAACCCACCCAAGTGACCCTTGTTCCTGATGCCGAGGATGCCCTTACTTCCAATGCAGGTTGGGATACCTTAAGACACAAGGATTTTCTAAAGGACACCATAGGTACTTTTAGGGAAAATGGGATTCGCACCTCCATATTTGTGGATCCCGATCCCAAAATGGTGGAAGGGGCCGTTGCTACAGGGACCGATAGAATTGAATTGTACACCGAAAGTTTTGCAAAAACTTATGCCGAGGGAAACAAGGAAGGTATCATTCCTTTCATAAAAGCTGCCGAAGTAGCACAAAAGATGGGATTGGGAATCAATGCAGGACATGACCTAAACCTGGATAATATTGCTTTTTTTAAGGAGAGTATTCCCGACCTACTTGAGGTTTCCATAGGGCATGCCCTCATCTGCGAGTCCATTTATCTTGGTTTGGAAAATGTGGTGAACATGTATTTACATCGCTTGCAATGAATAAAATCCTTCACTCCACCATTATAGGGGATGGCCATCCCCTATTTATACTCCATGGGTTTCTTGGAATGTCCGATAATTGGAAGACTTTGGGAAACAAATATGCCGAAAATGGCTTTCAAGTGCACCTGATCGACCAAAGAAATCATGGGCGAAGTTTTCATTCAGAAGAATTCAATTATGAAATTTTGGCGCAGGACCTTAAAACCTATATGGAATACCATAACACTGCCAAGGCCCATGTTTTAGGTCATTCCATGGGCGGAAAAACGGCAATGCAGTTTGCTGTGGAATTTCCGCAAAAGTTGGAAAAACTGGTAGTGGCCGACATTGCCCCCAAGTATTATCCCCCGCACCACCAAGCTATTGTTGCTGCACTGAACACCTTAAACTTTGAAGAAATCAAAACCAGATCGGAAGCCGATAAGAAATTGTCAGAATCGCTTACCGATTTTGGAATCCGTCAGTTTTTGTTAAAAAACCTGTATTGGGTGGAAAAAGGGCAATTGGGTTTTCGTTTCAATCTGCACGTACTCCAAAACAAGTTGGAAGAAATTGGGGAGACCATTTCTGAAATGGATACTTTTGGGGAACCCACACTGTTTTTAAGGGGCAGCCGATCGGAATATATCCATCCCAACGATGCTACCCTCATTAAGAAACACTTTCCAAAGGCCACAATAGCTACCATTGAACAGGCGGGTCATTGGCTACATGCAGAGAATCCAAAGGCTTTTTTCATCAAATCCCTGGAATTCCTAAATCGATAAAATTCACCCCATTTTATTATGCATGCATAATTTTTTTGGGCCTTTCGTTGTATGGGTGACAAATTTCCGCTAGTTTTGAACATACTGATTTAACTATAACTTCAACTTAAACTAACGTAAATTATTAGAACATGAAAAAGTTCCTCGCCCTTTTGCCCTTGCTTGGATTAATCTTTGTGGCATGTGACGATGACGACGATGGCACTGAAATGGAAACCATGGTCGAAGTCACCAATGGTTCAGCAGATTTTTCGAACTATGTGGCCTTGGGCAATTCCTTAACAGCCGGTTTTTCCGATGGCGCCCTTTTTAGATCGGGACAGGCAGCTTCCTTACCCAACATGCTGGCAACACAATTTGCATTGGCCGGAGGGGGTTCCTTTGAAATTCCCCTTATGGCAGATGATTTGGGAGGGGCCACTTTAGAAGGCATGCCTTTTTTAGACAACCGTTTTGTTTTGTCTTTCGCGTCCGGTTCACCCACACCCACTCGTCTTGAAGGCCAGGGCAGCACGGAAATTAGCAACGTCCTGTCAGGAAATTTCAACAATATGGGGGTTCCTGGGGCAAAAAGCTTCCATTTATTGGCACCGGGTTATGGCAATGTAGCCGGAGTGCCCCTGGGATTGGCCAACCCTTATTTTGCAAGGTTTGCTTCTGGTCCAACAGCTACTGTCCTAGGCGATGCCGTTGCGCAGAATCCAACCTTTTTTACCCTTTGGATAGGAAATAATGATGTATTGGGGTATATTACCGCAGGCGGTGATGGCGAAGATCAAACCGGGAATGAGGATTTTACAACATATGGAAGTTCCGACATTTCCGATCCCAATGTGGTTGCCGGTTCCATTCAAGGAATTTTGGACGCCATGGCTGCGATTGGTGCGCAAGGTGTGATTGCCAATCTTCCCGATGTGACCACTATTCCATTTTTGACAACGGTACCTTTTGCGCCACTAAGTCCGGCAAACCCTGATTTTGCTCCACAAATACCGGCCCTGAACGCGCAATTTGCGGGACTGAACCAAGCCTTCGATTTTTTAGGTTTCCCAGACCGGAAATTGGAGTTCAGCACCACCGCCGCCAGTGCCGTGGTCATTAAGGATGAAGATTTGGTCGACTTGTCCGCGCAATTGACACAAGTACTTGTTGGAGGGGGCCTTGATGCCGGTACGGCCACCGTTCTCGGCTTGGTCTATGGGCAGGCAAGACAGGCAACAGCGGAAGATCTTTTGGTTTTGACCAGTCAGGGCGTAATTGCGGAACCCAATGCGGATGCTTTTGCATTTCTTCAGAATTTGGGCGTTGATGCTGCCACTGCAGGGCAATTATCGGTAAATGGTATTACCTGGCCCTTGGAAGACCAGTGGGTTTTAACTCCGGAAGAACAAGCAACTGCCAATACGGCACTATCTGCCTATAACCAGTTAATTGAACAACTGGCCCAGGCGAACGATTTGGCCTTTGTTGATGCAAACGCCCTTTTGGCCAGTATCAACGAAAATGGCTTCCCATTGGCCGATGGAAGTGTAGTGACTTCCGTTTTTGCCACGGGTGGTGGTTTCTCTTTGGACGGAATCCATCCATCACCAAGAGGTTATGCCATTTTGGCCAATGCCTTTATAGGGGCTATCAATGAAAAATACAGTTCCACATTACCCGAGGTAAATCCATTGGCATTTACCGGCCTTTACCTCAATTAGAATTAAAAAATCACTATATTAAAAGCACCGCTTGCGCGGTGCTTTTTCATTTAAAAACCATGTCATGAAATTTATCCTCCGACTACTTTTGAGTGCCTTGGCCGTGGTCATCCTAGCCAAACTTCTTCCCGGCGTCGCCGTAGACACTTACATCACCGCAATCCTGGTTGCCATTGTGCTGAGCTTGCTCAACTTTATGGTAAAACCGGTATTGATCATTTTGACCCTGCCCATTACCATTGTGACCCTTGGCATATTCCTTCTTTTTATCAATGCCATAATTATATTGCTTGCAGATTATTTTATCCCAGGGTTTTCGGTAGCCAATATTTGGTGGGCCTTATTATTCAGCCTTTTGTTGTCCTTACTGCACTCCATACTGTTTTCCCTTTTGAAAGAGGACAAGAAGAAGTAAGGTTTATAGCTGATACACAACTTATTAAAAACTTGTTGAGCAAAACAAAATGTAGTACTTTTGCCAGCCATTCAAAAGTAGGTTGTAATGAACATTTCAAAAGAGCAGATAGACAGTTTAAATGCAGTGGTCAAGGTTGCCATCACCAAGGAGGACTATGAGGAAAAGGTGAACGACATCCTTAAGAATTATAGAAAGCAGGCCAACATCCCCGGTTTTAGAAAAGGGCAGGTTCCCATGGGGTTGATCAAAAAACAGTACGGAAAAGCGGTATTGGTGGATGAAGTGAACAAATTGCTTCAAGACAACCTCAACAAGTATCTTACGGAAGAAAAATTGGACGTCCTTGGAAATCCATTGCCAAGACCACAGGAAAATTTTGATTGGGACAAGGAAAACTTCGACTTTGAATTTGAACTGGGCCTAGCTCCTGAATTTGAAGTAAAGTTGAACACCAAAAAGCCCATTACCCATTACAAAATTGGAGCAGACAAAAAGATGGTGAATGAGCAAGTGGAGCGACTGCAGAAGCAATATGGGAAAATTGTCTCCAAACCCGAGGTTACCAAAACAGCAGAGGTAAACGGAACGTTCAAAAACGAAACCGAGGAAATAGAGCATAAAACCACAATTGAACTTACCAACGTAAAGGCCAAAAAGGCCATTGATACCTTAGTGGGCAAAAAGGTTGGGGAGACCGTTACCTTAAAGACCAAGGGACTCTTTAAAGAAGACTATCTGTTATCGTCAAGTTTGGGAATTCCCCAAGAAAAGTCCGAAAACCTAAATATCGATGTCACACTCACCATTGAAGAAATCAATGAACGTGAGCCTGCTGAACTGAACCAGGAACTTTTCGATAAGCTTTTTGGGGAAGGCACGGTCAAAAGTGAGGCAGAAATGAAGGAAAAAATTAAGACGGACTCTGAAAAACAGTTCGAACAACAGTCCGATCAAAAATTACTCAATGACATCACGGAAAAGCTTATTGAGGAAACCAAGTTCGATCTGCCTTCGGAATTTCTAAAAAAATGGATCCAAGTCAGTGGGGAAAAGGAACTGACGGAAACGGAAGCCTCAGAGGAATATGAGAAATCGGAAAAGGGATTACGGTACCAATTGATTGAAGGTAAGGTTATTAAGGAGAACGACCTTCAAGTCCAGTTTGACGAGTTGAAGGAGTTTGCCAAAGGATTTATTAAATCCCAGATGGCACAATATGGCCATATGGACCCCAAAGAAGAGGAATTGGAAAACATTGCCGCCCGTGTCATGGGTAACCAGGATGAGGTAAAGCGCCTTTCCGAACAATTGATGAGCCAGAAGTTATTGGCCCTTTACAAGGAGAAGGCCAACCTTAAAAACAAAGAAATCAGTTACGAAAACTTTGTAAAAGAGGTTTACGGCTAACGCACCAAATAATTGTATATTTACGGTTCTGAAAATTTGAGTTTTCAGGACCGTTTTTTGTTTTAAACCCATTGAAAATCCTATGGATTACGGAAAGGAATTTGAAAAATACGCTACCAAGCATCACGGGATAAGCAGCATGTATTACGACCAAATTGTAAGTAGCATGCTTCCCGTAAACATGACCCCGAATATTATTGAGGAACGCCAAATGAACATCGCTGTTTTTGATGTCTTCTCCCGTTTAATGATGGATCGCATCATTTTTATGGGCACGGGAATCAATGATCAAGTTGCGAACATTGTCCAGGCACAGTTGCTGTTTTTGGAAAGCACCGATGCATCCAAAGACATATCCATATATATCAACTCCCCTGGCGGTGGGGTTTATGCAGGATTGGGCATCTATGATACCATGCAGTTCATTAAGCCCGATGTTGCAACGATCTGTACGGGAATAGCCGCCTCTATGGCGGCGGTATTGCTATGCGCTGGCGAAAAGGGAAAACGAAGTGGATTGCCACATTCCAGGGTTATGATCCACCAACCCCTATCAGGTGCCCAAGGGCAGGCCAGTGATATTGAAATTGCGGCCAAGGAAGTATTGAAAATTAAGGATGAACTATATCATATCATCGCCAATCATTCCGGACAAACCTTTGATAAGGTTTATGAGGACAGTGATCGGGATTATTGGATGAAAGCTCCGGAAGCCAAGGATTATGGCATGATTGACGAGATTTTAGTAAGGGAAAAAGGATAAATCCGTACTTAACATTGGCTTAAGTACCTAATTGTAGAATTTCAGCTCGTTTTACACGTTATAGCTGTACCGTTAAGATAAGACAATGGCGAAGGAAAATTTGGAATGTTCATTTTGTGGAAGGAAAAAACCGGAAACCAATCTTTTGATTGCGGGCTTGGACGCGCACATCTGTGATCGCTGCATTGAACAAGCGCACAGTATAGTGGCCGAAGAGTCCAAGCAATCCAAAACCAACGACCTGTCTTCGGAATTGGTCCTTAAAAAGCCATTGGAGATCAAGGATTTTCTGGACACCTTTATTATTGGACAGGAACGAACCAAAAAGGTGATGTCCGTTGCGGTTTACAACCATTACAAGCGTTTATTACAGCCCTCGAGTAAAGATGATGGGGTGGAAATTCAAAAAAGCAATATTGTTATGGTTGGTCAAACAGGTACGGGTAAGACCTTGATGGCAAAAACCATTGCCAAAATGCTCAATGTACCCCTGGCCATTGTTGATGCCACGGTTTTGACCGAAGCAGGTTATGTGGGAGAGGATGTGGAGAGTATTCTGACCCGATTATTGCAGGCAGCGGATTATAATTTGGAGAAAGCCGAAAGGGGTATCGTATTTATTGATGAAATTGATAAAATTGCCCGTAAAAGCGACAATCCCTCAATAACCCGTGATGTCTCTGGGGAAGGCGTACAACAGGGCCTACTAAAACTGTTGGAAGGGACGGTGGTCAATGTTCCCCCAAAAGGAGGTCGAAAACATCCGGACCAGAAGTTTATTGAAGTAAATACCGAGAACATCCTATTTGTTGCCGGTGGTGCCTTTGATGGCATAGAACGAATCATCAACAAACGCTTGAACATGCAAGCGGTTGGCTACAGTGCTTCCAAAGCGGAAGATAGACTGGATGCCGAAAACATTTTACAATACATTATTCCTAAGGATTTAAAGGAATTCGGTTTGATTCCTGAAATTATTGGGCGTCTTCCCGTGCTAACGCATATGAATCCATTGGACAGAAAAACGTTGCGTGCCATTCTTACGGAACCCAAGAATGCCATTATTAAGCAGTATGAAAAGTTATTTGGAATGGACGGGATAACTTTTGATATTACCGAACAGGCCTTGAACTATATAGTGGATAAGGCCGTGGAATACAAATTGGGTGCCAGGGGACTCCGATCATTATGCGAGGCCATTTTCACGGATGCCATGTTTACCCTACCCAGTTCAGAGGAAAAGGAGTTTAAGGTGACCAAGGCCTATGCAGAGGAAAAACTTTCCATGGAAACCATTAAAAAGCTTAAAGCCGTCTCCTAGGGAACCAGGATTCAAGTAAACAAAAAAGGGGCGTTTGCCCCTTTTTTTGTGTGATATATTGGTATTGACTAAACCGCTTTTTGAGTGATTTTTTGGAGCATCTTAACGCAAACCTCACCAATGATCTTCTCATCCGAATACAGTTCGTGACCAAAACTGGAAACAATTTTAAAATCCACATCCATGGTTTTGAACCACTTCATGCCGGGTTTAAATTTATCACACTCCCCATAAATCAAGTTGATCTCACAATCGGGAGCTTCATTTTCAAATCGAATCCGTGTTGGTGATATGGCAGTGAGGGATTTCATGGGCAATCCGTTAAGACCGGCCTTCCATGCAATTGTGCCCCCCATACTAAAAGCCAGTACATGGCATGGTTTGGTTTCTTTCTTCAACAAATGGGCAACGGCGGTATCAATACCCCCTTCCATAAATGCGCGATGTATGTTTTCCTGCGTCATAACGGGAATATCCAGGTTTGCCAATTGCTGTATATCATAAAATTCAATATTATAATACTGCTGCAGGTATCCAAAATAAGAAGTAATCCAGAGGCCTTTTTTAATGCCCCACATGTCTGATAAGACGAGTAATTTTTCTGCCATTGTAAATGATTGTTGTAAGTTTTGGTGACCCAAAGGTGACTACAAAACGAAGCAATTCCTAAAATATTGGTTCAGTTTCAATTTTTGTTCGATAAACTACGGGAAGTTACGAAAACGTTTTCGTAAATCATTTGAAGTCTGTACCAAATGACGTGATTAGTGTACGGATTGCCTGTTTAAATCCATAAGTTCTTCCAAATGTTCGCGGGAATTGGACAATCGCGGAATCTTATGTTGCCCACCTAATTTGTTCTTGGACTTTAACCAATCATAAAACAGATCTTCCCGTGCCATGTGTACACGTGGCATCTTTAAGGTAATGTTATTGTAGCGTTTGGCCTCATAATCGGAATTAAGTGATTTTAAGGCATTGTCCATCAATTCAATAAAATAATTGAGGTTATCCGGAGCCCTGCGAAACTCAATGATCCATTCATGGGATCCCTTTTCGGTACCGTTCATAAAAATGGGGGCCGCCGTATAATCCTTAATTTCCGAACCTGTTTTTTTACAGACCTGTTCCAGCGCTTCTTCCGCATTTTCAATAATCAACTCCTCACCAAAAGCATTGATGTGATGTTTGGTACGACCCGTTATCCGAATGCGATATGGGTCCAGGGAGGTAAATCGAACCGTATCCCCAATTTTATAGCGCCATAGCCCGGCATTGGTGCTAATGACCATGGCATAATTGATTCCCATTCGAACCTCCCAAATGGGAATGGCCCGCTGCTCCTCTTTGCCATAGGAATCCATAGGTATGAACTCATAAAAAATACCATAATCCAACATCAGCAATAAGTCCTCGGAATTGTTCCGATCCTGTATACCAAAAAAACCCTCGGAAGCATTATAGGTCTCGTAATAGTTGAATCGTTTTCTGGGCAACAGCTTTTTATATTGGTCCCGATAGGGAGCGAAACTCACCCCTCCATGAAAATAGACCTCCAAATTCTCCCAAATCTCAAAAAGGTGGCTTTTTCCCGTTTTTTCCAGCACATTGTTCAACAATACCAACATCCACGAAGGCACCCCTGCCAAGCTCGTTACATTTTCCTTGATACTCTCTTCTATAATGGCGTCCATTTTTAGTTCCCATTCGCTCATCAAGGACACCTTATTGCTCGGTGTGCTGCTATATTCCGCCCACAAGGGCATATTATCTATAAGAATGGCGGAAAGGTCCCCAAAAAAGCTCCCGTTGTCCTCGTATAGTTCCTTACTTCCCCCCAGCCGTAAACTTTTGCCATTGAACAGTTGCGAGTTTTCATTATTGTTCAGGTACAGACAGAGTAAATCCTTCCCCGATTTGTAGTGACAGTCTTCCAGCGCCTCCATACTTACCGGAATAAATTTGCTTTTCGCATTGGTAGTGCCACTGCTCTTTGCAAACCATTTAATATGGGTGGGCCAAAACACATTCTGCTCGCCCCTTCGGGTACGTTCGATCATTGGCGCAATGCACTCATAACTAACAATGGGCACACGCTCCGTAAAATCCTCATAGGTGGTAATGGACTCAAAATGGTGCATTTTACCTACTTCCGTGTCCTTGGCATAGTCAAACAACTGGCGTAGGACCTCTTGCTGCACATCCACCGGGTATTTTATGAAAAGCTCAATTTGGTGGTACCGCTTTTTTAGCAACCAGGAAGCAATGGAATTGAATAACGGTATTGGCATTTTGGGTATCTTTAACCGGCCGGTTTGGCCAGTAGCTAAAATAACCTTTATTTCAAATTTGTTCAAACAACCTTACTATGCTTTACGAAGGGGTCCTACGAAAAATGCGAACCGAAATGGGTTCGCCCATCCAGTATTACTTGATGCTGGAGGACGATGTCCTCAATCTTAACCAAGCCTTGAACAAAAAACTTAAAATTCAATTTATCAAGTACCAATGTCTTGGCACCGGTAAAAATGAACCCATTTACCGCCAAGGATTTTGTAAATCATATTTTTTTGAATCTGCTGCAGCAGGTGATTGGATAATGCGACCCGAACTCAGCAAAGCACACCTCAACATAGAGGACCGCGATTTGGAATATGAAAAAAAAATGCAGCTACAGCCCCATATCGTGTATTTGGCCAATAGCAGTAATGTTAAGGTTGGGGTAACCCGAAAGACACAGGTCCCCACCCGATGGATCGACCAGGGGGCCCATGAAGCCATAGAAATTGTGGAAGTACCCAACCGTTACCTGGCCGGAATTACCGAAGTGGCCCTCAAGGAACATGTGAGCGATAAGACCAGTTGGCAAAAAATGTTAAAAAACGATCTTCAGGACTTGGATTTGGTGGAATGGCGCAATACACTCAAACCGTATATCCCAGAGGAGGTCGTACCTTATTTTATTGAAGATCATACGGAGACCCATCTGGAATTTCCCGTTTTGCAATACCCCGAAAAGGTAAAAAGCCTGAATCTAGAGAAAACCCCAAGCTATGAAGGAGTGCTAAAGGGCATAAAAGGGCAATACCTCCTTTTTGAGGACCAAACCGTTTTTAATGTCCGCGGAAGTGAAGGCTATTATGTGGGGATTGATATCACTTAAGGATATCATGGCCATGTGGTCATACACAATTATTGCCTGCAGCCTGAATAAACAAAATGAAAAAAACATACCTCCTTATTATATTGACATTGGCAACCTCTTACTCCAGAGGTCAAAAGAAAATAGACTTTAAGGTTGGCTATTTACCAAACTTCAATTACACCTTAACCCAAGAACAGATTTCGGAAAACAATGTAACCTATATCGCCTCCGACGAGATAATTCAGAACCTAAAAAATAACGGAATCAAAAATCCGACCATCATTAAAGACACGAGCTTTTTAAAAAGCGTTTCCAAAACCGGTGAATTGAATGGTAACGAATTTCCAATTGCCATAGAACTGTTGGAGTCCAACAATCCAACGCTTGTAAGTGGAACCAAATTTTTTGGAACATGGATTGATGGAAAAACTAAAATTGACTCCATTTCTTCACCGACAATGACCGAAGAAAAAAAGAGAATATTACTTCCTGCAATGGAATCGATGATGAACCAAATTGAATATCCAAATAAGAAAATAAAAGTTGGTGAAAGTTTCGAACAAAAAAATCCGATGTCACTGCCAATTGCAGAGATAACCATTGAGATGGAGATAAATTCAATTTACACCTTGAAAAAAGTGGAAAACGAAATTGGATATTTTGACCTTGATCAAGTTTATACCCTAAAATCTGCAACAAAAGATTATGAAATGGAAATGGACGGGACCGGTAAGGGACATATTGATTATGATATGGAAAAGCAGTTTTTCACAAAGTTCTATCTGGAAATGGAAATGAACTTAAAAACGGAATTGGAGATTTTCTCAATTGAACTACAGACAAAAAGCATCACTTCCCAAACAACTGAAATAAAAAAAGCGTCCCGATAATTGGATTTAGGGCCCATTGTATTTCCACTTATTCCTCTTTACGTCCATTTATTACTATTCTATTTTTTCAGTGGAGGGATTTGCCCAATTTAGGTGACCAAATCCTTCACAAGACCATGGTAAGACATTGGAATCAGAATGTCTTTATACCATGAATATCCACTTTAATGAAAAAGCTACTTCCATTTTTTATACTAGGTGTCCCCATAATTATTTTGTACATGAATAGTGTCGGGTATGGATTTATTGCCATTGATGATGGAAATCAAGTTTTGGACAATGTAATCATCCATGAGTTGACCGGTGAAAATTTGAAATCAATTTTCACTACTGATACGATAAAGATGTATCAACCATTGACCTCTTTGTTCTTTGCCTTTATCATTGCACTTTTTGGATTTAAGACGGCGACCGCGTTCCATGTTTTTAGTATTTCGGTACACATTATCAATACTTTTCTGGTCTACATCCTTGGAAAACGCCTCTTTTCAAATAGAATAAACCCTTATCTCATTCCCTTGCTCTTTGCCTTGCACCCATTGGCCGTAGAAGCGGTCTCCTGGGTTTCGGCCACCAGTACGGTCCTGTTTAGCTGTTTCTTTTTAATGGCAACAATTCAATATGACCGATACCTGGAGCTTAACAAAAGAAAATACTACGTCTATTCCATTTTGCTTTTTTTATTGGGATGCTTTTCCAAAGTACAAATTATACCCTTTGTAGGAATTTTGTTCTTATTGGATTATTTACGGGGTGAAAAACTGATTGATGCCAAAAGAATACTTTCAAAAATCCCTTTCGTTACCATTGCACTCATTTTTCTTTTTATTGGTTTAAGCTTTAGACAGGACCAATCCGGTTTTTCAGGCGATTATAACCCTATATACCTTGTGCCTTCACAACTTGCCTGGTATATCTATAAGTCTTTCGTTCCCATTAAATTGGGAATAGTATACGATTGGCCCGAACAAATCAAAAGTTCATGGTTTTTTGTTTCCATAGGAATAGTGATTGCTGTTGGCTACCTTTCTTTTGCAATGCGAAAGAACAAATTGTTTGTATTTGGGATTTTGTTCTTTTTGTCCAATATCATTTTGCACACCACTTTCTTCACAAAATTTTTGAGCCCTTTCGCCGATCGATATGGTTACCTTTCCACACTGGGCATTTGGATTGCCCTATTTAGTCTGGTAGAACAAAAGCAAAAAAGAACGGTGTCAATTATTGGGGTTCTTGTTTTGGGATTGTTTTTTGGAATGGCCAAAGTCCAAACCACTTACTGGAAGGATACCATAACATTATGGTCAAATAATTTAAAACATCAAAAGTCAACTTTTTCAAATGGAATGCGTGGCAATTTATATTATGAAAAGAAGATGTATGCAGAGGCAAAAAGGGATTTTGAAAAAGTGGACCAAAAACCTGATTACAGGTTTGAACCGGAAAAATATGGCTATCTATATGGCTCCTTGGGTATGATGACCACAGAAAGCGATCCGGAGAAATCAGCGGAGTATTTTAGCAAAGCGGCCAGTTTATATCCTACCCTGCCCAACATGGAAAACGCAGGAAAGGCTTACCAGAAGATCAAATCGTATGACACAGCCGAAGCGTATTATCTTCACTGTTTAAAGACAAACAAGAATCCAAGGTTTTATATGAATTTAAGTTCGCTGTACTATGAAATGAAACGATTCGATAAGGGAATGTACATTCTGACCCAGGCGATAGACTCTGGGCTAGAAGAAGCGATTTTTTATAAAATGAGATGTGTTTTTAGAATTGAAGAAAGGCAATTTGAATTAGCGGCCGACGATTTCAAAAAAGCTAAAAAACTTCTTCAGCAAAGTAATCATACGGATCCGGACCCCATATTAACAACGTTGGAAGGCGTATTAAGGAACTATCTTTAAACCGTACCAATCACAGAAAATACAACTTACCCCAATTCTTGGTTGATGATAGAGGACATTTATGTCAACGAGAAGCTGGAAACACTGTGGAAAACAAGAATTTGATTCATTTTTGGTGTATATTTGCATCAAATATCCATTTATGCCCAGGCAAAGTATCTCTTTTACAAAACCCAATGACGAGTGGTTGAAATCCCAAGTGGACAATCACGAATATTCCAGTAAAAGTGAGTTGGTCAATGATCTTGTCCGACAGGCAAGAAAGCAACAGGCCCAAATCGACTGGATCAAAGCTAAACTGGAAAAAGCTGAGAAAAGTGGATTCACAAACCATGGTAAAGACGAGATTTTAAAACAGTCCAAGGCCATGCGCAATGGCTAATTACCGATTAAGCAACGAAGCCAAAAATGACCTGATTCGAATCCACCACTACGGAATTGAGAAATTTGGACTTTTACAAGCCGACAGCTATTTCGCAACTTTTTTTGAGTACTTCGAGATCATCGCGCAACGACCGTTTTCTTTCGAGTCCATCGACCATATAAAAAAAGGGTACAGACGTTGTGTCTGTGGTTCAGACAGTATCTTTTTCAGGGTCAATGGGGACATGATTGAGATTATGGCCATAATCGGAAGGCAGGACTTGAACGATATACTCTAGGACATTTGTCAATTATTTACTCTCCTATTTCGTTTAACTTCATACGTATACGATCATCATCAGATGGATTGGTATACTTCAACAAGCCAAGGATTGTACAAGAAAAGAACAAATCATAGCCGATATCGATGCTTTCGACTATGCCTTAAACGTACTTTTTATTGGGTCGTATCCTTTTTCTTTTTAAGCAATCCACCAAGGATACTTTTTGCCGCTCCCTTCACTTCATCCTTTTTGGTTGCTGTGGTATCCGTTTGTTCCGCATTCTTTTTACCGCCCAATAACCCCCCAAGGGCCTCTGTCACCCCAGAATCCTGGGTTTGGGTACTGTCGGTTTTATCCTCTTTTAAAAGTCCCCCGATCAAATCCCTTGCCTTGTCCTTTCCCTGGTTCAGCAGTTTCTGTTTCTGGATTTCCACCAGTTCCATAGTAAGGCTTTTGACGCCAGAAGTCAAATCCGTGCTTACTTTGGGACTGGTATAGTTCCCTCCAATGGTGGCGGTCACCGGAATGGTCAAATCCTTAAGGCTGTCATCATTAATTTTTGCGATCAAAGTGTTGACCTCATCCCCCAGGTATTTCGCTGGAATGTCCAGGGAAGCCGTGTAGGCCAGTTGTTGGTCAAACGTATGTCCTCCGGATACATTGACCACAATATCCTGATAGGTAATGGCAAAGGGTTGTACACTTACTTTGCCGCCGTTGAATGACAAGGCCGTTTTGAGGTCGTTCAAATTCAATTGGCCCAAGTCCAAAAACGTAAACTGACCGTCCAGCGCCGTCAATAAGGGCGCGTTTTTGGTATCCACTTTGGCGGAAAGCAATTGTGCCAATAGATCTCCCGAGAGTGTCCCCAGATTGGGGGTCATATCCTCCTTTAAATTACCCGATAGTTTAATATCCGTATTCAAACGCCCCTCCAAAGCATTGGCCACTGGAGCCAGTGCTTTGAACATATCCAACAATTGAAACGACTCACTGATCTTAATGGCATCCAAGCCCATCGCCATATCAAAGGTGGGCGTCTCCGGTTTGGTGGATACCGAACCGTTCAGTTTTACCTTCCCATCAAAAATGGAGGAGGTAACATCTTCCAAATAGGCCGTTTCATCCTTGATTCGCAAGCGACCGGACATATTTTTTAGGGCCAGATTATCATAAAGCACGTTTTGCGCCTTGGCATCGATGGTACAATCCAGGAACGACGGGATTTGAACACGCTCCGAAACTTCTGGAGTGGTCCCTCCTTCCCCATCACTACCGGTTTCCTCTGTCATAAAATCATTTACGGCAAAGGTGTTGGATTGCAGGCTAAAGTTTCCCTCTATATTTTCCTTATTAAAAAGATAGCCAAGAAGATTGTCAATAGTACCATTGGCTTTAAAGTCCGTCTGCCCTGTTTTTCCCTCAAAGGCATCCAAGGAAACCGTATTGGGTGTAAAGCTCACCGAAGCATCCGAAATGGCAATGGGGTTTTTAAGTTCCTCGGAATTGTAGTGAAAACCCGTTAATCTTGCTGTGCCGCTGGTCTTTGTATTTTCATAGCGATGGTTTTCCACAGAGGCCATGTCAAAGGCCGTGGTTACATCGGCCTGTACGATTCCCGTAAGATCGTAATCCGCCGGTAGCGGATATGCCTGTGAGATATTGGCCAGGTTAATGACACCATCTGCATGCAAATCCACTTTTGCATTCCCCAACAACTCTTTAATCTTCGCATTGAGGTTGAATTGATCTGCATCAATCTTAAAGGAAAGCCGATTGATATCCACATAGGTGTCCTCAACAATACCGGTTCGGTTATAAATTTGTGTATCGATGTATACGTTTTCCACTGCTTTTGGTAAATCCGGATAGTTAAAGGAGGCATTTTGTGAATTGATACCGATGGTAAACGTGGGAATATGGACATCGTCCACAATGCCTTTAAACTGTCCGTTTACCTCAAAATTCCCCGTGGTCTCTACATCTTCAATGTTTTTGGAATACGCTTCCGGGATGACCGCCAAGAAGTTTTTAAAATCCGATGAGGGTGTTTTAAACGTAACATCCACTTCCTGATTGTCCTCATTGAGCTGCACAAAACCATCAAAGACCAAAGGCAGTTGATTCACCAGTGCCTTGTTCTCCAAAAAAGAATATTTGTTTTGGGTCAGATCAATACCAATAAGGGCATCCAGGGCTACTTTATTTTTATTGAGATATGCCGTACTATCCATTTCGAAGGAGACCAGGGCATCCGTCCTTGTCTTCAATTGTGAGCTTTCCAGCGACAGATCACCAGTCCCCGAATGGTTCATTTCCGAAATGACCAAATGCATTCCACTGGAGAAATCATCATAGACCACCTCGGCATTCGTAATACCGTACTCCTCCAGGTCCAGTGTAAAGTTGGTACTGGTTTCCTCCTCACTTGATGGTACGGTTTCATTTTCCAGGGCAATATCGTAGTTGGCGTTTTCGGCTTCGTCCACTTGAATGTGCAAAACAGCGCCATCTATCGTAAGCTTGCGTATTCCAATGGGGTCATCCGCACTTTTGAACAGTTCTTTTATGGACATATCCAAAGCAATGTCCCGTGCAGCAAATAGGGTATCCCCCTCAAAAGGGGCATTATTCACCAGGGAAATCCCTTTTAAATCCACATAGGCATACGGAAAGCTTTTGATCAAACTGAGATTGGCCTCTTCAAAATCCAAAGTGGCGTTGATATTTTGATTGACCTTATTCTTTATAATATCGGCAATTTTTCCTTCCAAAAAGAACGGAAGGGCAATAATGAGGCCCAGGAGGACCAAAATCAATATTCCCAAAACCCGGAGGATCTTTTTCTTCATGCTGCTATTTTTTTACAAGAAACGAAGGAAAATCAATCCAATGATATTTCCTCTCCTAACTTTAGGTTAAATCTTTTTCTAAAAAGATATACGAAAAGATAGAGCAAAGGGGTGTCGAGCAGGGCGATTAAAACCTTAAAAAGAAATCCACTGACGACGAGACCATAAAACAGGGACCATGGCAACACCCCAAAAAGGCATAACAACCCTACAACGGTAAAGGTGTCCACAAATTGGGAGGTAAATGTGGAGAAATTGTTCCGTAGCCATAGGTAGCGACCATTGGTACATCGCTTCCAGAAATGATAAATGGAAATATCGATATACTGTGCTGCCAAATAGGCCAACATAGAGGCCAAAACCCCCAGGGGCGATAGCCCAAAAACCTCAATAAAGGTGGCATCATTTACCGGAGAGCTTTCAATGGCCGGGACATAATTGGCCACAAAAATGATTCCCATGGAAAAAACCGAGGCAAAGATTCCTGCGGTAACCACTTGATTGGCCTTTTTTTGTCCATAGATTTCCGAAATCAAATCCGTAATCAAAAAAGTGATGGGATACGGCAGGATACCGACCGAAAGTTCAAAAAGGGGCGCTCCAAAAACCGTCACGTCTCCAAAAGGTTTCCAAAAGAAAAACTTTTGAAAGATTAAGTTCGATACCACCAGTGAGGTAATGAACAGGGCGCCGAGGTAGAGGTAGATGTGGAAAGCCTCTTTTTTTCTCTTTGGAACCATCAAGGATTATTGGATATTCAAGTTGAACGGCATTCTTGCCTGAATCCCTTTTTGTTCCGTCATTCGTTTGAGTTGTTTTAGGGTCTGGAACGCTTCTTCCCCAATTTCTTCCCTGATCATGGATTCCCCAATTTTCAATTTAGCAGCGCTCAAATCTTCCATCAGCCGTTCAAAATCCGATTTAAATTTTGGGTACTTGCGAATACCGTAGGATTCCAGTCCCGCCGTTTCAGCTGCTGCGGCAATCGCGTCCCCCAAAGTGCCCAGTTCATCCACCAAACCGAGTTCCACCGCATCCACACCGCTCCAAACCCGACCTTGTGCGACCTCATCCACAGCCTCCTTGGACATATTTCTACCGTCGGCCACACGCTGTACAAAAGTATCATAGGTCATTTCAATACTTTCCTCCAACTGTTTTCGGAACCGATCGGTCATCGGTTCAAAAAAGGAATAATCCACGGAATTGGCATTGGTACCCACCTGTTCCGCGTTGATTCCGATGTCATTGCTCAACCCATGGATATTGGGAATGGTTCCGAATACCCCAATTGACCCCGTAATGGTAGTGGGTTCCGCAAAAATCCTATCCGCTCCAACCGCCAAATAGTACCCCCCAGAAGCCGCAATGTTCCCAAAGGACACGAAAACCGGTTTTTCTGCTTTGACCAGTTCCACTTCGCGCCAGATAATGTCGGAAACCAAACTACTTCCCCCAGGTGAGTCCACCCGTAGCACCACGGCCTTTATGTTGTCATTTTCCCGAACCTTTTTCAAGGCACGCATTAAAGTTCCCTGGCCAATGACATCCCGATTTCCCTCACCGTACAATATTTCTCCTTGAGCGTACACAATGGCAATCTTTTCCTTACCGGAAGGGAGGTTTTTGTTTTTCGTTGCGGTCATATAGTCCGAAAGTGAAATAACATTGATGTCCTGTTCTTCCCCTAATCCCAAGACTTCCTTCCATTCCATTTGATATTCATCCTGGTAGCGGGTACCGTCCAAAAGCCCTGAATTTATGGCCATCTCAGGGGTTCTTGCCCCTAAAGTATCCGCCAGGGTATTCAACTGTTCCAAGGACAATTCCCTGGATTCGCCAATATCCGTGAGCATGGCCGTCCAAATAGCATCTAAAAGTGCCTTGATTTGGGTCCTGTTTTCATCACTCATCGTATCGGACAGAAAAGGTTCCACCGCACTTTTGTACTTCCCATGGCGAATGACCTCCATCTTTATTCCTGTTTTCTCTTGTAGGTCCTTATAATACAGTACTTCCGAGGATAGGCCTTTAAAATCCATCAATCCCTGCGGATTGATGAATACCTTATCGGCCACACTTGCCAAATAGTAGTCCTTTTGGGAGTAATAATCGGATAGCGCATAAATTTTCTTTCCCGATTCCTTGAAATCCTCCAGAGCCTTGCGCAATTCCTGTGTTTGGGCCAGCCCGGCCATCAGGAAATTGTTTTTTATGCTGATGCCTTGAATACGGTTATCCGTTTTTGCCACTTTAACGGCATGCAAGATTTGGTCCAGCCCCTGGCCTTCTTCAAAAAATCCGGCAAAAGGATCACTTCCGTCCGTGCCATAATAATCATATACGGGTTCGGTAATGGAAATCTTAAGCACAGAGTTTTCCTTGACGACCACACCATCGCCGGCATTCCCAATTAACGTGAGAAAAATGAAAAACATGATAAAAAGAAGACCGATAGCAATAAGACAACCCAGAATGGCTGCCAAAAGATTGCGTAAGAATTTCATATGGAAACTGATTTATTTCAGGCGGCAAAGATACGGAATCTACCTTTGTTTTACTTACTTTGCCATTGGCTTATGGGGAGTTACAATAAGGTATATCTATCGCTGGGAAGTAATCAGGGAAATCGGCTTGCCCAACTCCAGCAGTGCATTTTTAGGTTGAATGAGCGCCTGGGGAAAACCCTGGCCGTGTCCAGCGTCTATGAAAATGCCGCCGTTGGCTTTGTGGGCGATGATTTTTTGAACGCCTGTATCCTTTTGGAAACGGAAAGGAATCCTACGGAGGTCCTCACGGAAATCCTCGCCCTGGAAAAGGAAATGGGCAGGGAACGATCTGAAATCGGGCATTATTCCTCACGTACCCTGGATATTGATATCATTTATTTTAATGATGACGTCATATCCCACGAAAACCTTACGGTTCCCCACCCCAAAATGGCGGAGCGGAACTTTGTCCTAAAACCCCTGGCCGATATTGCCCCGCAGGTCTACCACCCGGTTTTAAAAAAGGACACCAGGAACCTTTTGCAACAGTCCAAAGACGGCAATCCGCTAACGAAAACACCGTATAAGCTGTTCAAGGAACAGCGCACCCTGTTCTCCCAGTTGCAGTTCCTGGCCATTGAAGGAAACATCGGGGCGGGCAAATCCACTTTGGCCAAGAAAATTGCCCAGGATTTCAATGCCAAACTGGTTTTGGAACGATTCGCGGACAATCCGTTTTTACCCAAGTTCTATGAGGACCAGGGGCGATATGCCTTTCCGTTGGAAATGTCCTTTTTGGCCGATAGGTACCAACAGTTTATGGACGACACTTCCCAATTCGATTTGTTCAAAACCTTTATGGTAGGGGATTACGATATTTTTAAATCCTTGATCTTTGCCCAGATCACCCTTCAGAAAGATGAGTTTGAACTGTATCGAAAGGTCTTTAATTTCATGTACAACGAGGTTCGAAAACCGGATGTTTATGTATATCTATACCAAAGTACCGAAAGACTGCTCCGCAACATCAAAACGCGAGGGCGGGATTATGAACAACAAATAGGACCGGAATACCTGGACAACATACATAGGGGGTATCTGGATTTTATCAAAAGTCATCCAGAACAGGAAACCCTGCTCATCGATCTACAGGAATTGGATTTTGTGAATAATCCAGAGGACTATAAAACAATCTTGGGCTTATTGGAAACGAAAATTTTGGAGGTTCTCTTTTAAGACAATTTTTGGATTTTATTTGGATATAACGAATGGTTTTATTTTATTAGCACCCTGCTAAGTCAGAAACTAACTAACTCAAACTATATGTTTCGCCCTGACGGGAAATCGTCAGGGTTTTCTTTTTATACCATTGAGTTTGGTCCAAAAATCCCACACCACAATCCCTGCACTCACGGAAATATTCAAGGAATGCTTGGTCCCAAACTGCGGGATCTCTACCACCCCGTCACTTGCCGAGACCACCTCCTGGGATACCCCTTTCACCTCATTGCCAAAGACCAGGGCGTAGGTCGTATCCGGTTGTACTTTTACATGCTGCAATTGGATGGCCTTTTCAGCTTGCTCCACCGAAATTACCTGGAAACCCTGTTGCTGTAGCTTGCCAAGGGCCTCCATGGTCGTTTCTATATACTCCCAATCCACACTTTCCGTTGCGCCCAATGCCGTTTTGTGAATATCCTTGTTCGGGGGTTTGGCGGTTATCCCGCAGAGATAGATTTTCTGTATCAAAAAGGCATCGGCGGTACGAAAAACCGAGCCTATGTTATTTAAACTTCTAATATTGTCCAAGACCAAAATCAAGGGTGTTTTTTTGGTTTTTTTAAACCCTGGGATGTCCAAACGGTCTAATTCCGCATTCGCCAACTTTCGCATAAATTATCCACTTTTAAGTGAGAAATATCAACAATTGAACGGTAAACACCTTCAACTTTATAATTTGGTAAAATTAAATCAAAAAGTACCGTGCCGACCTCCAAAAACAAGAAAGAAACACCATTGATGAAGCAGTACAATGCCATTAAGGCAAAGCATCCCGATGCGTTACTGCTTTTTCGCGTAGGTGACTTTTATGAAACCTTTGGGGAAGACGCCATCAAAGCCGCCCAGATATTGGGTATTGTCCTCACCCATAGGAATAACGGTGGGGACCAAACCGAACTTGCCGGTTTTCCACACCATTCCCTAAATACCTATTTACCCAAATTGGTCAAAGCCGGGCAACGGGTGGCCATTTGTGACCAACTGGAAGACCCCAAACAGACCAAAAGCATCGTAAAACGGGGCGTAACCGAACTGGTCACCCCGGGAGTGGCTTTAAATGACGATATCCTTAATGCGAAAAGCAACAATTTTCTGGCCGCCGTCCATTTTGGTCGCAATAAATTGGGGATAGCCTTTCTGGATATCTCCACGGGTGAATTTTTGACTTCCGAAGGCTCCGTGGAACAAATGGACAAATTGCTTCAGAATTTTTCGCCCAATGAAGTCCTTATTTCAAAAAACCATAGAACGGAATTCACCTCGTATTATGGGAACCGATGGCATCCCTACTTTTTGGAAGATTGGATCTTTCAGGAAGATTATGCCCAGGAAAGCCTGACCAACCTCTTCAAGACCAAATCACTCCAAGGTTTTGGGGTGAACCACCTGCAGGAGGGAATTATTGCCTCGGGGGCCATACTCCATTACCTTTCCGAAACACAGCATAGGCAATTACAGCATATCAATAGACTCCAACGCATAGCGGAAGAGGACTATATCTGGATGGACCGTTTTACCATTCGAAATCTTGAATTGTACCATTCTACCAATGAAAATGCCATTACCCTGCTGGAGGTCATAGACAAAACCATTTCCCCCATGGGAGGGCGGTTGTTAAAACGTTGGTTGGCCCTGCCCTTAAAGAGCAAGGAGAAAATCGAATTTCGAAACCGCATTGTCTCCCATTTGAAATCCGAAGAAAACACTTTGGAAAAACTCCGTCATTGGATGAAGCAAATGGGCGATTTGGAACGACTTATTTCCAAAGTGGCCACGGGAAAAATAACCCCCAAGGAAATGGTACAACTCAAAAATTCCCTGGAGGTCATTGTTCCGGTAAAGCAACTTACGGCCCAGGGCGAAAGCGAAGCCTTGCGGGAGTTGGGCAATGGGCTCAGTGAATGCGAAGCCTTACGAGGCAAAATAAAGCAAATGCTCAACGAGGATGCCCCCATGAGCATAGGTAAGGGCCAAACCATTGCCGATGGCTATTCCGAAGAACTGGATGAATTGCGGCAATTGGCTTTTTCCAGTAAGGATTATCTGGACAAAATGCTGGAACGGGAAACCGAGGCCACTGGGATTACCTCACTAAAAATAGCATCAAACAATGTATTTGGTTACTATATAGAGGTCCGAAATACCCATAAGGACAAAGTTCCCGAAAGTTGGATCCGTAAACAGACCCTCGTGAATGCAGAACGTTATATCACGGAGGAGTTAAAGGAATACGAAACCAAAATTTTAGGGGCGGAGGAACGTATTTTAAGTCTGGAAGAACAGTTGTTTGAGCAACTTTTGGTATGGATGCAGGAGTATATCCCGGATGTACAGCGCAATGCAAAGATTATTGCACAACTCGATTGCCTTTGTGGTTTTGCCCAACTGGCCAGGGAGAATCATTACGTACAACCGGAAATAACGAATTCCACGGTCCTTGAGATCAGGGAAGGCCGCCACCCCGTCATTGAAAAACAATTGCCCCTGGGTGAAATTTACATTACCAATGATGTGTTGCTGGATAGGGAAGAACAGCAGATCATCATGATCACCGGTCCCAATATGAGTGGTAAGTCGGCCATTTTGCGGCAAACGGCCCTCATTGTCCTTTTGGCGCAAATGGGAAGTTTTGTCCCCGCCGTTTCGGCAAAAATAGGCGTGGTGGACAAAATCTTTACCCGGGTAGGGGCCAGTGACAATATCTCCATGGGAGAATCCACTTTTATGGTGGAGATGAATGAGACTGCCTCCATTTTGAACAATCTCTCCGAACGCAGTTTGGTTCTATTGGATGAAATTGGACGTGGTACCAGCACCTATGACGGTATTTCCATTGCCTGGGCCATTTCAGAATACCTTCATGAGCATCCTTCCCGGGCCAAGATCCTGTTCGCGACGCATTATCATGAGCTCAATGATATGACCCAAAGTTTTGAGCGCATCAAGAATTACAATGTTTCCATCAAGGAATTGAAGGATAATGTGCTCTTCCTCCGAAAACTGGTTCCCGGGGGCAGTGAGCATAGTTTTGGTATCCATGTCGCCAAGATGGCCGGAATGCCACAACAGGTCATCCAAAAAGCGAACAAAATCCTAAAAAAACTGGAGCAATCCCATTCCAATGAGGAAGTGGGCAACAAATTGCAGGCCGTACAAGGCGAGATGCAATTGAGCTTTTTTAATTTGGATGACCCTTTGTTGGAGGAAATCAAGGAGGAAATCCTTCACCTGGACATTGATACCCTTACCCCGGTTGAAGCCTTGATGAAACTGAATGAAATTAAACGTCTTTTAAGTAAAAAGAAGAAGGCGAGTTCGTAAAAAATTCTTTTAGATTTCAAGAATTGTATTAAATTTGCATCCGCATCTTTTTGGAGGTGTCAGTTCATTAACATGCGAAAATAGCTCAGTTGGTAGAGCATCACCTTGCCAAGGTGGAGGTCGCGGGTTCGAATCCCGTTTTTCGCTCAACTATCGACTCCGCTCGGCTTCGGCTACGCTCAGCCGCCGCTAAGTGGAGTTTTTTATTTCAAGTCCAGGAATGCTCGGGTGGTGGAATTGGTAGACACGTTGGACTTAAAATCCAATGGCCATTGTGGCCGTGCGGGTTCAAGTCCCGCTCCGAGTACAGCCAAAACCCCTGTTTCTGCAGGGGTTTTGACGCTTTTAATAGATTTGGCGTGTCAAAATCGCGTCACAGTGAATCATGTTTTTTGCAACTGTTAATCCAACAGCTGTAAAAAAAAAATGACCACTTCTCAAAATCCAGTCACATCCAGAGTCTTTATTGATTTTATCCCTGCGGAACTTAGGGAGAACAAAACCTGGGAGGTTATTTATTATTGTAGAAATCCGTTCACTGACGAGCTGGAAAGGAAAAGGCACCGGGTAAAACCGCTTAACAGTAAAACTGAAAGAAGAAAACTTGCCAGGCGGATGATTCTCGACATCAATAAAAAGCTCGAGAAAGGATGGAACCCTTGGATTACTGAAGGAAATTCAAAATCATTTACCCGGATCACAGAAGCCATAATTATATTTCTCAAAAAGTATGGTGAACAACTTAAAAAAGAAGACTTACGGCCGGACACCTACAGGACCTATAAATCATTTGCCAATATTCTGAGTATTTATCTGGCTGAAAATGATCACGTCGACACTTTCGTAGGAAGAATGGACGAGGCTTTTGTTGTGGACTATTTAGACTACATCTATTACGACCGTGACACAAGTTCAAGGACTCGGAACAATCATTTGAGTTTTATTGTCACCCTTTGTGAATTTCTAATCAAAAGAAAATACATGGCAATTAACCCGGCCATATCGATTCCCAAAATGCCAGAAACGGCAAAAAAGCGTATGTATATCCCTCCGGAGGCAAGAATGGCCATTTTTAGATTTTTTCAACGCTCTAACCCATCATTTCTAGTGCTATGCTTGACCTGTTATTATTGCTTAATAAGAAGAACAGAACTGACCAAACTAAAGGTTGGCGATGTGTACCTCAGAAATGGAATAATTTACGTTGAAACCGGTATCTCAAAGAACCGTAGAAGCAAACCGGTGACCATACCAAAAAAGCTTCTACCCTATTTGAAAAGGCACCTAAAAGACGCCGCAGACCATCATTATCTTTTTGGGAAAGTCAATTTTTTGCCAGGTCCTGAAAAATTGAGACCAAATCGAATAACTGACCATTGGGGATATATGCGCAATGCCTTGAAACTAAAAAAAGAATACCAATGGTACAGTTTAAAAGACTCTGGAATAACGGATTTACTTAAAGCTGGAGTGCCAACCATTGATGTGAAAAACCAAGCACGTCACCACAGCATTACTCAAACCGAGGCTTATATTCCAAAGGAAATATTAGTAGCTGAGAAGACAATACAAAATTTAGACTTAGATTTCATATAGACTCTGCCTCGAGTTCCACCTGCCAATATTCATTATAGCTCCTTTTTTTGGAAATCTTTACCGGCAGCAGTAGTTTATTGTATTTGTAATACTTGGAACGAAGGCCCAGCTCTTCAATGCTATGGGCCTCAAATGAATCGGTATAAGTGAAGTTGTTGGTCCTTATGGCCATCCAGTCACTCCAGAACTCCCGGTAAACATCGTCCGGTCTTGCAAAAAAGCCCAGATAATTGTCCAAACAGTTGTTGGCCGATCCCAGAAGTCCATCGTAAATACAGAAAAGCATTCCCCTTGGATCTTGATACTTTGCGGTTATCACATCATAGTTCTGTTCAACCACGGCCATTTGAAGGTTGCTTTTTATAGTGATAATATCCTCGCTTTCTTTTTCTACGTCTGAATATATTTGACCTGTATTGTCGATGATGGCCTCTGAACCGTCTGCGTAAAGCAATTTGAATACCCTGCTGGTGTTTTTCTTTCTTCCAGGATACTGCACTTCCAAATGACTATGGTCGTACTCTGGAAAATCCTTGACTACGTCCTCTACAAAATTGATTTCCACGTAATCCTCTCCTACAACAATATCCAGATTTAACCAGTTTTTAATTGTATTCACAAATTCCCCGAATGTCATATCCGGAACATAGTCGGCCAAGCTGTAGCTCCCTATGAGTCGATTTAGCCTTCCCTCCTTAAACGCGTATTGAAACGCATTGAAATCTGCAATACTGTTGGTATTGTAAGGCAATTTCATTTCCACATGTAACGGATGGAACAGCTCTGCGCTGGTTATGTTGATATTGAGCGTTTCCGAAATATTGACCCTACTTCCTTGTGATTGAAATGCAAAAAGTTCGGTTTCGGTTTCATCTAAGGAATTTTTTATAAATACCCTCAAGCTAAAATAAGACGCAACTATTGGGTCCAGGTTAAGATTAATTTTTAGGTTATAATTTCCTTGGTTCTGTGGGGTTAGAATATTCTCATAGACTCCAAGCGCAACACCATTGATCGACTCATTCCTATCCGGAACATAAAATTCAAAATCCAAAAATTGAGACCCCTGATATTTTTCAATGAAATTCTCAGGAACATATAACAATCTTTTGAGTCGTTCATCTGTGATAACTTTTCCCCTAACAGCCTTCCCTTCCACTTTATAACCAAAAGTGAGCAATTCCAATAGGTATGGGCAGGGTGATAGAACGTTTTTGTTTAGAAACGTAACATCCGGTTGCACTCCTTCAGTGGTGTTCTGGACAAAATCACTCCCGCTATAGTTATTTACAAACCGCTCAAAGTTCTCATAGTCTGAATTATCCCTCAATTCAGGACGATAGACTTTTGGAAAATTATGCGTTACGGCAGGCCATCGCGCATCCAAATATCGATTGGCGACCTCTTGAGAATTATTTTCAATGTACAATGGCCATGGTAGGTTTTTGAGTTCCGTATCATATACCGCCAAAACTTCATCACCATAATAAATCTGGGCATCTATATAGTTCTCCCTGGCATCACCTAGCCTCAAGGTGGCCTCATAATAGTCATTATCTATGATTAGGTTGCCCAATATCTTTTCATCAAAATCAACTACATCATTGATATCCGGTAGGCCCAGCTCCTTTGCCAATTCGTCATAGAGCTGCATTGAAAATGGAAAGGACCAGCTTTTTACTAGGTTGTTTGTGAAGAAATTACTTTCCTCATTTAAAGAAAGTTGGTATGGAGTCAAATCAATCTGATATCCGTAGCTGGTTTGAAAAGCTATCATTTTTCGGCGGTTTCAAATGTTAGCGAATAAGAATTATAAAACCTCCTGGTTTCGGCGATTGATAGTTTTTGGAAGGTTCTAATAACTTCCACGAGCTCACCGTCTATTTCAATCCAAACTCTTTTCGCATCAAGTATTTTTGACAGCCAAACCGCCTCTTCCTTGGTGTAGACAAAACCGGTGCTTAAACGATAGGATTTTGGATGATAGGTCTCGACCACCTCCTTTCGTAGAACACCTTTTCTCAAATAGGTGGTAGTTGATTGATCGCCTTCAGGAATTTCCTCTAAAAATCCATAACAGTTAAAATATTCCGGTAGGTTCCACTCATTCAGGAATACGAGCAGGGTATTATTGGCCTGTCTTGGCCTTAAGTTAATGGTGTGGACGAAACCACCGCATGACAGTCTTAGTTGTTGTGATATGTCAGGTGAATAATGGGAGAGGTCTACAAAACAACTGAAGAGATCTCCATCAAGTCCCGAAACTGAAATGCTTTCATTTATTGCACCTAACATGGTCAACGTTGAGGGAACGGTGGATGCCCTAAAAGAAAACCCAACCTTGGAATTTACCTGGGCATATGAAATAGTGGGCATGTAGTTCAAGGCAAACGCGTTCGAGGGCTTTTTACCAGAAATGACCTTGATTTGGTTAAAAGTCTCCTTAATGCTCTGTTGGGTTGAATTTTTTTGCTTTTCAAAAACCGTAATGGCCATCTTTAATGGTGATAATGGAGAAAAGACAGTTGCCAAACTGTTGGGAGGCAATACATTTTGAATTTGCAAAAGCCGAACCGCCTCTGCTCCTATGTGGGATTTGGCCACTCCTTGAAAGAAGGGCGCCCTCTTTTGATAGCTTCTGTTCTCAATGCCGTTGTTGGTCGAAAATCTTAGTAACATTTCTACATCGGTCTGGTTGGTAGTGAGTATAATGTTTTCATAATCTTCTGAAAAAATGAAGTCCCCATCAGAAATACCGGTTACATTGCTATCAATAATAAATAGCGTCACCCGGCCCACGACAACAGAATAATTGCTTGTTATTATTACGTTTCCTTCATAGGTGCCAGGAGTTAGATTTTCCGTGTTTTCTACCCTATAAATCACCCCGATACTGTCACCTGCAGACAAATTCGTATTTATAGGTGTTATCCATGGAGCATCAGAGGCTATGGTTACATCTTGACTTGTAGACACCTCAAAAACAGAGCTGGCAATTACGCCCGAAACCCCCTCGTCTGTTTGATGTTGCCGTGTAGATGGTGAAATGGTCAAATAATCGTTTGTGTCATCGACATTCTTGACTATCAAAGACACATCAATAACCTCTGAAGACTGGCCGTCATCTATCTCTACCCTTCCGGTATAAGTGCCTACCGCCAAGCCTGTTACATTCACTCCGACCTGCAGGGTATCGTTATTGACCCCTTGGGACTTATCCAGGGTAATCCAGGATTGGTTCTTGGTCACTGTCCACGCTTTGTCCGAAGTAATGCTGACTATTTTAGGAAGTGGTTGTGAAGAACCGATAACATATGGCCAACTTAAATTGGTCGGGCTGGCCTCAATAATGACATTTTCAAATATCTCGAGAAGTACAATACAGTTTTCTCTAATGCTCGAGTTTGAACTGGAACCATTGATATAATAGAATACACTAAAGCCGTCCACATAACGCCCTGGTGCCAGTTGGTCCGCCAAACTTTTGTTGATGGAAATTTCATAGGTTCTTCCCTCAGCGCCCGGAGAATTATCAATATCAGTTGTCACAACGTTGAGAACGTTGGATTTTTGACTTATCCCCGCAAATGGTATCGTGACCGTGGGGGCCATTATCCTGGTGACCGTGCCCCGCCTAAAATTTGTCAATGTTTGTACTACAGAAAAAGGAGCGTCAGCACCTCCTTGTAAATAACTTACTTGGGATATGTTTGGGCTAAACGGCATTTTGGTCTACTTTGGCATTGTTCCTGATTTTTCTAAGTCTTTCCTCCATTTGCTGCTGATTTCTGGCTGCATCAAACCCCCAATGGATATGGCCAATCACGCCTTTGGAAATAGTCTCGTTCAATTGTGCTATGGTAGTATTTACCTTTTGCAACAAATCTTCGTTCTGATGTCCTCCAGCTGGATACATTCCAGATTCAAAGCCCGGCGTGGGCTTTCCGGCCAAATGCAGAATATAATCCGTTATGGCAGGGTCCATTTGTTTGAAAGTTTTGGGATCGATGATCATCTCCGGCATTTCCCCGGCAAGAAAAGTGGTAGGGGACCCAACGATCTGTGTGGTTGGGGCTCCGCCAAACCTAGCATTGAATTTTTTTCCGTCATGCCTTTTTACGGGATAAAGACCGTCTTCAAAACCAGCCATTCCTGCAACTGTTTCAGCTGCTATTGTTGCAATATTGATTTTGGATGCTGCGTTGTTGGCTGCCAGTGTGGCTTTAGCTGCGGTAGTGTTGGTTAATATCCATGGTTGACCAGAGGTTAATGGAAATGCCGCCAGTGCTTTGGCATTGGCTATGGCCAAATTGGACATGACCATTGCGTTAGCTTTTGCAGTTTCAGCGATAATACCCTTTATGGCAAGTGCCTTTTGGATTGCAAAAATTGCCTTTCCGAGAGCAGATGACTCTCCAAAAACCCTTTTGAGGATGTTCAATCCCGCTTGTTGGGCATTTGCTTTGGCCTGAGCAAGTTTGGTCTCGGCTTCAATTTGAGATTCTTGAAATTTTTTCGAGGCATCATCTAGTTTTTTCCTTAGCTCTTTGTCCTTTTCTAGTTGAATGTCAGCATATTTATCCCTTACATCTTGAATCTGCGCCTGTTTTTCGGCCTCGAGTCGGCTCAACAACTCCGAATCTCCTGCAGCCTGTTCCTCCAGTTTTTTAAACTTTTGCTCAATCTTTAGGATTTCTTCCTCTTCGGCCCTTTGCGATTCTTCGACCTTCTTAAGTTCTTCCTGTAGCTTGCGTTCTGCTTCAAAATCGTCGAGAAGCTGGCCTAGGCGTTTTTTACTATTGAGTATTTTTTTGTCCTCGGCCGTTAGTTCATCATCTCCTTTTCCACCGCCTCCTGTTTTTACTCGTACCCATTGGCCATTTTTAAAGATATATTGGATTCCGTTTATTGTTTTTCTATCCCCTTCTTTCGGTTGCGACCCACCATTCTGCTCAAGTTCTATTTGAGCTGCCGCTGCCTTTCTTCTTTTTTCAAGTTCCTTGCCGACAAATTCAGAAGCTTTCTCACGAATTTTTGAGATTTTTTTAAGCGCCTCGGATCCTGTGCTTGTAAGATTCTCTATTTCATGTTCCCACAACTCTTTTGAGTCTTTGAACTCTTCACGGGCAGCTTCAAAATTTCCGGTCATTACTTTTTTAATGATGGAACCCAATCCCATAAAAGAGCGTCCGAGATTGCCTAAACTATTTTTGATTTCTGAAAATGACTCACGAACAACACTTGGGAAGTTGGCTATGGTAGCAATATTTGATGCCGTGAATTTTAAAAACCATTCATTGAACTTAGAAAACTGGTCCGTAATAAACTTGATTCCCTGAAAAAAACCAGTCTTAACCTTTATCCAAAAGAGCTCAACCTCATTGGCCATGGCCACGTAATTTTCAGAACGCAGCGCTTCATCCTGGGCCTTTGCCAACTCCTGGTTGGCCTCTGCCACTTCTTTGATCATCTCCTCCAATGGGCTCAATGCTTCCTCGGTTTCGCCCAGGGCGGTGTTGAAGGCATCGAGAACCACAATTGCCCCTCCAGCATCTTCACCGGCACCACGGAACAAATCCGCCGTCAATTGTGCATTTTGCTGAACATTTAGACCGGTTTTTTCGGCCTCTTTAGCAATTTCAATTAGCGCCTCTTTGGTTGTGATTTCCCCATTTTTGACCTGATTTAGAATGCGCTTTGTAAACGCCGCTCCAAAGGCATTTTCGAGCGCTTCAACCGTTGATTTTGTCTGTTCACGGAGTGAAAGGTCTACTTCTTTGATGGCGTCGGGAAGCTTGTCCTGATAGATACCGAGGTCATAGCCGGCCTCCACCGTTTTTCTGAACTCGGAAACCGAAAAGCCTGCAGAGGCGAAAAAAGTGGGATATTCCCGAAGGCTGTCAAAAAACTCCGTGTTGTTGCGTTGGCCATTGATCAATCCCTGTTCAATTTCTTCAAGCGCCTCGGTAAAGGAAATGTTGAACTGTTTGGCCAGTACCTTGGCCGTTTTCAATGTTTCGACAAAATCAACATTGAAGGTGTCGGAAATTGCCCGGGCCTGCAACCTAGCGGCGTTGGCCTGTTCGCCCTGAAGCCTGGTTATCTCTTGTGTTAGAATGATCGCTTGCCTGGCCTGGTTGTTGTAATTGAACCATTCTTTGGCGGCCAAGCCTATGCCCGCCAATACCGCAATAAAGGCGCCAATCGGTGTAGCGATAAATGCCAGGCTTGCTTTGCCCGCGTTTTTTAAAAGTTCTACGATGGATAGCAAGGCCGCTTTTGCGGCTTGGGCATCACCGGAATTCAAGGCAAAGAAAAATTGGCCCACAGCTGCACTCATTCCGCCCCAAAGCTCCATATTGTCATCGAGTGATTCATTGACGGGTTTCATTTCTTCCCTGAGTTCGGACATTCGCCCCTTAACCGCTTTGAGCTCCTTGTTATATTGCTGCCATTCTTCGGTATTTGGATCAAGGTTTGACAAAATTCCGTTAAGTTTCCTCGCTTCACGTCCCAGCTGGCGCATAGAAAGATTGTTAAGGCCAATTTCTTTGGTAAGCTCCTTCATTCGTGCCTCATTGCCCTGGATGGTTTTGTTGTTTCTGTCAATCTCATCCCTAAGCTTTTTAATTGCCTCACGGTTATCCTTTCGAGACTTCTCAAGCTTTTTGGCTTGTTTTTCCAAATCTTCATTTCGATCTATTAGCTTTTTTGTGGCACGCTCCAATTGGCCAAACTCCTTTTGGGCCTTATCCCCATTGATAATTACCTCAAACTTTAATGTTTCATCAACTATCTTCTTGGGCATTACATCTGAATTTTATAGTCGTTCGCAATAAGGTTCTTAACGTCTTGAGTAAGTCCAAAGGCCAATCTGCCTACAATGGCATTGAAACCGGAATAGATAATCTTATTATGTATGTGGACGGCCTTTTGACGTTGGCCACGTATGGTCTTCATGTCAATAAACCGCTGTCGGATTGGATGTACTCCCGTTAGTTTGGAGTTGGAAACAGAAATACGTCTTCTTGAGATTTCGGGGATTGTCTTACGGACCCCATATCTTGAGATTACCCGGTCCTGTTGTCGCAACATTTCCTCTCCCTGGTAGCGGAGTACCCGGTCAATATATTTCTGTTCGATGAATTTCTTAGCTGTCCGCTCCTTGAGCACATCAGTGGCTGCCATGGCACAAGTTTAGTACAGCAAAGCGCCCGTTAAATGGACAAAAAAAGACCCCGAAGGGTCTTTTGCTCATGAGGCCAATTGCCAACAGCCGTCTCGATCGTTAATAATCATATCCAGCTTTGCGAGGCAATCATGCAAATGCAGAAAGGTAAGGGTCTGCGCTTCCCTAATCTCTTGGTCGTTCATAAGATGATGGGGCAGCGCCATTAAATAGAGGTTGCGCACATCGCCCAGCATCATTTCCATACAGGCCATTTGGTTCATTTCCAGAATGGCATTAATGATCTGCGTTCTTTTTTCTTGGGATAATTTTTCTTGTTTCATTTCGAAAAATTTAAATGCACCGCCACCTGTAGGGCTGAAACAACAGTCTAGGACTGGAATTTGCGGCCTTTCGGTTGCGCTACCCGTGGGCGGCGGCTTATCGTTAAAAAGATAGTTTCGGATTTCTCCTAACCTGTTGTTTCACGGTAAAGATACTAATTCTGGAACAACTCAGGTTGTTTGATGAGCTCTTTATCCATACCATTCAGTTGAGTGGAGAGCTGTTTTCTTTTGGTCTGGAGGTTTTGGAGTTTTTTGAAGTTGTCGCTTTGTTCTTTCATTTCAAGTTTAAGGTTTGCAATCTCAGTATCAACTGTAATGCGTTCCATCAACAACTCTTTTCTGTTGGTGATGGTGCCGTGGAAGTGATTGTAAAGTAATTCGTAGCATGTCTTTTTATATTCAATCAAATCCTTGCTTTCTGACCTCAAAGAAAAAATCCATCCATAGATATATTTCTCTGGAATGCAGGTTACGTTTCGTAGCTGTGATTTGCCATTTTTACAAACCTGCATAGGCTGTACAGCCAATTCAGGTGCCAAAATCGGGTCGTTTTTTACGTTTTTAAATGACCTGGTATATTCAATGTTTAACGCCTCACAAATTGGTTTAAGAGCAATCCAATAGGTGCCGTCAACACTGATAAAAACAATTTTGTTTCCGTTGAATTCAAGAAATTTTTGGTGAGTTTTCATATTTTCGCATTGTATTGAACATGTCAAATATAAGTGATATTGGCGATATTTATTGATCCAAAATCTCATATTTGAGAAATAAAAGCCCGGTTTTCATATTCCTGGGCTTTTTATTGCTTGTGCCTAATATTCTGAATCCGATAATCAATGGCCTTTCTGGTTTCGATATAGCGCTTGCCCGAATAGCGCTTTTTTAAGGCCAAAAGAGTAGGGATATCATCAGTCTCAATGATGTTCAGGTACACTTCGGTCGATATTTTAGCAATATCAATGTACATCAGAGCTGAGTCTCCGTAGTGAATTCCAATTCCCATCCGTTGGTCCCATGATAATTCACCACTGGATCCAATCGGATACTGTTTAAATCTATGTGCTTAAAAAGGCAATTGACCCCTGAATTTCGATGTAGGGCAACAATTTTTTGGGCCAGCGCTCTAATTTCAACCTGGGTCTTTTTAAAAATCTCAATCTTCATTTCTTGTTTTCCTCGGACATCCGTGTTCTTGACCACCATAAAATAGAGGTTGTTTCCGATCTCGCGGCTATCTTCGTCCTCCATTCTGCTATCGTAGGTGGGTAGTACCAGGACAAGGCTCATCAAATTACCATGGTTGCCAACATCCTTTACCTCTTTTGCATATTCAGTCTCTTCACCAAGGACAAAAAGTTTTTCCAGGTCTTGCCTTTCACTAACGTGTGCGTCTGCGAATGTTATTAGGTCTTCCAGTAACAGCATTCTTTTGTTTTTTTTGAAGTTCTTCGATTTTGTGCTTTTGACTTACGAGAAAGGCAAACACGTCTATGGTGTTTTGTTGCGCTACCTGTTCTGTTGTACCAAATACCTTGCTCTCGGCAATGGAATATAGCGTTTCCACCATGCCCAGGCCACTCCCCTTTCCCTGGGATTTCGTAGGCCGAAAAAGTGAAGCAATATTGATTTGGTTCCCACCCCCAATGTCCAAAGCCTCCGCGT
This sequence comes from Muricauda sp. SCSIO 64092, assembly GCF_023016285.1. Taxonomy (GTDB): domain Bacteria; phylum Bacteroidota; class Bacteroidia; order Flavobacteriales; family Flavobacteriaceae; genus Croceivirga. Next base: position 965,556 of record NZ_CP095413.1, read on the forward strand.
TGATCAGAAAATTAATACAGCTGGCCACAAAAAGGTATATGGCGTGCTTTACTTCCGGAGAAAGTCCATTGAGTTTCTTGGCGTAAAAATCAGTTAGTTCCGGATTGAACTTTTTCCGGATATCACTCTTATAGTTGGGCAATAGCTTTCTCAATCCATAAGCGATTTTTTTTGGCCGGTAAATAGTGGCGATCATCCTGTCCAGGACATGTTCGTCGCCGGTGGAAGAGTAGTCGTTGAATAGGGAATGTAACTGCAAAAACTCCCCATACACCGTATTGAAAAGCGCATCACTGGGACCATGAAAAACATGCCCGTTAACTGAAATCTTTGGAAGCAGCTGCCGGTAAAAATCCATTTTTATTACCTGTATGGTCTCATTTCCTTTTTTCTCAGCCTCAAAGTATTTGTTGGCCAATTTGGAAATTTTGAGCACATTTTCGACTACCGGCATATGGTGGTCCGACTTTTTTTTGACGGTTCGTTTCAGGTTCAAAAATTCATATACCAGTCGGGTCTTGAATTGGGCAAATGAAATAATCTTCGCATTCATCAGTATGGCCAACCTGGAAAACGAAAGAAATTGATTTGCATTAAATTCCAGTCCAGATTCTGGAAACTCGAGCTCCAATTTGCTACCAATAAATTCAATCTTATGCATTCTTAAATTTTCCGGATCGACTGATTTTTATGCCCTTGTCGCTGAGTTCTTCAGCGTGTTCCTTTTTGACCCCTTCAATTATTTGGTGGTCCGATTTTTTTGATTTGGTCACAGAGCCTTTTTTTCCAAAACCAAGGATCTTTTTTTGGTCAGCCAACTTTTTAGCAGAGTGCACAACCTTTAGTTTGGTTTTACGCCTATCCCTTGCCCGTTCTTTTAGGCCATTGAATCCACTTTTAAGAATCCATGCAGTTTTTCCAGCAGGCGTCAATCGGTATAAGAACCAATATATGGCATTTATAAATTTCATTATAGGTCAACAAATTTAGAGCCTTCATTCAGGCCGTTGGTCAAAGGAATATCCTCGTAGGTTTGGCTTTGTTTGGTGAATTCATATTCCAATTTGATCAGATAATCCGAACCCTCCTTGTTCATGAACTGCATTACTTCAGCACGGGCCTCGGATTTCATCCGGGTATTTTCAGTATGGACCATTCCCTCCGGAAACATTTCTACAGGGAATGCCTTGAGTGCCTTACCCAATGATTTATATGCAACCGCCTTTTTTACCAATAAAATCAGTGTCTTTTCCTCTTCAGTTGGGTTTGATTTTGATCTGAGATCTAAGAACTTTTCCTGACCTAAAATTGGCATGACTTCGTCATATTCAATATCACCCATAAACGGGACCAGACGATAATAAAGCTGTCCAGATTTGTTGATCACAAATACTGCGTCAAATTGGTTGGTGTTCTTTAAGTAAAGTGATTTTGCCATGGTGTACTGTTCACTTTCGGTCCATTCACTCCATCCAGCAGCGTCCAGCTGTAAAAGCAACTGGTCAAGCGCCTTGTAGGCTCGTTTCTTAATGTTGGAATTGCTTTTGTTGATTTGCCATTCATAAGGTTTTTCCTGGTCTTCTTCTGAGCGCATGGTTCGACCATCGTTGCCATGAATCAAATCATTATCCGGTGCATAGGCCAAATAGGCCATACTCAGTACGTAGAGCTGGGCAAACTTCAAGATAGTTTGGTTAGTGGCCAATTCAACTCCAGTCTGCGAGGGATTGTCCCCTTGGTTATAGAAGGCAACAATCCTATCGTATACGCTTTGACCAATAACTTCAATAAGGTCTGGAGTCCACAAATAGATATCCGGTTCCAAATTCTTGTAAGTGAAATCTGCACTCAAAAAACCAAGGGTTGCTTTGATTTCATCCTGTCCGTTATTTCCGTGATTGAAAAGCAGGTCCATTATTGTTGCGTTATTGATGGGGTTCTACTTGATTCCGTGATGTCCTGAAGTCTAAGGGGGTCCAAATGATAAAGTCCTACTTTTATTTTGGAGTTGAATTTGTGTTTTATGCACTCGTTCAAGGGTTTGCAAATGATGAGTTCTGGTATTGGCGTTGACGTTCTTTGATGATTTTGGAGTGCATAATATTGTTCACTTCCGGAATCGCTTTTTCCATCGGCACCAACATTACCCAGGGCTGCGTGCAATCCAAGACCGGCGACTGTTGCAAAATCAGCTTTATCGGAAATGGCTATCTGAGCATCGACGTATTCCTTGATTTTTTGCTCAATCGGCAATATTTTCCATCCTTGTTCAACCGCATTGGCCCCAACCAATTGAACCACATATTCATTGTGCCAAAATTTGCCCACGTTTTCAACTCCGGACAAAAGCGTGGAAAGTTTGCCCAAAATCTGTTCCCTGAGTTCCAGGAGCATTTTTTCCTGATATTGGACTGGAGGTTGGGCCGCCTGACAATTCTCCTTGATTTGTTTTCTTTTTTGGTCCCAATATGCTGCTGGAGACTGAATGTGCCACTTGATGTTTAGGGAATTCTTGGTGAGCGCCTTGAATACTTTAGGAATACTGGTGGAATTGTCAATCCAATCCAATGAGCCGTAAATTTCCGGCATTGCATAATCCTTGAGCCCAAAGGATTTAAGTTTTGAAAAGTGCATGGAAATACGATGCCTTGTCGGATTCTTTCTATCGAAAAGGGGGTAAACCTTTACTTCATTATTTTGGTAGTCCTCCCAATTCGTGACCAAAACATGGGTGGGAATTCCCTTGGAATCGTTTTTTCGGTACGCCAATCTACAATCAAAAGCCTCTTCATGTTTTAAGTCGGCTATGCCGCCTAGACCAATACGGCCTCCCAAGTTCCTAAAAACCTTGTTGAAGACCATGTTGTTATAGTAGTAGTCATTAGCGTTGTTAAGCAGTAGTTCTTCGTAATCTATTTCCTCTAGCCAATCTTTGATCCTTGGGTTTTCAATTGGTTCCCTAAAGAAATTCCTTCCGTCAACTTTTTCTTGATATAGAAACGGCCCTTGCTCAAACAAAAGCTCGACCTTGCGATTCTGAATCCTAGGAGCCAGTGAATTGGGAAGTACGGATTCTTGGATTCTCTTCTGAATGTCGTTGTCATTTCCAAATGGGATTACTTTAAAATCACCGACATCAATCGCATTTTCTCTCCAATCCGTAAAAGACTCTTTGGACACCTCTTCAGTGGTTGCCTCCCTTTCGGCACCAGTAATCTCATAGTAGAACAGATTGTCCTGGTGAAGTCCTAAATAGTCTTTATGGCTTAGCCGATGAACGCTCATAGGATAATCTTTTTATCATTTACCGAGATTAATAGTGGTATGTAGGCGCTCCTGGGTTTATCCTGGTCCAAATCCAGCAGCTGTATCTTATATGCTGAAGTTCGATCATTTGCCCCAATGGATTGTTTTCGAAGTAGGGCGCGATTTACCAGCCTCATTGAACCATCCTTCTTCCTGAATACCACTTTGAACGGGGTATTGTTTGCCGTCCATGCTCTCATTTGACTAATTGGCTGGGCATAATCGGAGTAGTGATCACCTTGGTTCATGTAACAATATTAGGTTCCAATCACAGTGATTAAAAGGACAATCATATCTCTAAAATCAAAAAACCATGCAGATGCACGTTTTCGAGAGAGCGTGGCGAAATTTTTTGAGACTCAAAAAATTTTGATTTTTAATTCATAGGGGTTAATTGCTTAAAAGGCAAGGAGTTCGCTAGTCTTAAGTTTAAAAAAGGGTGCAAAAAATGAAGTTATCTTTACTCACCAATCAATTAATAACTGCTTGGGTCTGAAAACTGAGCCGTGTGGCCTTTGGTTTTTTCAAGGAATTTATCTCTGCAGATGAAGTATTTAAACGCATCGGAAAAATTTGTTGACTTTCTTGGAAGCTCTTTATGTGGTAACCTTTCGCTCGATTTATCCTTGTGAATGGTTTTGTTGCCATTGTTATCAATCCTTACAATTTTTTTAGCGCGTTCAAGCGAGCTTTTCAGGTTGGGGCAGTTGTGTTTATCAATCAATAATCCAGGTAATTCACTATTTGTTCCGGACATCATTTCCAAAGCCAGTTCATACTCGCGCTGTTGGGTAATATTTCCTTGGTTTTCGGTCATAATTGTGACAATCCAATCGGTCCTTTTTCCATCCTCATCGTATTCAATCGCCTTCTTGAATTTACTCGCATGGTCCTCACCAACCAGTTTATACTTATTTGCTGCCCGATCAGCCCACAACAATAGCTGTTTGCACTTGTGATACTTGTAGTAATCCCGAAATTGCTTGCCCAAATCACCAAGAAATTGAGGGGGTAAGGTGTAAAATTCTTTTAATGTCCTAACAACATCCCCCTGGTCCTGACCAGTGAGAAGACTACACATGTTGCCGGTATCAAGACTGGCCTCTATAGGGGCGTCGGTATTGATATATTTCAAATCAAGGCTTGACTCCACATAATCATCCGTTGTTTTGTACAGGTCCCGGTTGGCATAGATGTAACCGTCCGAATAAAAAATGTCCTTGGAAAGTTTTGGATAGAACATGGCGCCCACCTCCAGTTTTGGCTCAATCGAAAGAATGCCGATCATGAAATCCTTAAAGTCGCTCGTCTCGAGCTCCTTTTTGAAATACATTTCAGTCAAGATATCGGCATTGACGAAAGAGCTGGCCACATAAAAGAAGGTAGTGCCCATCCGGAACAATCGAAGACGCTCTTCCCATTGTTTCCAGTTCTTTTCAATACGTTTCAGTTTTCGCTTAGCTGTAGTATCTGCAGGGTGTTCCTTGCAAAAATGCATCCTCCGGACATACTCGGCCCTGATTTTGTTGGTTTCCATTGCCAGGTGAAAAAGCCATTTAATTTTCTCCTGATCCATGTTGTCCAACATCTGCAGTATCCAATCATCATGCCCCTGGTTAACGTCCGGCATATCGGTAACAAAGGTGAGGCCACCATAAAACGGCGATTTCCCAAAGCGCACAAACTCCCCTCGGACCGCCCGGTTAATGTTTTGGACTTTCTTTTGCTTCAAATATTTGGCCTCATCACCAATATGGTGCTGAAAAGAATCACCCGCCCCTATGGATGGACGATCCTGGGATATGATTTTAAAGTGGGTTCCCGTAAAAGTGGTAATCGTATGCTTCCAATTAAATACGGGCTTGTAGGGCAGCTTAAAATGCTTTGGCCGGTGCACATCCACCACATAGTGAACCCCCTCGACCCATCCCTTTCGCTTCCATCCATTGACAATGCTAGGGACAATGTTCTTAGTGGCATTCATGAACGTATCTGCAGAGATGGCCACGAAAGCGCCCGGCATATCATAGGCGATATCCATGGCCCTTTCTGCAAGGATATCCTCGGTCTTGGATGACCCACGGCCAAGAATCAGATAAAGAAAGGTGGTCTGCAAAAGGTTGACCAGCTGACTGAGCCAATTACTGTACCTAAGCTCTACATCTTCAGCCTTCCGGTTTATTTTTTTTGAAAGCCTCATGATTGAATAGTTCTTTGGGTTCGATTCCAGCATCTTGCTTCAGTTTTACTTTCTGAAGCTCTTCAATGTTCACCTTATCAATGTATTCGGCCAACAGTTTTCTGTTTGCTGGTGGTGGTAGGTCCTCAAACTGAAGCGTATCACTATCAAAAATCTTGATGCGCTTGGTAAATGCTTCTTGAGGAATAACTTCTTCTTCTTTCTGGTCAAGCCTTTTTACCTTAGCCGCCCGTTCCAATACCTTGGATGCCAAATCATAGTCCTCGTTCTTTTGAGCCCCGGTGATAATGGCATCAGCAAGCTTTAGCTGTTTTTCAAAAAGCATATTGCGCCAGGCATCTTTTTTAACTTGATCGTCAAGATAGAACCAGGTACATGCATCTTCCCATCTACTACGGGCGGTTTTTGCATTTAGCCCGGGATAGGAAGCCATTAATTTTTGAATGATTTTATTCGGTGTCTGGCAAGCGTTCCACAACTGGTTGACCATCGTTAGCTGCTCCAAATAGGTCACCATTTCTTCCGGAAGGGTTTCAGTTCTGCCTTTATCTACCCAATCCTCCAAAATGGCATAGTGCATACCTTCCAGTTCGCTTTCTATGGACTTTTTTTTTTAGCCAAGGTTGAAGATTTCGGATTTTATATTTTCAAAAGTTCGCCGAGCCGCCAACTTATCGTGCATCTGAATGGCAAAACTGTTTCCTGAGTTGATTTTGGTAATTAGTTCCCGTTGTTTGGTCTCTTCAATATTGAGGCGCCCAAGCTCATAACGTTGCCGAATTGTGCTATCCCGGTTCCGCCAGAGCTGCATAAAGGCCCATTTATCAAAGTCCAATATTCTGCAGATATCGCTTGGAGCAAAGTTCTGGCCTGCCAGTTCCTCAATACGCTCCAGGTCACTTTCTTGGAGCTCTCCTAAAAAGACCTGGAGTTTTTTCATCTACGATCGTTTTGCAAGCTCAGCCTGGGCATGGGCCAAATACTGCTCTTGTTTATCAACTAGCTCCGTATTGCCCTTTTTCTTATTACGGCCGATATTGTTCTCGAGGTTTTTGATTTCCTTGGCCAAATCCGGGGTTTCGAGCCTGGTAATGCGCTCTTTTTCCTCCAGTATTTCAAACAATGGATGTTCACCCAATACCTGACCGGTAGTATTGTAATGCTCCAGCTCGGCCCAGGCCTGTTTGTTTTCAATGTAGTCTTTCAGCACCACATCTACCAAGGCTTTCGCCTCGTCGTCCTGGAGTAAATCGTGAAGCTTGGGCTGGTTATCCTTAAAGTCTTCGTAGGAGGTAATAAGCTCATTGACGAGTAGCTTCAGGCTGTCCGGACAGTCTTTTTCCCGCAGAAATGGAAACTGATCACGCAGTTTAATGCTCGCCTTTACTTCTCCTGGAATTTCGGCAAGCTGCTTGGCCACCAATGCCCTTCGCGCTTCCTCCAAATCTGGCCAGATTTCGTTTTTCTTTCTTCGGGATGTCTTTATCCCCAAAGCCTTGGCCAGTGCCTTTCCAGTATTCCATTTCGTATTTTCTGTATCAAATGCCAAAAGTGCATCATCCAAAGTGGTACCATCGTCTTTGCTGCCGGTGTCATCGGTATCGATATCAACTTCTATGGCATTGATTTGAACAACGGGGTTCTGGGTATAAATCTTTAATAAACGCTGCTCTAAACCAACGGCCTTGGCGAGCTCATAGCATAGGCGCTCAATATTGATGGCACTATCCGTCCATCGCGCCATTTGGCGCTGGAGTGCCAAATTCTTGGTGGGCAATTGATTGTATAGGTTTCTTCCGCCCAAAAGGGTGCGGTCGTGTTTTAGGTAGTGAATGACTTCTGCTTTTGGGTCTTTCATTGCGGTATTCGTTACGATTCACAACGAAAGTACCGTGCATATGCACTGCTTAAATGGACACTGGCGTGTACCGCCTTTTTTGAGTCGTCTCACGGAATAAAAAACCCCGCACTAGCGGGGCTCTTAAAACTTCAAACTTTTAACTGATAACTTACTATACTGCCAACAGCCAACAACTCTCCCGGTCGTTAAGGATCATATCAATCTTAGCAAGACAATCATGCAAATGCAAAAAGGTGAGGGTCTTTCCTTCCCGGGTGTCAGGATCGTTCATTTGGTAATGCTCCAAGGCCATAAAATAGAGGTTGGTCACGTCACCGAGCATAAATTCAACGTCGGCCATTTGGTTCATTTCCAAAATGGCGGAAATGATTTGTTGTTTCTTTTTTGGGTCGATTTTAGATGATTCTTTTGACATAATTTAGAATTTAAAGGCGGGGAGCTGTCGGGTAGAACCATCATAGATGAAGCTGACCCCCGGGCCTTGCGGCTTGCGGACTCCCCATTCCTTAAAAGCTTTCTTGATAATAACACTGATGGTTCTTTTTGACAGTGCTAAGATAAGAATTATTTTTCTCCCTCTTTCATCGCCTTAACTTGGGCGGCCATTTCCTCTTCCCGTTCCTGTTTTTCAATTTTTTCTATCTGGCGGTAAATCTTCATGTTGTGCTCAGAAACCCGGGTGGGTATCATAAAGATTTCCACAATGGCCCAAATTCCAAAACCGTACAATGTAAGCCAAAAAAGAAATTGGGTTCCCCATTTCCCCAAATAGGCAAAATGGCTCCCAAACAGAAAGATAAATAGTAAATAAGCAGTTCCTGTAGATTTAGTTTGACTTCTTAGATATGCTTTTCTGCTCATGGTTGTGTATATTTTTGGTTATGCCCTAAAGTAAGAAAATACCACCAATCAAACAATCGTAGTTTCCTATCAACAAAAACCACAACTAAATATACTTTTATCCACACCATTTGGAGGGAATAAGTTGCCATCGATGGAAATATATACCCATATGACCACGATTATCAACGATTTTAACTTCTGAATGGACGCTAATAAGCGTCCGTTCAAGTTCTGAAATCAAAGTTTTTGTAGACTGGTTTGCTAAAAAATCTTTGGTTCTTTTCCCAAAAATCTTTGCCATCTCTGTGGCATTGACCATGACATTTTTGTCTGATGGATTAAAAAGGAAGTGAATTTGGGTTTCTTGATATAGGAATTCGAAAGTTTTCATATTTCCGGGCTTTTCTATTCCGAAAAAACCCCGACCATTAGGCCAGGGTTTTACTAACTAACTCAAAAACTAAACCAAACTACGCTGATCTACTTCGTTCTACAAAAACGTGGTCGCCACTTCCAGCGTCAATTGCTTCAAAGGTAATGGTGGCGCCAGAAAGGGCTTGCCAGTCCACACCGCCGGCCAGAACAAAATTGGCATTGGCATTTTGGATGGTGGCCGGGTTGGTTCCACCGCTACCCAATAGGGTGTAACGGTTTCCTGTAGTGGCATTAACCAGATCGGTGATGACCGTAGCGACTGAATTGTCCGTCAATTGGTATTCTCCCTCCCCTGCAGTAACGTCCACCGTTGTGGAATCCGCGGCAACATTGTTCACGGTGGCAAGGGTAAAGGTACCGGTATAGCGTCCGGGCATGTTCCTGGTCTTGGCAAACTGTTGGAACTTCACCATTAAAACGGTAGCGTCATTGTCATTTTGTCCCTCTGGTAATAGGCTCAAGGGCGCACAAGGAGTTCCAAAAATCCTATAGAATGGCGTATCACCGCCACAGGCGCCCACACGGACCCCAACAGCAATACTTTTGTTCAAGAAATTTTGAAAGAGCTCTTCGGCATCCAAGGTCCAACCGGGAAAGGAAAATTCCGGTAGTGAGTTGAGCGACACATTGTCCTCGTCACCCTCAGAAGCCAATGGTAACGATGTTTTACTGGAGGTCATGGCCATTTTGGTCACATACTTTCCAGGCTTCATAGTGATATTACCAACCATCATCACCCCATTGTCGTTGCGTGCCGGCCAGTTGGCCACATCCGCAAGGTTAATGATGATCACTTCGGACTGTTTGTCTTCAGAACCGCCATTTCCCTTGGATACTAAACTTGGTTGTGTATACATTTTTTTAGATTAAATGGTTAAACAAAATCCCCGGCCCCGTCCATTGCAGTTCCCCCGAACAATATCAGGGACCAGGGAATGAACTTATCCACGGGAAACTTCAATAAACTTGCTTCCGTTGTACTTCACTTTCAAGAAAGCACCAACACTCGCAGTGAATGCAGCACTCAGTAAGAAGTTGCCTCCATTGGCCACAGTGGTGGCGTTGGTACCACTTCCCCCTTCCAAGGTATATTCTTCACCCGCAATGGCGTTAGTAATATTGGTAAAGGCCGTTGGTCCGGTATTGGCCGCGGTCACAAAATGGGTGCCGTTGGCAGCATCGGCTGTGGTCGCGTCAGCCGCAAGAGCCACCTTGGTAGGTTCCGCCACGCTACCGGCCTCGGTTCTGGAGAACTCAATAACCCGGTTTCCGGAAAGTCCTATCAAAACAATCTCATCTCCATTGCCAAGCACAAAATCACCTCCATCCAATAAGATGTTGGTATTGTTCTTTAAAGTACTTGGTGTGGCATCACTATTACCCCTAATGTGGTAAACAGTCCCCTCCACCACATCATCCAATTGGGTGATATCGGTAGCTGCTGTGTTATTGGCCCCAATGATTAGGGCGTGGTGATCAGCAACCGATGGAGTGGTGTCGTTAGCAATGACCGGAGTGTAGGTATCATCCAATAACTGAACACTATTACAGAAGAACATTTGGTCTTCATAGCCAACAGGTAAGGATGGGTCTACGTTGGCGCCAAAGACCTTAAAATAGACACCGTTCTTATAATCCGTAAAAGCACTGATTTCCCTTTTTACCATTTCAATAGTGGCTTGTGCTTCCTCACCATCCCGATCAACCATAATTCCACAGTTTCCACCTACCTGGATATCAACGTAACCTGTTCCCTCCCATTGCTTAATAGGAACAAATTCAACATTTGAGAAACCTTCAACTGTTGTGGTGTTTTTTTCATAATCTTGTATGACTCCTTTTTCGGACTCCCTTCCTTCATAATACCATCTATGAACATCGGAGCCTAATTGTAGTTTTAGATTCGGCAGATTCCTAAATCCGATAGGAAGCCCTTCCACCCATTCTTTAAGCGTTCTATAGGTATTGATAGGAGTAAGTTCTGGCAAATTATGGGGTTGAAAAGCCACCCCACGGTAATCGCTAACCAGCTTTAAATAACCATCCATGGCATTCATAAAGTCACCTGCAACATCTTCGGGAAGCAATTCCGTATCGAAGTATACGCCTTTATGGATGTTGAGTTTGTCCTCTTCCCTTGCCTTTTTCATCAACTCCGTCAATAAATATCCGGCGAAACTCATTTTGTAGGGCGTCGAACCTTCGTTAAAGAACATGTTCAACCAACTCTTTTCAATGCTTTTGAGTTCTGATGGCTCCCAGGTGATGTCAATTTGTTTGTCAAAGATTTTGTTTTTGATAGGCACAAAACGTTGCTTGTTTTTGGGCAACCAACGCTTTTTGAAACCCTGGGTAATCTGACCGGTTATAATTGCTGAAAAGATAAATTCGTCCTGAACGTTATTAACCCTTCCCCAGTGTGCAGGAATATCATAACCGTCCATTATTAAACTCACAATCTCAGAACTGTTCCTCCTGGAATATGCTCCTAGGTCTTCATTAAGTTTATCAATATTGACCTTATTCCATACAGTATTTCCGGAAATAGCACGGCCTTTATTAATGCTGTCAATAACTCTCTTGTTCCATGGGCGGTCCAGAGCATCATAACTATGGCCACTGGCAAATAAATGGGTTTTGGAATGCTTCACTTTGGCTTGGTTTTTAGTGCCTGGAGGGATTGTCTCCGGAGAATCCGTCTCGGACTGGTTTTGCATCGCTTCAATAAGGCCGTCCTTTTCTTTATTGCTTGCCAGCAAGTTGTTAGCGGCCTTGATCAGTTTATTCATCATCCCGGTATCAGAAGCCTCTTCTCCTTTTGGCACCTCTTGGGCTTCAGGAGCCTCCTCTCCGTCCTCTGTAGGCGGATCATCAATGCCGGCTTCAGCCATAGCTTCCTCATACTCTTGCATAAAGCCATCAAACGCGGCCTGTAGGTTCTCATCCTTCACCATGAATTTGTTGAAGGCTTTTTCAAATTTTTCGGCAAACCCCTCGGTTCCCGTTTCTTTGTCGAGCTTACTTTTGTCTTCCTCAGAAAGCTCCAGTTTTTCATTCCCTTCAAGGTTAACGCCTGGCAATAGACCAACGATGAATGGAAGAATTTTCAATAACCACTTTTTCATTTTTTGGGTTTTTGATTAAACATAGATTAACTAAACGTGTATAAAGAGCTTGCCGAAGCAAGGAACTTTACTCTATCAATGCCCTCCTGTAGGCTGCCTATACCATCTATCATCCCATAATCCAAAGCTTCCTCGGCATAGAACATCTTTCCCGAGAGTATACCCGGAATATCCTTTTCCAAATTGGGGCGGGCTGCCATCACATCATCTTGGAACTTCTTGGCTGCTGGATCTAGCATTTCACGCTTGATCAAATCATATTTTCCTTCAAGGGCCAATAGGAAATCCTTGTTCTTGTCCTTGCTTAGGTTGGACATTATGGTGTGCTCCTTGATACCCATTTCTTTGAGCATTCCCTTATAGTCGTAGAATTGGACCATAACCCCGATGCTTCCAAACTCTGCAGAGATATTGTTCTCGGCCATCATATAGTCTGTATGGCAATTTTTGTAATAATTGGCCGATGCACATAGGTCCAATACGGACACAACCGGCTTTGTTTTTCTTTTGAGAAAATCCAACCAGGGGGCAATAGCCGTCATAAACCCACCGCCGCTATGGTCTTGCCAAACTTGCCCAATGATATTGGGATGGTCCTCAAAATATTGGGCCATTTCCACCAGCTCGTCTGTGCCCCAATAAAACCACCCACCATATTTGTACATAGGTCCAACAGAACGGACAATGCCCACGCTATCAGGTGGGATTTCTTCATCCTGGTAAATATTCACCTGGTTGCCGTCTGGGTCAATGACTTCCCGGACCAGAGCACCCTGGGCCTCTTTGTGGTTCTCTTTGGTAGGAATTTCGGACAAGAGCTTTAATGCCGATATAATGTAAGGCTCCATAAGATGGGGCTCTACCATCCAAATGCCCTTAAAAATTTCAGTTGCAGCTTTATCGTTTACCATAGTGGTCAGATTACCAACAAGTATAGTATGTGCCAATCCTGATTAAATGGACAAACCTTGGCAGTGGTCCTAAAACATAAATCCAAAAACTTAACGGCTGGTATAAGCCTAGATATTGAGGGCTTTCAGCGGTTTTTTTTAAAAGGACAGCACTTCGCCAAGATTTTGAAGTGCCTTTTCATTAAAATCAGGGTTTTTTGGTAACCCGCGTTGACATTTTTTAATGAGTGTGGAAACGTTTTTCTTGTTGGGATAGATTTGGAATTTCATGCAGAATTCAAAAATGGCCTTTTTCCGGATGCCCTTTTTCTTAATGGCCGGTTGCCATCCGTTTTCCTTATGGGCATATTCGGCACCCTCAACAAACGTTAGCAGGTCATCGTCAAACTCACTCTTCAAAAAATCCATGATTTTTTGCTTTTTTTCTTGGTTGACTTTTAAGAAATGACGTTTGCCCCTTAAGATTTTGGAGTCGTGGTCCCCGCTATGGTTACTCACTAGAATATACAGGCTGGAATCAACTACAGGTGTCGGAACCTGGGAAACCTCCAAAGACTCCAGCACCAACTTCCCGAAGAACGTCTTTCGGTCCACCACCAGGCGTTTGTTGCCGCGGCTATCGATGATTTGTTTGTTGAGTTTAGTGGCCAGGTAGTGCGCCAGATAATCCGGAAGATCAAAGGGTATCTTTTGAAAGCGCTGTGACATCGGGGAAATATATTCATAAAATTATGAATATTTCTGTAATCTATTGGCCTGCCTTTTTCTCCAGTTCCATTAGGTACCTGTCGTTTTCTCCGGTCCTCATAATAGGTGTTTGATGGGGAAAGTAAGTGAGGCGCTAAAAAGGAAAAAGCACAAAAACACTTATAACATTTTTGTTATATAACAAAAATGTTATATATTTGTGTATGAAATCAAGGAACCTAATTAAAATCATTGAGAATGATGGTTGGGAGTTGGTTAGAACCAAAGGAAGTCACCATCATTTTAAGCATCCCTCGAAAAAAGGGCTGGTCACAATTCCGCACCCAAAGAAAGACATACCCCTAAAAACGGTGCGGTCGATTTTGAAACAAGCTGGGTTGGATTGACCATCCGACCCTGTTCTTTGGTTTTATGAATGTAATTAATCAAAACAATGCAACAAATTACGGGAGAAGTTTTTGTAAAAGTCTTTGTTGAACGGACTGATGACGGTACCTTCTGGGGTACCACCCAAAACCTACCGGGAGTGGTAACGGCGTTTGGGCAAACAATTGATGAGCTAAAAAGCAACCTTAAGGTTGCCGTAGATGATTATTTAGAAGTGGGTATTGAGTTGGCGGAGCCTTGGGTGGATGAAGTCAAGGCAGTAAAGGGTTTTGAATTTAAGATGGACATTTCTTGGTTCTTTGACCTGGTGCCCTACCTTAAAATAGGTTCAATTGCCGGAAGGGCCAAGATCAACCCCTCACTGATGAGACAATATGCCACTGGAAAAGCAAATGCCTCTGAAAGTAGATTAAAGCAGATTGAAAAAGCTATTAATGAATTGGGAACTGAACTTAGTTCAGTCTCATTTTAATCTAATGTATATGCCTACAAGGTGGGAAAACGCCACTTATGACAACCCCTCTTTTGGAGGGGTTTTTTAATCCAATATATGGATAATTCCATATATTTGGAATATTTCCCAATTATTTAAGAATACGCCCACATGTCCAAGTTGGTATTCCGTAATCACAACACAAAGGCCATCAAGTTGGCCAAATCAAAAATTGATCCAATTTTCAGATATAACGGCAAGGATTGGTTTGCCTCTAGAAGATGACTAGATTAAATCTTTGTTCAAATAAAAAACAATGAATAGAAAAACGAAAATTGTTTTTAAAAGAGATAGATAGAAGTTATCGCCGGAATTGACCATTAACGAAACAATCCATTTGGTTAGATAGATTGACACCAATATTGAACCTGCTATTCTAAACGCAAGAACTAATATTTTTTTTATTTTCATTGTAACTCCAATCGTTTTTTCTCCTTCCTGAACTGCCTTATACTTGTGGTGTCAATGAACACTTGCAATAGGCTATCGCAATAAGACTGTTTTGTTGTCGGGGCAAATACAAGGCTCCCCTTGTTCTTTTTCAGTTCCACTTTGTTATTGGTGGTCACGGCCGTTGTTGGTTTGTTAACCGCATTGTTGATGGTATCATTTTTCAAGACCGAATTTCGGGAAGCATTGGTCAATAGATAGCCCGTTCCTACACCCAGGACAAATATGCCCACCAATATCCCTGTTCTACGAATACTTATTTTTCCCATAATTAAGGTTTAATAATCAATGGTCTTAAAGACGTGTTCATCTTAGCAACATGTACCCAACCAGGTGTGAAATCGACATCCTCCAAAGTGTTCAAAGTTTTCAGTTCACCTTTCTTTATCATATCCTCCACCATGGCCCAAAGCCTTATGTACTCGCCACTCCTCGGGACCAAATCAAAAGTACCGCCCATTTTATGGGTGGAGTACCAAGAGCCGTCTGGGTCATTGGGTGGCCGTAGCCCCCTGCTGTCATGATTTCCGTGATTTATATAGATTACATCGCCCCAACGCTCCCTGATCCTATCTATGTCCTTTAAAGACCCGGAATCGAGACGAAGCCAGCAATTGAGTTCGCCCAAGGCTTTTAAAATCCATGGGTGCACCAATTCTCGAATAGTGAAGTATTTTGGCTTGTATGCTATCACTTTTTGGTCCTTTTTCTTTTTAACCTATCCACCCATCCATTGATATCCTCCCTGAAATAGCGGTAAAATATCCTGCTCAAAAAATACGCGGCAATGGCAACAAGGAACTTCAGACCAATTTCCGGCCATGGAATGGGCAAGGTACTGGCTATCGTTATCAGTGCAAATACAAGTTCTCCCCTCCAGCTCATTTTTCTATGTTTTTTTTATCCAACTTCTTTTTCACCGCTCCATTTGCAGCTAGCGCCAAGGCCCATCCCAAGGAGAAAAAGGACGCCGGTTCGTTACTAATGTCAAGACCTATCAAGGTCTTTATTGCGGTCGCTATGTTCGGCTCGATGGTAACGACCATCAATAGCAAAAGGACCATGGAAATTGACCAAAGCCAAAACGCCTTGTTATCACCTATGAACTTTTTCCATTGAAATTGTGAAAGGTGTTCCTTGACCTTCCAAACTGCATAAATGATTATCCCCAAAAGGCCCAAAACCACTTTTATCAATATTCCAAGAGCATCTAATTCCATAACTATCAATCCAAAATCCTTATAAATCCGTTCTTCAAGACCCTTTTTACTACTTCGACCGGGGGTTCGTCAGGTGGGTACACCTGGTTTACCACGTCCATTGAGTACATTTCAAAATCGTCGTAATGCGGTGACAATGAAAACAGACCTACATTGCTCACATTCCGGTCAAGTTCGTGAGCTATTTCCCAATCATCAGGAATACCATCACCATCGGTATCCGTCCTAATCGTTCCCGTAGCGATTGCGGGATAAACAATGTCCGCAATCTCAAAAGGGTGCGAAGTAACCCCTGCAACATAATCATCCAAAACGTCCTGTTCCGGGGCAAGTAGTCCGGGGATTGAGGCTCCTATGTGTGGACTTAATTCGTTGAATAATTGCGCAGCCGGGGTGGGCGTAAAACCTTCGCTCACCAAAGTTGTGTTGAAAGGAGTAGCCGAATAGCGGTCATCCTTTGCCGCTACACCTGCACTGGAGCTTGTGCCGTCCCTTGCCAGGTTGTCCCAGGGGTCGAAGCCGTCTAAAGGAGGTCTTGTTGGGCCGATGTTGCCATCATCAATGTAGGTCTGGCTCCCCACCTCATCTACCATTATGGGATAATTGGTATTCGATGCACTCGAAGTCTCCCAGGCATTATGGATGAAATTTGTTTCCACTTGCCCGCCATTGTCGCCATAGGCAGAAAGGGGGTTGCCCAGTTGGGCCGGACGTACATAATCGTAGAAAAGGTTGTTGACGTACTCAAACCTTCTTTCTATTCCTGATGTGCAGCTATAACAATGTGTCCTTGGGTTACGTTGGTTGTTCCCGGAAAAAAAGTTCTTGACAACACTTATCTCGTTGATGTTCCCTGCAATCAATGCGCCCCTGGAATCGTTTCCTCCTATCCCCCTGGCAACCAGCCCGTATGAAAAGGATACATGGTCCGTTGTTATTTCAGGAAAACCATTCGAGATACTGAAATTCTCGTCCCGACCGTAGAGGACCGAGCAATGATCAAAGTAAAGGTAGGTTCCGGCTATCTGAAGGTTGTCACCACTGACCCCGTTGGATGGCGGATTGGAGGAACTTCCTCCCTGAAAGGTCTTTAAAAATCGAATTATGGCGTTTCCGGCCTGAAACTGGAACAATCCCGTTGTAGTTGATCCATCCGATATAAATACCAAACCGCCACCTCCTATCGGCCCTATGTGGCCATGATAACTGTAGTTTGGATTGTTTACGATAATATCGCTCTGTAAGGGTATGTACCCATCTATCTCCTTCATGATATGACGTGTCCTACTATCTTCAAAGGCTGCCCTTGCGGAACCTGGACCGGAATTGTTCAAATTTGTGATTTTCAGAACCACACCACCACTTCCCCCGGTCGCATACCTCCCCGCACCTATGGCAGGGTACTTTCCGGTAAAAGCAGGGATTGAATCCGCAATCGTCCTTTGGGAGTTGGCTACGATTGAAAAAAGCAATATGACAATTAGTATTCTCATCAGTTGGCCACGATCAAAAAGTTATCAATGTCGGCATATGCACTAATGGGATTGCCGGTCATATCCGCTACGTAAATCTCAAAAACCTGTGTGGTCGCATTGGCTGTAAACGTAGTTGTGACCAACCCGTATGATCCGCTGGGGATGTTCCTTGTGCTGCCCGAAACACCTTCTACCACACTGACCATGGTATCCGTGGTATCATTGATTGCCTTGCCATAAAACGTCCAGGTATAGCTATTTCCAATGGTAAACCCGCTGACCGAGATTTCTGCCCGATTATAGGCATTGTTTTCGTTGTTCGTTACCCGAAGGTGAAATGAGCCATTTTGTGGATCGGTGCTAATTGACGTAACCGTGACCTGGCCGCCGTTGTCCACCCAATTCGCTACGCTGTTGGTTTCGTTGTTTGGATTGGCCGCATCAAGATTCGTGTATAGGTTGGTAGCGATTGTATAGGCAACCGGATCGTGCAACCTGGGCGTCCAGTTGTTGGAGCCATCACATACATAGGTTACACTACTGCCCTCATTGGTATTTGTTTCGTGGGGATTGGTTATGGTCACCCCGGCACCCGCGGCAAAGGTTATCTTGTTTCCGCTTGATAGGTTCATAAAGGAAATGGTCGCGCCGTTTTCATTTTGGGCGGTGGTGAAGGTATAGGTGATATCCGTTCCACTTGAATTGACCAATTGCCTATACCTGTCGCTTAATGCCCCGTCCCTTGAGGTGGTCAATGCAAGCAATGAAACAGGAGTGGTCGCGCTCGTCAGATCGGCAGCCTGTTTCTCAAGCTCCGCCTGAACCGTTGATTCAGTGACACCGTTCTGAACGGTTGTACCGACCTCGCTTGCGTTTTGGTCCCCTGCGGCCCCGTCCTCAACGTTCAAAATTGTCCTTGCATCAGCAGGGAATAAAACTTCTGTGTTCCCAGTGCCTATCCCAGCTCTACGTCCCCAGAAAGTACCTTGCGCTATTTGTTGCAGCTTTGTAACACCAACTGTATTGTTGGTGAGCTTGCTTCCGTCTATGTTTATACCTATTTTGTCATCCTCGACTGCTCCGTTTTGAATCATGGCGGTTGTGATGCTGTTTGGGCCGGGAGTGCCACCTGTTGAATATAAGTCAACCTCATTAAATACAACATCCTGCACGCCAAGTGCATTTGGAGTGGCAAAATTAGTTTGAAAAAACTTGTTTGCATTAGCACTCCCGAAAAGCACGTAAACCAAAGTCCTTGACACTTCTTGTGTTGTGTTAGCATCAGTAGCACGTGTCCAAGCCCCGGTAGAAGCTATATAAATACCATTTTCTCCAGCACTTGTTTGGTCCTTGACCAAAACCCTGACGCCACTACTTACATTTACACCATCGATCGCTTGCGTACCAGATAGCGTAATATTGGCCGTGGTAGCAACGCTAACGTTTTCTTTTAAAAAAAGTTCGGGAGAAGACGCCCCACTGATATCATCGGCATACGCAATGTCCCTGTATTGGATGCCGTCATGGACCGACAATCTGTTTGTGGCATCATTGAAATATGCCATTCCATTTCCCGAAACCCCGGGAGTAGTCGTTGATTGGGTAAACCTTACGATTCCCAACAATTGCGTAGCCGCTATTTCGCTTGCATTCGAAATTCCGTTCGTTCCCATATCAAGATTTCCTGTCATCGCCCTTGACCCGTCCAAGGGCAATAATGCATTCAAATCTGCTGGAAGGGCAAAGGGCCAGATAGGATCGGCAACGTCCACGCTGAAGGTGTTCCCCGTCAGATCGAGGCCGCTCCCCGCGGTGTAGGTGGTGCCGTCATTCGTGCTATCCAAATCCAGATTTGGGTATTCCTCCAGGAGCAAATCCCCCATAGTTTTCCAAACATCATCTGCACGCGCAAACTCAAAACGATCGTTGGTTATGTTCCAACCCCAGAAGACCTTTCCAACAGGCACATCCAAAGCATCCCGTATGGATGTGGTAAAATTGCCCTGGAATTCCATGTAATCGATTTCCAGTTGTGCCTTGGAAGTCCAACAATTAAACAATACTAGGAGAAACAGTAACTTTTTCATGATTCCAACATAGGTTTTGCAGTTCGTATCAAGGCTCTTCCTTCATCGTCTCGAATAGTAAAGCCTTCTTTATATTTTTCAGGTAAAAAATGCTGGCCCCGCTCAGGAAAAAAATGTTTTTTTGGATCGGGCAATTGCATTGCGGTTTTGATTACTTTTCTATAGGCCCAAAGTGCAATGGCCAAGTTGATCAAGGTCAACAGTACGGCAATAATGTAGAATAGGGTCAGCTCACTCATAGGGATGGTCCATTAATTGTATATTGATCGAGTTTGGTACGGTCGGCGAAATCGGCCGGTAACGTTAGATCGGCATTCTTCACATAATAGAAGTACATTTTAAAGCTTACAGAATTGCGGTAACGAATCATATCGCCCACCTGAAAATTGTTGGCAGAATTTCCATAACCTTTTTCGGTATAGTATCGGTTGCCATTATTAAGAATGTACTTGGTTACCACATCCAATGATGGTCCTGCAGTCTCAAATTGAGAACCGGTCCAATAGAAAAAATCACCACTGTCCAAAGCGATATATAATTTTTGGGCTATTCCAGGATTTGGTAAAGCCGCCTGGTTGGCCACCCAAATAATGGACCCATCCGGAACGGAAAGCTCCCATTGAGCGGTACCGCTGTTATAGGTTGCAATTTGCGGGGTTCCACCAAGGCCATCGTCAATAATCGCGTAGGAACCATTGGCCCCATCAGGATATGCCGCCTGCAACAAGGTCAAAGAAACAAAGGATCCTATGGAATTACTTCCTTGGTTGATGCCCAATGCTGCAAGGACGGTCTCAAGTTCATCCGCATTATTGTTTAAGGCATTTTTAATTTCATTGGCATCCCCAAACTGAAACTTCCTAATATTGTCAGCATCAGTGGGATTGTTGGTTTTATTGGGATAGGTGATTTTTAATACTGCCATTATGCGAGGTTAAAATCAAAATCAAAGTCAAAAATTTCTTCCAAGGGTGGGGATTGCCCTGGTATAACAGTGGTCACATAACTGAATGAATAGGGAGAGGTGGATGAAAAGACCACCTGGTGACCGGAATCCATGCCAAAATCCGTTGTACATTCCATAGGAAATTGTGAAGTGGCCACTTCATAAATTTCACCGCCCTCGAGCTCCAAATAGACTTGGTAGGTGCCACGCAACAATTCATTAAAATTTTCAAAATCCAATGTGCTCAGTCCCGGATAACTTAACCGTAAGGTTTTGGTATAGAGATTACCATGCCGGGTGTTCTCTCCACGCGATGTAAAGCCTATTTTACTTGGGGTATGGTAAATGGTCTGTAGTGAAGGTAGGTCCGCAGCTAGATCAGTAGATCGAATCATCACCTTATAGATGTTGATAATCAACTCGGAATTCTTTTCAAGTACCATGGCACAAGTTTAGTACCGGCACATGGCTTTTAAATGGACAGGCACATTATGCCTTTTGGTATGACTAGTAAAGCGGTGGGGTTCGCATAAACCTAATTGATCAAAAACAAATGAAAGTGATACTTTTAGAAAACCTGCAAAAAAATCGTGCGTTTGAACAAAGCGCGGTAATCTACTAAAAATGAGTGCGTTGGAGCGCACACCCCAATCGTGCAAAATCGTGCAATCGCCACAAAAGCACAAACGCACGATTGCGCACTTTTCAAGTGTGCGGTATACTACATTGATTTTCAATACCTTATAAGCCCTTGCACAAACGCACGATTTTTTTACTCTTTTTTTATAAGTCTTGTTTTAAAACGAAAGATATCTCTATATGTGTTTTGCATGAAAGCACTATTTGAAGACACCAATAAAATAAAGGGGTTCAAGGGGAAAACGTCAAAAATTGACCAAGAAGAAAAGGACCGCTAAAAAGGTCAAAAGTTGCCATCGGGCAACTTTTGGGCATAAATAAACCGGCACAAGGCCGGTTTGCTACTTATGGCGAAATCCTATGTCATGTAAACTCATAGTACTCATTTTCCTTGATGATTGTAGCATTAAAGGGAAAACTATCCTTGGGCACTTTTTCAATCTGCTGTATCAAAATAGTCCCACTGGTAAAAAGCACATGCTTGTTGCCTTTTAGCTGAAACTCCAACCAAAGGCAGTTTTCGCTTTTTTCATACAGGCTGGGTCTAACAGTGTAATTTGTTACGGTTATCTCACGGTTCAGCACGCGGCTGATATTGATTTTGTCCCCTACCAGGGAAGTGATTTCCGGCTTAATATTAAAGTCTTTAAACTGATTCATCTAAAAGGGTTTTTATGAGGTTTTTGGAGTTACAGTGTTTGGCCCAGCCCAAATAGCTGGCCGTTGATGCCGGGTTTGGATTTTGCTTCAATGACCTGGCAAAACTTTTTTTGATGGATTTCCGCAACAGGGTGTGCGTATGGAAGAACTTGTAGCCCACAAAATCAATGCCCCTGGCCTCCACTGGGAATACTTGGTAATTTCCTTTTACGGACAGCCCTAACCGCGTATCCAAATAGGTTTTGATTTCATTAAGAAGTGCGTGCAAATAGGGTTTGTCACTGCTAAGAATCACCAAATCATCCGCATATCTGAAATAATGTTGCACGCACTTTTCTTCCTTTAGCCAATGGTCAAAGTAAGTAAGGTAGAAATTGGCCAAGTATTGGCTCAGGTAATTGCCTATCGGGAGGCCGGGGGCGCTGTCAATGATTTCGTCCAACAGCCAGAGCAGGTCATTGTCTTTTAGTTTCTTTCTGAGTAGGTTTTTTAAAATGGCATGGTCAATACTGGTGTAGAATTTGGTAACATCCAGTTTAAGGCAAAATTGGGTGCCATCTTTTTCCTTTAGTGCTTTTTTGATTGCCCGGACACAGGAATGGATGCCCCTTCCCTTGATGCAGCTATAGGTATCTGCAGTGAAAGTGGCCACAAAAATGGGCTCCAGAACGTTCATAATGGCATGGTGGGTAATACGATCGGGATAATAAGGCAATCGATATACGGTCCGCTCCTTGGGCTCGAATACTTGAAAAATGTCGTAAGGTGAAGTTTGATAGGTTTTGGTCTTCAGCAAGTGATGAAGTTTTAGGATATTGGCCTCCCGGTTTCGGTTGTGCAATTGTACGCCGTATTGTTTGGATTTACCCTTTTGTGCCTTTTCATCGGCAAATCTGAGGTTATCCGCTGAAATGATTTTTTGATATAGGTTTCCTTTCCGTTTCATGCCTTTGCTTTAAAAGGTCGTTTTCCGTTTGTACCAACGCCCTTTTTGGTAATGTTATCTTTTGCCATGTTGGCAGGGTCCGCAATGCCCAATATCTTTTGCATAGGTGGGAGCTGACGTTCGAGTTCGAGTTCCAGTTATCGTAGTCGTTGTACGCAAACCTGGAGCCTGACGAGCCGCAACTTTGGCATTGCGCCACCGATTTCATCAGTATTGAATTAAAAAATAGTCCTTGTAAAGCTCTTCAAATTGTTTTCCGGCGTACTTCGCAATTTCGCTCGATTTAAAGCAAAGGCGGGAGCCGACGCCCGAGCGCGAGCGCCAGCTAACGGAGTCGCAGGGCGCAAACCCGGAGCCCGACGAGCCGCCCATGCTGAACCAGGGACAATACTTGTCCCATTCCCTGTTTCCCCAATCCGGTTTCCAATCCCCATTTAAGGCTTGTGCAATAATGACCAGTTTGGCATGGGCAACCATTGCCTTTTGATGTTCCTCCTGGAACATGGAGAAATCCGGGATTACTTTTTCGGGGTCCAGCCCCAATACTTTACAAGCGTCTTCAAACGTTTTAATCTGTTCCATATTGAATTACATTTAAATGATAAAAAAATCTTTGTAGATGTCGGTAAATTGTTCCCCTGCATAGCGGGCCAATTCCCTACTTTTAAAGCAAAGGCGGGAGCCGACGTACGAGTACGAGTGCCAGATACCGTAGCCGAGGTACGCAAACCCGGAGCCCGACGAGCCGCCCATGTTGAACCAGGGCTGGTATTTGTACTGATTGCTGTTTCCCCAGTCAGGTGTCCATCCCTCATTAAGGGCCTTGACAATCAATTTTAGTTTTCGGTAGGCTACCTCATCTTTTGAGAGTGCTGCACATTCTACTTCAAATTCCTGTTTGTCCAACTGGTGATACTCCAGGACATCATCGAAGCTTTTTATGCGCTCCTTAATGTCCTTGACAAAGGTGTTCTTACCAAAAAGGTCCTCCAGAAGTTTCTTTCCGGCGGCTTTGGCATTTTCGTGGGCAGTCAAGGCCGCCTCCTTTTTAATCTGTAATGATTCCATAGTTATGATTTTAAATTAATTGTACTGTTTATCAAGAATAAAGTCCATGAGCTCGTTATAGCATTTCTGCAGCCAGGGTTCCAGTATTGCTGGATGAATTGGAACGGTACCCACCCGGGTTCCAGAGGGATAGAGGGTGCAGCGCTCGTCCGTGACATTGATCAAGTACCGGCCGTTATCCTGTTCTTTCGGAACCAGGCGAAACCCATGATGGTTGCAAAAGTCTTTGGGTGTCATTTTGTGGGGCCCATTATGTTTTTTGAAGGCGGTGGTGCCGGGGGATTTTTCATCTTAGGAACACCTGCGGCTTTGGTGTTCTCAATTTCATCGAGCATGGCGTCCACCTCTTTTTCCAACTTCTTGGCACGAAAGAGAACACCTTTTTTACGGGTTTCGAAATATAGCTTTTGCGCCTCGCGCATCTCAGCTACTTTTTTGATGAATTCATTCATATCAATAATTCCATGTTAATACTTCGGTTTTTCTTTTTGTTCCGCCAGATACGCCAAGACGCTGGTCAATTCCCATTTGACTCCAATTATATTCCGCCTTTATTAGATCCAGTTCAGCGTTGTGGTAACTGCTCAATAAAAACTTGCCTTTTACTTCAGCTAAAGCATATAGAAGTTCATTAAAGTTTTCTTGCGAATAACCCTTGTAGTGGCCTTGCCGAGCACCCACATAAGGCGGGTCTAAATAGAAAAAAGTGTCGCCACCGTCCCGATCTGCAATCATTTGTACTGCGTCTCTGTCCATGATGCAAACACGGTTCAATCTTCCGCGGTATTGAGGAAATTCTTTTTTTCGATTGTCAACCGATACAGCTGGGTGCCAATTGTCGTGTTTATTCTTTACCCATTGAAAGCTGCCGGCAGCCTCTGCAGCAAAACTTTGGTTACAGGATACCCAAAATGCCCATGCTCGCTCTACTTTGCTGAATTTTGAAGGATTATGATAGACAAGTTTTGCATAGTTAAAGGAATGCTCGCAATGAAGTGACCCTTGTATTCTTTCGTCCAACTCTGAAAAATTGCTTTGAACGGTTTGATAGAAGTTAACAACATTCCCATTAATATCATTCAATACTTCTATTTTACTGGGCTCTTTTGCCCAAAACAATGATGCTCCTCCGCAGAAGGGCTCAACGTAAATTCTGTGTTTCGGAATCATTGGTAAAAGGTGTTTCAGCATCCTTGTCTTTCCTCCATAATATTTAACTGGTGTTCTCAATACGCTAGTTCTTGACATTGTTCATCAATCGCTTTAAAAATCTTATAGGCCACTTGGGGCACTATGGCGTTTCCGAACCCTTTGATGGATTCACTTCTCCATTTTGAAAAGGTAATACCGTCCAGTTCACGGGAAAGCCCATCATCTCCGCCACAAATAGGGGATTGAGTTGGGAAGTTTTCCCACTTACTGCAAATTGATCCGCTAAGTTGTCGGCCTTTTTCTTGAGCCTTCCCCGTTTCTCCAATGCTTCCAATGAACTCGCTCCCTTGTAATTCACTGAATTTGGAGTCGGCAACATTGGCAGCATATGGTTCAATTGTGTCTGTACCTTGGTACCGTCCGGTTTTTTCCAATACGTTCCCATCCACTTCCAATCCTTCTTTGGTTTTCGTCCATCCACGTTTGCCTGTGGTGTCGGGAGCAACCCCTGAACCTGGGTCGCTAAATTGGGCATGGTGGTCCCATTGGGATATTTTTCCATCCGTTTTTTGAACTTGTCCAGATCCATCACCTCTTCTGAAGTGGTTGGCGTAAGCAACAATCCAAATCCGGTCCCGTCTATGGGGAGCGCCGACACCCGCAGCCGGAATAACAAACGGCTGAACTTGATATCCTTCTTTTTCAAGGTCTTCACAAATACGGTTGACGAGCATTTCGCTTTGTCGTACATATACCGCTTCATAGTGGTCGTAATTCTCAAAGCGTACAAGGGAACGGCTGTCCACTCGAGCAAACACCTCTCGTTCTTCCATTGAGAGGAGGCCAGTAACGTTTTCACCAACCACGGCAAAGGGCTTTGACTCCCGTATTGCTCGTAACATCTCTGGCCAGAGATAACGGCCGTCATCTGTTCCATATCGTTTTCCTGCATTTGAGAAAGGTTGGCATGGGAATCCGCCTGAGAGTACTCCAGTCCGTCCTCTGTGAACAGTGAAATCTGTTTTTGTAATGTCATAATATGGTTTTGAGTTTTTCCAGTAGTATTGAATGATCTTTTGACAAAAAGCATCAATTTCGCAATGAGCAGGCTGGTGCCAACCAAGCCAATCGGCAGCTAATCCAAATCCATTAATCCCCGCAAAAATTGGAAAATGGTTCATAATGGAAATTTGTTTTGTTCGGTACTTTTGGCATGTTCTTCTTGCAGTTCCGCATACTGCTCTTCCGGAAGGTATACTTCAAAATACTCCTTGCCCCCGGTCTTTATGTCACCGCCATGGTTCCTGGGGTTGAACTCATACCCTCGGTATTCGCAGTACATCTTGATCTTGTGCTTGAATTTTTGGATGGTACAATACCGCCGTTGCCCGGGGAACTTGGTCAGGAAACCATCACCATGCTGTACATGGTCCGTATCGCCCCGCGCGGCCTGGTACATCACATCTTTTTTAACACTACTATTGCAATTCAACGGATTGCTAAAGTATTCGTCTGCCCAATCCAGGAACGACTCGCTGATTTGTTGGCGCAATTTTCGCCGGTGTAGTTTTTCATTGGGTGCTTCAATAAGGCCGTACTTAAAATAGAAGTGCAGGGCCATGGCCGCAAAATTGTAGAACAGGTTCCATTGCTTTTCGTCCCATTCATCAAAGAACATCACCTGAAAATCGTCTGTAGGCTTATAGTTGCTGTTGTACCAATCGCTAAAGCCCAGGACAAACTGCCGATCTTCAAAGCTACTTCCCTCTCCATTGATGGCGTGGTTGGTGGCGATGTAGAATTTAATGACATACTCAGGGGGTAGCGTGGTCTTTCCCACTCCCTTTTTCTCGACCGTAAACTTGCCTGTGATGTAAGGGAATAAAAATTCAAAATCAAAATTGGTCCGGACATCGTCAAAGAATACTGTTGATGTACGCTGGTCCACTTCCTCAAAAAGGTATTTATCGTCCAGAAGATCTCGTTTTTTTCCAGGAATGGTGATCGTAGGGGCCATATGCTCCAGTGCAATGCCAAAGAGCGACTTTCCCGAACGTCCATTACTTTGGCCCACTTCGCTCATGGTCCCGTCCATACCTATAATTGCCTTCATAGTGGCAGGGTTCCGATACCGGTGCAGCATATAGCCAAAGGCAGTGATTTTGCTCATAAGATGCCGGGTGGTTTCGAACTTGTCCGAAAACGAAACATCCTCAAAGCTTTTGGTCTTGCCAAAGTAAGTGCTGGTATTTAGGAGGAACCTTAGAAAATGACAATTTTGCCCGGCTTCGGAAAAATCCAAGAGGTATTCACCAATATGGTGCTGGAGGTCTGCATGTTCCTTAACGTCTTCTGGGCCTACCTGGTGGACTTCGCTGATCAACAGCTCTGTTTTGATGGGCGTAAAGTCCTTGATATTGTCCTTCCAGACCTGGCCATTTAGGTTTTTGATTTCCTGCAGCTCAATATCTTCATCGGTGACCTTAAAATAACAATCGTTGAAATAAAGGTATTGTGTATTCTTACTGGGTTGGTGCAAGGTAAGCGCCGTATTCTTTAAGTTGCCCATACTCTCTGGGCCCAAATACATCCGTCCACCCTTGTAAAGCATGTTCTCCACTTCCTCTTTGTTGAGTTGCTCGGCGAACTCCACCACAAAATCCTTGATTTGAAAGGGTTCTACCTCCCAGACCAGGTTGTCCTTCGTTTGAATCCAGATAAAGCTATTGCCTGGCTGGGGAAGGCGATAGAAGCCCCTATTCTGTAGGAAGGTGTAGCAACGTTTATAGTTAAAGGTCACATCAGTGCCCTTGTATTTTCCATCCTTGTCATACCGCACATTTTCGGTCCAGAACATTTCGTCCGGAAGAACCGGTTGGGCGAGTACCACCTCTCCATTTTCATCAAAGCGCCACTCAACCTTTCCATAGCGGAATTTCGGCAGGGCTTTTAGTACTTCGGCATATTGTTCTATAAAAGCATCTTTGTTCTGCAGGTTCCAAAACTCTTTAATTTTATGCTCGCCCATCGTTGTGATACGATGGAACTCGAGGTATTTGGCATCCCCATCTGGACGGGTCAAGGCTTCTTCGCATAGAACTTTGAGCTCGTCCTCCTTGTTCCGGAGCGTATTTACCATAAGATCATCGATGCCTTTATCGTTTTCAATATTCTCTTTGACATATCCGAAATAAATGTTCAGGTGGATATCGTTATTGGTAAAAGCATAGAAGTGATCCCGGAAATTGATCACGGCACGATAAAAGCTTTTGGGCCTTTGATCCGCGGTATGGGTGCTATCAATCTTTGAGCTGAGCCGGTCCCAATCACTGTCCAGAACGAACACCACATTTTCCACCTGACAGCTCTTTATAATGGCCTCAAATTCCATGGGCAAGCGTTTGTTGTAGGCAATGTTGTGGATGCCCATAATGCCCACCGATATCAGACCATGCTTGGTGGCCTTGTCGGCTTTCTTTTCGCCCTCCTGGACGTAGAGGGTTTTAATCTTTGAGTTCTTTTTGAACTTTTCCCGAACCCATTTGTTGATGTAGATCTTTGTTTCACTACCATAGGGTGAGCGGTACTTTACAGGGTCTTGATTCTTGTCCAGGTGGAGATTGGGATTCTGGTATCGGACGCGATAGAAATTAAGTTTGGCTCCCACGGCATTGCCCTTCCTGTCCTTTTTATAGTAGGTCATGGGCTTGCCATAGAGATCGTAATAGTGGATGACTACATCGTCCCCAGGTACAATTTGAAACTTCCCATCCACAGTGGCCGACTCGTACAGTTTTTTTTCCTTCCGGGTATCTTCGTCCACATAAACGGAGTCCGTCACATCACCAATGTCCAATCCTGAACCTCTTAGAAATTGTTGTAGGTAGGTGGTTTTGCTCTCACTGGAACGCCTTTTGCGTTCCTCTCCATTGGGTATATGGATGTTCTCAATTCGGGCCAGCTCATGGAGCGCTTGACCATAGGTAAGTCCCTGGAACTTCATCAAATAATTTACAGGCGTCCGTACCCCTAAATCACAACTACTAAAACACTTAGCGATACCCTTTTTTTCGTTGTACTCCAGTTTGTCCTTTTTATTGCATTTGGGGCAGTCCATGACATGGTTTACCCCCTTCTTTTTATGGAAACCGTGGTAGTGCTGCAGTACGTTATGGAGGGTCGCCTTTTTAAGGATTTGTTTCTTGATGTCTTCCGGAATGTGCTTCATAGATGGTTAAAAGGAAAAAGGCGTTAGGGGTTAGCTATTGGGTGGTCAAACAGATGAAAAAGAACCATTTGAAGCGCATATGGAGTAAAGAACTTTTTTTTTATTTCCCGATCGTTCAATTCAAAGGTCTGCTCTACGAAAATGTTGTTTTCATCTATAGTCGTGCATATAGAGAAATAGGAATCGTCCTTTACAAACTGGTAATCCACATAGAAAATTTCTTCGTCTTCGTAACGCCCGTAAAATTCAAACCCTATTTTTTCCAATTGTTCGAAGGTGAGCATAATTCAAAATCTCTCGTTAGTGAATTTTTCCTGAAGCAACCATTTAGGCGCTTCCAGTTCTTCTTTTTCAGGATCGAAATTGCAGAGGGATTTGGGAAACCAAGCCTCGTCACCCTCGCAGTCCAATATCCAACCATATTGCTGTTCATTGACCAGTTTGGCCTGGATGATGATTCCGTTTATGATCTCAGGCATATCTTAGTATTTTAAATCTGTCCAATGAATGATATAGGGCTCCTTTCCCAATGCTGATTGCCATGCAATGGCCTCCTGGGTGAAGTATGCAAAGAAGTCCTCGACTTGTTCAAACCCATCATTATTTGCCAAGGCTACCATCGGATATGAGCCGCTCATATACCTATCAAATGGATTTCCGGTCCAGTAAGTAAAACCATCAATATTTACCCTAACTATTGGTGGGTTTGACTTTGAGTGCTCAATTTTTATTTTCTGCACACCTTTTACAAAAACCACAGGAGCGAACTGATACCTGTTCTTTGTTCGGTTGTTTATTACAAAGTGGATAACCCTTTTAGGTCTAGACCACAACTCCGCTTGCCTTTCGGTCAAGAAACGGATGGTGTGGATTTTTGGGGTTATTTCTTCTATATCAGGTATGTCGTCTATATTCGAATTAAACCCTATTGGAAGTTCACCACAAGCGTAATCATAATAATAGAAATCAACAACTCCTTTGAGAGATTCCAATATCTTATCCGGAAAGAGTGTTAGCTCCCCTGCCAGATGATCAGGCATATCTTTGGGCCAATGTGTACTAAATCCTAGTGTCATTTCTCTTTTATTTCAGTTCTTAATCTGTTGCTAAATTCCCAGTTCATAGGCCCGTACCATCCAATCACCAATCTCTTTAGACCTTAAAAGCGAAATAAGCATTTAAACCCCGTGCTGGTTTTTCGAACTCCCAGCAATATAAATTTTCATAGATGTTTGAATTTTAAGTTAAAACCCGGGGCAACTCCCGGGAGTGATTTAACCATTAACAAACCACCGGATGGGCGTTGTTACTTCCACCGGCACCATGAAAAAACACTAGGGTGCATTATCTTGGGGAAACCGCCGCCACAAAAAACACATCAATAGATAATTACACACCGCACCCAACACATACCCTAGAATGAGAATGCTGCCAAAAACCAGTGGGTACCGATCTATGATATTTAGGATTTCGTTGAGCATTAGGCTACAGGGTCGTCTTTTTGTGGCCCTCCGGTTTTGTCTGCCTGAACTTCTATGGCATTAATACCTTCATCCAGATATTCCACAGCACCAATATCAAACCAACTAGCCTCCTGTTCTTTACCGTCTTTATCTACTGGAGGTTTTAAAGCTACCCTATCACATCCCGTCAACCATTGAGACTTAGAGATTACAATTCCTGTAAAACCTGTGATTTTGTCCTTGGCGCGAACGCCCAAATTAATTTTGTTCATAGTCCTATTTTAAAATTCGTCTGCAGCCGAGAATCGAACCCGGAGCCAAGCTTCGTTGCACCCTTTTCACGCTTAGAAAAAGGACTCGGCTTCCCCTGCGGTCTGCGGACTTTTCCATTCCACTACGCAGGCTGCAAATTTTCAGACCAGGTGGGGTTCCTCTTCAATCCCCGGCCAAAGTCATGCTTGTTAGCGAAGCGCTATCAAGCTCGCGCTTTTGTGGGCCGACGCTTTAGCTGTCTTTATCGCGATTTTTCTTAGCTGCAGCAACAGACGCCCATGCCCTCACATTGAATTAAGGGTTATGTCGTGTCAAAAAGTATTCTTTTATTACCCAGAGTAATCAGTGGTTTATCGCTGGGGCTTTTGGTCACCATAACCCATAGGGCAACCAACTGGCTTTCGGTCAAATAGCTACGCCTATAACCTATGCCCTGCAGCTGTAAGTTCACCTTGGTATAGTAATACATGGTAATTTGGTTACAGCGCAGCCAATACACCAGGTCCTTATTGGGCAACATGGGAACCCGTGGCCTATTCTGTTTCAAAGCCTCGAGATAATCTACCAATTGATGGGTGGTTTCAAGCGCCTCTTCCAGCTCAATCTTCTTTCCGTAAAAGGGACCAGAAGTAGCTTTTGATGTTGATTTTTTCCTTAAGTTGATCATGGTGCAACGTTTTGTCTCTTAGCAATAGTTGTTTTAGGTTCCGTACCAGATCGCCGAAGGAGGTATGCCGGTACCGGCTTTGATTTTCCAACCTTGCAATTAGATACTGAGTCTTGAGCGTTTCCAGAAAGGGTGGCTCTTTCCTTATCAAGGGTAGCTTTGCGTTGGCCGTAGGCTTCCATTTGTAATCGTTTTGCCCTTTTTTCAATGGAAGTGTCATCCAGGGTTTTTTTGATTTCCTGACAGAGGGCGTTGATATCTTTTTGGACATGGATTAAGGTTCGCTTCATCACTGAATGATTTTTGCCTCAATGGCCTTTACAATGAGTTCACTGGTATTGAAAACATTGAAAATGCTAAAGAGCTTTTTCTTATGGGTGTAGAGCGTGGAAAGGGCAATGCCCAAATTTTCAGCATGTTGCCGGTCGTCACCAGGGTTGGCCATTTCGGTAAGAACCTGTAATAATTTTCCCTTTATTGCAGTGCCTTGAAAAGTAATGTTTTTGCTTTTCCAGTGCTTGCAGTTACAAGTTGCCTTGCCGCACATAAAGTTATCGGAGTTGCCCAGGTTACCATCGGCATCTACATCCGCTTCATGGTCCAGCGTACCGAACACACAAAAGGCAAACTGCTCCAGCGCCTCGTTAATGGGTAAATGTTTAAGGTCTTTCATGGCCACCTTATCGTTCATCAACAACTGCAGTAATTGTTCTCGCGCCTTATTTTTCAATTCACAAAATGGCAGGGTCTTTCCATTGTGCATAAAGAATACGCGGTTTGTCCTTCGGTCACCGAAAAGCTCTATGCTCCGATCCGTGGGCAATAGCCCTGCCGGAATCTTATGGATTACTTGGTGGACTTTCGGTTTTTCTGTAGTTTTGATCATCTTTAAGAAATTTATTTTGGTTAATTCCCGGAGCTGATTTCTCCGGGTTTTATTTTAAAAGCGCTTGTAGTCTTTTTTTACCCTTAGTTACAATTGCATCCTCTCTATTCATTTTAGCCTTTTGCTTTTTTAGAGTTTCTTCTATGAGATCGGTTATAGCCTTTTCCACGACCTCATTTTCACGTTTGCCAGTCATGAACTGATAAACAGACCACACAGAATAATAGGTCCCTTTACGGTTTAGTATGCCCTCCTGCTTTAGATAATCGGCTATGGTCTGAGCATACTGCACTCCAAGTATTTCTTTGTAAGTATCCGCGACTTCGGCTCGTATCATAGAATTCTATTATTTATCAAGTCCGCCAACAATGCTATATTTGTTTGACAGATTTTTAATAATTCATTGACGAAAATATCTGATTTAAACGACATAAACAAGAATATTTCGTAAAAAAACGATTTTAATGTCAGTTATTTCAAAGAGAATTCAGGAGTATTTAGACGCTAAAGGATTGTCTGCAAGACAAATGAGCTTAAGCATAGGAAAAGGACAAGGCTACTTGGCGGATGCCCTTAAAAAGGGCTCTTCCATTTCAGTTGATACGATTTCTGAAATATGCGACGCTTATCGAGATTTTAACCCGGCTTATTTGCTAACCGGAAAAGGAAACTTGCTGCTAAGCACGAACAAAGTGTCTGAAGAAGGAGCCGTTTATCAACCTCAATCAAAACTGGACAAGGCCATTGACGATAGAATAGATCAAAGGATAGATTTGAAATTAGAGGAAAAATTGGAGTCCGACTTCACTAACGACATCATCACTGAATTTATAAGAAACCAAATAGAGGAAGAACTTGCCAAAGTGCAAAAAGAAAACTCTAAGTAGCATCATTATCTCTCATTAAACGCTGTAACAGTTTCAATTCCATGGGTGAGAGATCGGGAGAAGCAATATCGGCCTTGATATCGGCCAACAAACGTTTAAGTTCTTTAACATACTGATCATCCCCAATAATATGACGGTTCGCCTTAAGCGTTCTAAATTCCCTTATTATAGTGAGGTGTCTACGACTGGGCATGTTGATCACTTTTAAGGGAGGAAATCTCGTTTTCAATCTCTTCCATGATATCCAGCGATTTGCGGTAACGGGTCAACTTTTTGGAAGTAAAAAACAGTATTACCACCATGGGTAGGACCACTGGAATGGAGTACCAAAAGTCAAACTCATCTATATAATCCAGTTTGGTATTTACAATACCCATTATCTGAAAGGCAAACATACAAATAGGAACCAGGATAAATTGACGCCACCAATGCCTGCATGTGTAATACCACACAATGAAGCATAGCATAATCAATAGTTTGGTCAAAAAATAATAGGCATAGTGGTCCATATAGACATATCCACCTGCCTCAAAGGTTATTCCCAAGATGGTAGCGGATTCCTCATGTGGGAAAATTCGATAGACATAGAACAGAAAGGGAACGGCCACTAGAAATATTGCAACGGCCATTCCCATCATCAGGCGTTTTCTCCTATCCGTTGACGGGCGGAGGAGTGCTCTTTTCCAGCCCATTTGTCGGAGGCGGAGTCTCTCTGTCAATTTGTTGGACGTCTTCATAAACTTTGCTGTCATCTTTGCATGCAGTGGCCAATAAGCCGAGGACAAAAAGTCCAAAAATCAATTTTCTCATGATGTAATTGTTAAATGTTACATCATGAAATTATTCATTGCCAAGCGGTGGCTGAATTATCTATTTGTTTAATTATCAAATAGTTATTGACATTTTACAGTGTCTTGTTCCTATTGAGGGATAGAGTGTTAAGAAATGAAAAAATAGTTAAAAATCGTTGCAGAAAAGCCTTAAAAATTCTATGGTTTTTATTCATAAAAAGATGAAAAGGAATTTACGGGAAAGAGTGGGAAAACTAGTTCATGAGCTTCACGAATCGGGTAAAGGACCGAAGACCGTTAGGGCATTTTGCCTATTGCATGGTATTAACTATACGGCCCTACACAACTCATTTCGAATTGATAGCTTAAGCCTGGCAACGGTGGATGCATTCAAAAAAGCGGTGCCACAGCTCAATATGAACTGGTTTTTATATGGAGAAGGGGAGGTTTTTTTAGAGAACAATGAAGCAAAAATGACAACAACTCAATAACGGCGGGCTTTTTCATCGCATGGAGCGTGTCAAATTCTCGCCAAAATTGATGTTTTTTAATATAAATTTATTTGCAATGAACTGATTTTCTGATATATAGAATCTATTAAAATTGGCTTTCGGGTTCAAGTCCCGCTCCGAGTACAACGAGGAAAGCTCTTACCAAGTAAGGGCTTTTTTTATGAAACGAAGTGAAATAAAAGCGGGGCTTGTGTTCACTGCCGAAGTATTGAGGTGCCCGCTCCGAGTACCAATAAATGAAAAACCAAGGGTAACCCTTGGTTTTTTTATGGAATAAAATGAGCCAAACCGATTTCGGTGAAATTTTATTTCGGATAAAACAATTCGTTTAGAATTGGTTTTTCATTTTCAACAGGTTCGGATGGGGACTCGCCGGAAGGCAATTCCCGCTCTGGGTACGCAAATCCCTTTTAACTTATTGGTTATGAGGGATTTTTAATTCTATCAGGTTAATGTTTGAAAGGTTATTCACCCTCCGCTAAATAAATTCTCTTAGATTTTCTGGCCAGAATACCTGCAATGCTTTCATCATCTTCATCAATACAACATATTAAACAATGAGCAAGGTTCTCTGGGAGTCCATTCGCCTCGACTGGATCATAGATCGATTCCAAACCCAGATTTATAATATCAGAATTTTGGACTTCAGCAATTGCAAACTTATCCGCATCCATAACGGTATTTTCGGGAGTGGTTAGTCGAACCAAATCAACCGAAAGCATCCCATTGTCCCTTTTTGGACGTGGAGTAAAAGCCCTGGAGATAAAATTTCCTGTTTTGGGGTCAACATATTTTTTATCTTTCCTATAAGCCCTTCTATAAAATGATTCTTTAGGGTCAGTTATAATATCACCCTTGGTCATACTAAGCGGGTAATCCATTCCAATAAAGCAGACAATTCTTGGCCCAAGAAGTTACCTTGTTCCACAAACTCAGTTCCATCAAACTTTACCAACTTTTCTCGATCTGGATATATTATTATTTCAATTTCTCGATTCCCTGATTTTAACATCAAGAGAATCTCTTGATTTGGTCCAGGGGTCGCCAAATAAACGTCGTGGCCAAATCTATTAATATGATTTACAATTTCAATCGCTCTTGAAATAACTTCTTCAGGTATGGGTAAAGCGCCTTCTTCATCCCAATTATTACCCAATAACTTCAAAGCCTTAATTTGACCTATGGCAGCTTCGTTTTCTTCAGAAACCATACCCATATCATGCATCACTATAGAACTCTGGTGGATACTTGGATAATCAACGCTTACTACCAGAAAATCGTTAGTAAATGAACTTGCTCCAAAAAAACCTTCTTGATAGCTAGGAATCTTGTAAAATTCGGTTTCCTTATTTAAAACTGGCATAAAAATCGTTTGTAATCGTGTCCTTGAATAAATCACTTGTAACAGAATGAGCTGAATCCAGCCAATTCGATATGTCTTCAAAAGTCTTCGCCTTAGAACTGTTAATTTGGGTTTGCCAAATCACAGCTTGCTTATTCCTTTTGCTTTTTCCGTCTATTATAGAAAAATGGACGGTACTGCCATCTGTCAATCTGTAAGTTTGATTAATATTCAAACCGAGCATTGTTGCATCCTTGATTGAATAGTTATTTATTAGATTCAAATTGAAATTCTTATTAATGAATCTCAGCTTTTCTTCTGAATCTGCTCCATCTATCTCCACAGCATCTAAATATCTCAAGGATATTTTGTTGATGTCCAAAGGTGAAGAATAACTGTCAATCAACCGTTGGAGGTTTTCTAAAATCAGTGGATAAAACTTACTCCATTCATAATTGACATCGGTATCGTTAACGGTAAAAATACCAGGACCTATTTGAACTACTGGCCATTGATTAAGACTAGTCCAATACTGGTATTTTATACGGGGGAATATTTTAATATTTGGAGGGAACGAATTAGTTACTACGTGCTTGAAGTCTTCAGTTATACTCTTGTTGAAAACACCTTGGGCCAAATCAAAACTATGCTCCACTTGATTTCCTCTTGAATCCACCTCTTGATTCAATATTAGCTCGAATATGACCTCCTGCAGAGGGGAATTCGGCAATTTAGAAATATGTCCTTTTTTGGTCAATTGTTGTACTCCTCCTACAAACATAACTAATAAGAACCAATTCTTATTATATAGTTTTCATAAAAATGACAATCGGTTTATTTTAAAAAACCTTACAAAACCTATACCTTTTTAATAGTTATTTCCAACATTTTACTTTTTTCCTCAGCCGTCTATCCCTTTCAAAATAATAATAATCATACCCATAGCGCTCCAATCTGCCATACTTGTTGATAAGACCCCTTAAAATCCTTTCAACTGCTTCAGGACGCTTCTTTTCCCTTTTGATATGGCCTTTATCACAAAAAGTGTACCTGCCCTTATCAACAACATAACTATCCCTGTGGTTCGCTTTCAGGGTATCTTCATGATAAGTGACCTAAAGAATCCAAAGGTTCAACAAGCATCATGCAGATCAAATTCTTCAGGAAAATCTAATCTGGTTCCCTCATGATACCAATGACCGCCCTTAGAGCGGAAACGACTGACTGGACATCCCTTCTCTCAAAAGTATCTTCTTCTAAATAAAAAAGCATCTCGACTCCCAAATCAAGGATTTTGGCCAATTCCTCTGGTGAGCCATAGATGTCAGCAATTAAGCCTAATAAGCCTTCTTTGAATTCTTTGCCCAACTTGTCATATATGACATTAATAGCAGTAAAGATAAGTCTTTTCTTGACTTGTCAAATATGGCAAGTATGGAAAAGTCGGAAATGTTGAAAGCTATCGGTGAAAACATCAAAAGAATCCGACTTGAAAAAGGTCTGACCCAAGTTGACCTTGTAGGCAGAATAGAAGCACGTATCGACACGACAAATATTTCCCGAATCGAAAAGGGACGGACAAATGCGACCATTCATACGTTGTTCAGAATCAGTCAAGCTTTGGAAGTACCCTTGACCGAAATTTGCAATTTGAGTAAATAAAAAAACGTTTGCCAACAAGGGCAATAATTTACCCACCTGATTGGCGGGCAAGTAGCTGCAATTCGTTAACTTGAAACTTAGAAACTATCAATGGTTGGATTTGCCCCGCTTCAACAGGCTCAGTGCAGGCTTCTGAAAATCCTTGCGGATTTTCAGCTTGGTGTGTACCTGCCTGTATTCTAAGGTTTATCCAAATTTTCAAGCTGCATATTTTGCTAAATTTACATATGGCTTGTCCCGCTTGACCACGGCAAAAGTTCGGCTTACTATTTTATTACGTATCACATTGATTGTTGACATTTTGGATTTACCGGCTTTCAACCTCCGCTGGTAATACATTTTTATCTCTGGATCATGCTGTAATGCGGTAGCTGCTGCTTGTGATAGCAAGGTTTTTATTGTTCGGTTTCCCAAGGTACTTATCCTGGTTTTGCCTTTTATACTCGTTCCTGATTGATGCTCAAAAGGCGCAATTCCGGCATAACAAGCAAATTGTCTCCAGGTTTTAAACGCTTTAAAGTTATCGGTTGCGGTGATTAGTGTTACCGCCAGGATTAAACCGACTCCCTTGATAGAGGTGATATGCTTAAAGGTTCGAGTGATTTCTTGATTTTGTTGGATCTGAGTTCTTATAAGTTTTTCGATCTGAAGGATTTCCTTGGTCAAAAATTGTATGATCTGTTGCGCAGAAACAAGTATGGGATCATCCGGGGATACCTGCAGCACTTTTTTTTGCTCGGTGATTTGGTTGAGGTGGGCTGTTCTTTGCCGTACAAGTTTAGCACGGTAAGTTAATAAGTTCTTCAGCTTTAATAATGATGTGGCCGGAAGTTGATAGGGGGTCAACTCCTTTTCGAACAAAAAGGCATAACGCGCAATAGCTTGTGCATCGACCTTGTCATTCTTTCCACGTTTAATACCCAGAGACCGCTTGAGTTCCAACCCAGAGATCACAAAATAGGTAAACTGATTTTGTTGCATAAATTCACAAAGTTTTAAGCTATAGATACCCGTGTGCTCAAAACAAAATACAGGTTCAGTTTCTTTCAATTGTCTTTTCGCCCAGGCTAATAATTTAGAGAACCCAGTGAGGGTATTATCAAATACTTTGTGCGCTTTGCCATGATAGAGGTATACATCGAGGGTACTTTTTGAAACGTCAATACCGATAAATTCTTTTTTCATTGTACATTTGAATTAGGTTAATGATTGCCAGGGGACTAAGACTCTTAATAGACCTTGATATCTAAAATTCCAACTGGTTCCGGGCAGTCTAAAAGTTAAGGATGGGACTAATACAGGCAATGGATCTTATCTAGCCGGCAAGAAAGTTCACCCATCCTTTTCTTTTTTAAGATACTTCGATTTAATAATACAAACCTAAGAGCCTGCAGGCAGGCTTGCAAGATTAACCGCTAAACCACGCAACTCCTCATAGCCAAGACCGTCAGACTGTCTCAAAAGTATTAAGAATTAGAGAGAAACATTATAATGAATTATATACGAGGAGCCTCCCGAGAACAACTTACATTATATACCACATGTCTGGACGATATGGTTGATCGGGATAATACCGTAAGGTTTATTGATGTTTTTGTTGATAATCTCGATTTGGAGCAGTTAGGTTTTACAACTATTTCTAATCAAGGTAGACCAGCATATAATCCTAAAGATTTACTTAAGCTTTATATCTATGGCTATATGAATCGTATGCGTTCTTCCAGGGTATTGGAAAGGAATGTGTTCGTAATATAGAACTCATGTGGTTACTTAAAAACCTTAAACCAGATCATAATACGATCTCTAGGTTTAGACAATCTAATCCCAAAGCCATAAAGCGTGTCTTTAGAGAAAGTGTTTCTATAGCTCAGGATTTTAATCTTATTGGAGCTATATTCATTGCTGGTGACTCTACAAAACTTAGAGCTCGGAACAGTAAAAAGAACAATTACAATAAAAAGAAAATACAACGCCATTTAGAGTATATAGACAATAAGCTAGATGAGTATAATGAGGCATTAGCTACCGCCGATGGCGATGAAAAAAAAGCCATCGAAAAAGCGATAAACAAACATCGGGTACATCAAGATAAATACCAACAAATACAAATGGTATTGGAACAGGATAAGAGCTGTGAAAACCCACAAATATCAACTTCTGATCCAGATAGCAGGCACCAAATTGTTCGGGGAACGATTACCGAAATAACCTATACAGCCCAAAGGACTGTAGACGATAAACATAAACTTCTTATTGATTACAAACTCACCAATGAGAATGATAAAAAGGCTATGGGTATGATGCTTAGAAGAGCAAAAAGTATTTTAAGAACCAATACATTTACAGCACTTTATGACAAAGGCTATCATACCGGTAGTGAGTTCTATACTGCAAATTGCCTGGGAATAAAAACCCTTGTGGCCATACCAGGTATTGGCAGAAGTAGCCAAGCACCAGACCCAACTTATAATGTTGGGCACTTTATTTATAACAAAAAAGAGGACACCTATACTTGTCCGAAAAACAGAGAACTAATCTCTAATGGTAATTGGTATAAGGCTAGAAACTATAAGTTTAAGCAATATAAAACCAAGCCTTGTAAAACTTGCCCAGTAATGACAAGTTGTACAACTTCAAAGGTCAATGGGAAGATTGTTCAACGTAGCCAGTATAAATCGTACATAGATAGCAACAAAAAGCATGTAGCCAATAACCAAGGACTTTACAAAAAGCGACAAGCCATTGTAGAGCATCCCTTTGGTACGATAAAGAGGCAATGGGGTTTTGATTATATAATTACAAAGAAAGGAATTGCTTCAGCCAGTGCTGATTTTGGATTAACAGCTTTAGCATACAACCTTAAAAGAATGTTCAATCTAGGCTGGAAACCAAAAATATCCGTCTTAAAAGCATTTTTTAAACACCTTATTTGCTTTTATAATGACCAGAGTGTTTGTTTTAACGGAATCTCAGTTTTAGGTAATCCATTTGGAAAACCCTCTAACAAATTAATATATTTTTAAAATAAACAACTAATCACGGTAGTTTTGAGACAGACTGACGTTAGGCACAATTAAAAAAAACTATGAGAACATTATTAATATTGGCATTTATTTTAATTGGCTTTATTGGAAAAACACAAGTGGTGGTTGATTCAATAAACGGAAAAATTTATGTTGACAGAGTTCAGAAAATGGACTTGAACAAAAAGGAATTAAAAGACAGGGCAAATCGTTGGGTTGCCAAAACTTATAACAACTCTAACTATGTTACTCGAATTAATAACGAGGACAACATTTTGACAAAAGGAGCATTTGAAATAGGTGCTGACTACACAGCTTATGGAGCAACTGTTTATTCTTCACGAAAAGTGGAATATACTCTTGATTTGAAATTCAAAGATGGACGATATAAAATCGAAATATCTGATTTACTATTCGATGGAACTGACGCTTCAATGTCGTTGGCTGTTTATTTTATGAGTTTAGAACAATATCGTGAGTTCAGTCTGAAAGCAATGGAAAACTATGACGGAATTGGAAAAAAAGCGGCAATCAAACGAATAAAAAATGACAAAAAATTTAAAAAAGACTACGAATCTCAGCAGAATTATGGAAAAAAAATAATTCCGCAGATAATAAAAAAACTTGAACAGATTGATTTGAGTTTATTAAACTTTCTAAAAAACAAAGACGATAAAGACGATTGGTAAAAAACGGTGTTTAACAATAGCCATAATCCATTGCTTCGCTGGTCAATTAAGACAAAGAACCTTGCTTACATTTATACTGACCAAAAACTGTAAGCCTAATTCCGTTGCCACAAGGAAAGCGCTTACGAAGTAAGGCCTCTTTTATTGGTGCTCCTTCTTGATAAATCCTTTTTTAAGAAAGCCCACTCCCAAACCCAAAGAATTATGGTTATTTTTAGGAATAGCAAATTCCCTAACCCAGTTAAAAAAAGAAGAATGGCAAAAAAGGCAGCACAAACGGCATCTTTTATGATGCGGTTTACACAAAAGATTTATGATGAAAATGGGGAATCCGAAGTACAATGGCGTGGCAATGTTTCGCACGTTCAGGGTGGTGAAGACCTGAATTTCTCCGACTTTAAGGAAGCCGTGGCCTTTATACGGCAGCATCTGGCGGATTTGACCATGAATGCCACAAACGACCGAACATCGGAAGAGCAGGAAAACATTTTAACCAAAAGTTTTTCCCTTTTTAAGTCAGTGGCCACAACAGGGCCCAAAATACTAAAAGAGACCCTGAAAGATCCCCGAAAGCAAGTGGCCAATTTACAAGATCAATTGAGTGAATATGGGGAAGAATTGTGGGACAAAGTACCGATAGACCAATGGCGGAATGCTTCCAAGTCCGATTTTAAGACCATACATGAAACCTTGGTGGAATTGACCCATTCGGTTGCGGAACTGTCCAAAAAAGTGGATGCCTTGCAGGGGGCATCAGCAAAAAAAACAAGAACTTCCCCAAGGACGTCAAGGACCGCGAAAAAACCAGCGGCCAAAGCAAAAACCCCGCCCTCCAAAGCAAAATAAGCTGTGTCAAGCAAGGAACTGACAGCCCGGTTGGCGGACCTTAAAGCGTTTCAGCTCAAAGCACCGATCAAATTTCAGACTTTGGGACGGTTCGCCCTATGGCGTGAAGACGATAAAGTCAATGCAAAGGATTGGGGAAGGGACAAAACCATCCAACTGATCCAATACCTTATTTCCTATCGGAACAAACACGCCCTCCACAAAGAACAGATTATGGAGCATTTGTGGGAAGAAGGTGACGATCGCGATTTTAAAGTGGCGCTCCACGGCGTGAATAAAGTGTTGGAACCCCATCGGCCCGCAAGAACGGAAGCCATTTATGTAGAACGCCAGGGCGTGACCTATCAACTGAATCTGGATTTGGTTTGGATCGATGTTGATGCCATTGAAAAATACATCATCATCGGCAATAGCGCGCTGGGCAACCTTCCCGAAATTGCAAAAGAGGCG
This sequence comes from Muricauda sp. SCSIO 64092, assembly GCF_023016285.1. GTDB lineage: Bacteria > Bacteroidota > Bacteroidia > Flavobacteriales > Flavobacteriaceae > Croceivirga. The sequence goes on from NZ_CP095413.1 coordinate 1,008,187, forward strand.
TACCAAAATGCCATTGTACTCTATCAGGGGATGTATCTGCCCAATCGGATTTTTGAAGATTGGTCCTCCGAGGAACGCGAAAAAACACAGGTTCTGATTCTTGGCGCATTGGTGAACCTTGCCGAACTATTGATAACCACCAACCCCATGGAAAGTATTCGCCTTGCGCAACAGGCGATTGCCATTGACAAAACCTGGGAGGACGCCTACCGCATTCAAATGTCGGCCTATATTGCCAAGGGCAATCGGCCGCAAGCCCTAAAAACCTATCAAAAATGTGCCGATATCCTTGATGAGGAATATGGGATACCCCCGCTCCCGGCCACAAGGGCATTGTTAAAGGAAATCGAAGCCATTGCTTGATGAAATGCGGTTATATCAACCCACTGTAAATAAAAGGGTTACCTCACCTTTATAGAAAAAAGCCCAACCCCTACCCTGGTTTGCAACTCATTTGTAACTACCTGGTTTTATGTTTGTCCCATAAATTTAGAACGCAAAAAAATATACAGCTATGGCAACTAACAAAACAAAGCAAACGCTAGTCGAAAAAACCGCGAACAATGTTCTGTGTTTGGCCACCAAAGCGAACGATTTTGCCTTGGGCACCACGGAAAAAGTGTTTGATACCTCTTTTAAAGTGGCAGAAAAGTCCTTGAACATCACTTCAACAGTGATCAAAAAAGGATTGGACATCACCGCAACACAACAAGATCTTGTTTTTGATGTGTTGAATGGCATAAAGAAAAAAATCAGTAAGGACTAGGGCAATCTGCCCAAAAGCAAGAGTGCAACTCAGCTGTAACTTATGGCATTTAGATTTGCACCATTAATAGATCAAAAAGAATACTTAAAAAAAAATATCATGGCGACAACGACTGTAAAAAGAAAAAAAGAGCAAGCAAAAAGCCTCAATAGTGCATTGATCAACGCCACTGTGGCCACTATCAATACCACTTTGGAGAATGGCGAAAAATGGCAAAAATTGACCAAGAAATTGGTGAAGAAATCCGAGCCAGTTCGAAGAAAGCAAATGGATATGTTTTTTGATACGGCCAGCACCGTTAAAAAACAGGTAAAATCCGGTAAAGAAAGAACATTGGACCTTGTGGGTTATGATGAAGGAACTGCGGAACGCGCTTATGAGTATGTTTCCAAAACACCTGTTGGAAAAATGGTCTTGAAGGTAACTGAAAACATTAAAGAGAAAGTTACTGAAAACCCAACACTCAAAAAAGTTGAAAAAACGGCCAAAGACATTAAAAAAAAGGGTACCGCTAAATTCAACGATGTTAAGGAAGATGTTTTGGGGCAGGTTAAAAAAGTGATCCATAAAGGGGAGGAATTTGTTGATGAAGCGTTAAAACCCTCCAAAGGCAAGACGACCAAAGCCAAAAAAACGGTGAAAGCCAAGGCCCAAACCGAAACGGTCAAAAAAGAAGAAGCGGTAGCAAAAATGGAAGTTGAAGTTTCTGGGAAAGACGATTTAAAGTTGATCAAGGGAATTGGCCCCAAATTGGAGCGAATCTTTAACGAGAACGGTATCGAAACCTTTATGGAATTGGCAGAGGCCAGCGATGAAAAAATCCAGGGAATTCTTGAAAAGGCCGGTCCCATCTTTAAGAACCTTAATTTTTCCGATTGGAAAAAGGAAGCCAAAACCAGAGGCTAAAGGGCAACAAAGGAAATTGGCCCAAAGCCCTATTGTTAATCTTTAAATCAAAGCATGATGAAAAATAAAAGCACTAAGAAAAACGCTAAAGGACTAATCGGCAAAGCTATGGCCAAAACAAAGGCAATGGCGTTAAAGGGAAATGATACAGCCCTTGCACGAACTGAAGAATTGGTTACCACCTCCTTGGAAATAACGGCCCAATGGCAAAATGTTGCGGATAAGGCCCTAAAAGGTGGCTTAAAATTGGCGGCTAACCAACAGGATTTGGTCTTTGACATTTTAAACGAGGTCAAGAACGATTTAAAAATTGGTAAAAAGAAATTCAACAAGCTGGTAGCATAGTAGCAGTAATTAATCGAATTTGTATGGAAAACCAGTTTGTCCCTTCCAGGGACCAGCTGGTTTTTTAGTATGCATGCATAGTAAGGGGTAAATTCGTTATTTTAGCAAGAGGTACGACAACTTCTTTTTAAAGTGTGTTTTCGCTTAACGAAGTTGGGTTTTGAAGTTTTGAATTGGCAAGTAAACAGAAAATAGCAGAAGAAGATCTGATCGATTTTTATATGGATGCCGTTGTGAAATACGAAGGCAAACCAGCTTCGATAGAAGATTTGGCAAGTGACTATGATTTTCACCCCGATGGATTCTATGAATACTACGCGGGTTTTGAAGATTTGGACAGGTCCATATTCAAGATTCTAATCGATACGTCCATTGCCACGCTGGCCGAAAGTCCTGATTTTGTGTCATTTGACAAAAAGGACAAATTATTGAGCCTTTTTTACACGCTTTTCGAAAATTTTACGTTGAATCGGGATTTTGTTTTACTTACCATAAAAAGTTACGGTCTCAGTTTTGATGCCCTGTCACTTTTTAAAGAATTGAAGGAAAGTTTTATCGCCTTTATCGATTCGTTGCAGTTGGAGACCTTCAGGATAAGTGAGAGTTTGGAATCCATTCAAAAAAGATCGATCAGGGAAGGCGTTTGGATACAGTTTTTGTTGACGGTCAAGTTTTGGATGTCCGATGATTCCCATCAATGCCATAAAACGGATATTTTCATTGAAAAGTCCATCAATACGGGCATGGAATTATTGAACACCAAATCATTGCAAAATATCATTGACCTGGGTAAATTTTTATATGCTGAAAAAATAAAGTCGAAAGATCCCTCATGAAGACTTCAAAGAGAATTCCACTTTCAAAGCTACAGCGCACCTCAAAATTGATGCAAACAGGTGCCAAAGTTGGCGTGAATTATTTGAAGTACTATGGGGACAAAATGGTCAATTCGGAGGAAGAGGCAAAAGCACGATTGGATGAAAACAATGCCAATGATATTTACGACAGTTTAAAAACCCTGAAGGGCAGTGCCCTAAAGATGGCGCAAATGATGAGCATGGAAAAAAGCATCATGCCAAAAGCCTTCGTAGAAAAGTTTTCACTCGCCCAATTCTCCGTACCCCCACTTTCAGCACCTCTAGTGCTAAAAACATTCAAACGGTCCTTTGGAAAATTTCCCCATCAACTATTTGACCAATTCAACAATAAGGCCATGAACGCCGCCAGTATCGGTCAAGTGCATCTGGCCGAAAAAAACGGACAGCAATTCGCGGTAAAAATCCAATATCCCGGAGTGGCGCAGAGCATTCGATCGGATCTGGCCATTGTAAAGCCGGTAGCCATGAAAATGTTCAACATCTCGGGTGAGCATTCGGAACAGTATTTTAAAGAGGTGGAAAACAAACTTGTGGAGGAAACCGATTATGAACTGGAACTCGCCCAAAGTCAGGAAATCAAACTATGGTGTGGTCATCTTCCAAATTTGAGGTTTCCGACCTATTATCCGGAATATTCCTCTCCAGAAATTATTACCATGGATTGGATGCATGGCGCACACCTTTCCGAATTTGCCCAAACCAATACCGACCAAGAGGCAGCCAATTTAGTGGGACAGACGCTGTGGGACTTTTATATGTACCAAATGCACGTTTTGCATAAGGTCCATGCCGACCCACATCCCGGCAATTTTCTCGTTTCCAATGCACATGAGGTCATCGCACTGGATTTTGGTTGTATGAAGGCCATCCCGGAAGACTTTTATAATCCTTATTTTGAGCTGTTCAAATGGGAGGTCATCAATGATCCGGATAGTTTTGAAAAAAACCTTTTTGCCCTTGAGGTATTGAAGGAAGAGGACAGCGAAACGGAACGTGCTTTTTTCACCAAACTATTCTTTGAGGTATTGGAATGGTTTACCAAACCTTTTCAAGTGGAAACCTTTGATTTCTCCGACCGGGAATTTTTTGATAAAATCTCGGCCTTCGGGGAACAGTATCTGAAAAAGTCCACCCTAATGAACATGAATGCCGATAGGGGATCAAAACATATCATTTACATGAACAGGACTTTTTTTGGACTGTACAGTTTGATGTTCGACCTGAAGGCCAAAGACATAAAAACACACAATTACACCCAGTTTGTTCAAAACACTGACCAAGAACTGCTGGTAAAATAAAGAACACATGGCATCGAAAATAGATCTGAAGGATATTGCCCAAGAAGTATTTGACGGGAATTTTAAACAAATTTCGGGTTATGAAGCGGCTTTTCTTTATGCGGAATCGCCCACAAGCCCAATGCATATTGCCACTTTGGTCATCGTTGAAGGTTCCATGAATTTTAAGGATTTCAAAAGAATAGTCGCCTCCAAACTCCATTTGATCCCAAAATTCAGACAACGCCTCCTGCACGTACCCATGGATTTGGATTACCCCTATTGGGTCGATGATCCCAATTTTGAGCTGGACCTACATCTTAACCGAATGAAACTGGCCGATCCCTCCAACTGGGAATCCTTGCGAAGAACAACCTCCCGCATCTTTAGTGCACCCCTGGATTTAAGGCGGCCACTTTGGTCCATCCACTTTATAGAAGGGATAGATGAAATCCCCCAAATTCCCAAAGGCTCTGTGGCCATAGTCAGCAAAGTGCACCATGTCATGATCGACGGTAGCTCCGGAGTGGGCCTAATGGGTATTCTATTTGACAAAGACGACAAGGTCAGGACCATTGACAAATCGGAAATCAAAAAGTACGATCCCAACCCCTTACCGGATGATATCAGTTTACTACTGAAAAGTGGGTACGGCTTTTTAAAAAATCCGCTCAGAATTCCAAAAACCATAGCCGATACCGCAATAGCCTTTGTGAAAAACAAGGCTTCAAAAACCTTAAGCATCCAAAAGGAATTTGCCACGGCACGTTATCCCGTACCGATTACCATATTTAATGGAAACGTTTCCCCCAGAAGAACATGGGGAACGGCAATCCTTTCATTTGACCGTGTCAATAGCTTGCGAAAACTGGTCGGTGTCAGTATCAACGATCTTATTTTGGCCGTCTGCGCCGGGGCGATACGACGTTATCTTCAAGAGAAGGAAAAACTGCCCTTGCAACCTTTGGTCGCCAATGTCCCCATCTCCATACGTGGTGAAAATGACGATTCACAAAACAATCAAATAGCCAATATGCTGGTTCAATTGGGCACGCATATTGAAGATCCTTTGGAGCGTTTGGAATACATTCAGGAACAGACCATGCTGGGCAAGGCAAGACATAAGACCATGGGTGCCAAAACCCTGGCAAAAATAGCGGATGCCGTACCTTTCGGATTGGCCAACCTTGCCGCCAGGATCTACGGCAAATACAATATCAAGGACTTGCATCGCCCCCCATTCAATGTAACCATTACCAATGTACCTGGACCAACAAAACTGCTCTACCTGAATGGGCACAAGGTGGTTTCCATTTTTGGTTTGACCCCAGTGGCAAATGGTTTTGGTCTGATCATTGCCGCCTTCAGTTACAATGGTAAAATCAGTATTACCACCACTTCGGACAAGCGGACGATGCCGGATTGTTATGTTTTCTCAAGGTACATCCGCGAATCCGCCAATGAACTGGAAGAATTGATTTTAGGGAGCCAGAAGAAAAAGTCCCCGGCGGGGAAATCCGCAAAACAAAAAAGTGAAAGCACCGCTTTTTTCAATGCCTTAAGGCGGTATTTGAAAAAGGAAACCGGACTTATCAAAAAATACCAGGGCGTCTACCACGTTCATGTAGATATGGGTGCCACCAGCGAATGTTGGGAAATTGACCTCACCAAAGAAGCGGCTACCGTTAAAAAAACAACGACACTGGACCCGAAAACCGTTTTGGAAATTGAGGATGCCAACCTATATGCGCTGTACAAGAAAAAACTGTTGTTTGATGAACTAAAAATTCAACAACGCTTAAAATTATCCGGTACCGTGGCCAACAAACGTAAGTTGACGAATCTTATTAAAGCCTTTTTAACCCGATAAAATGTATTACAAGACCAATACATTTACCGCCAAGGACGGTGAAATTATCTGCTACTATAAGTGGGAAACCCTTAATGCCAACAAGAATCGCGGCATTGTGCAGATTGCCCATGGTATTGGGGAGCATGCAGGGCGTTATGACAGCATAGCCCACCGTTTGCAGCAAGAAGGGTTCACCGTTTATGCCAACGATCATCGGGCACATGGGAAAACGGCGGAAATAAAGCGGCTTTTTGGTTTTTATGATGGCAAAAATTACTTTGAGGATGTGGTGGAAGACATGCATTCCCTAACCGGGTTGATGCGCAACGAACACCCTGAAGCTAAATTTATTTTGTTCGGCCATAGCATGGGGTCCCTTTTGAGTCGAAAATACGTGCTCCGTTATGGCGATGAAATTGATGCCTTGATTTTATCGGGCACGGCAAATTTTATCAAGGGATTGGGACATTTTGGGTTGGCAAGCACAAAAGTGGTAAGCGCTATCCGGGGGCGGGAACGCGGCAATGAAACCCTGAGAAGCTTCTTCTTTGATGAATTCAATAAAAAATTCAAGCCCAATCGAACAAAATTGGATTGGATAAGTAGCGACGAAGCCGCCGTGGATGCCTTTGAGGCCGATCCCTATCGCATTGAGAACTTTTCCGTTGGGGTTTTTGCCGATATTCTAATCAATTCCAGGGAATTGAATAAAAAAAGTGCTTTTGTAAATACCCCGGACAAATTACCCATTTTAATCTTTTCGGGAGATGAAGATCCCGTGGGTGAAATGGGAAAAGGGGTAAGCAAAGTGGCCAAGAACTATGAAAAGAATGGCAACGAAACCCTTACGTTCAACCTCTACAAAGGAGGCAGGCACGAAATGCTCAACGAAAAGAACAGTCAAGAAGTGGAGGAAGATATGATAACATGGCTTAACACCTACATCCCCTAGAACCATGGAAGATAAATTGCATTTATATGAGACTTTTATCAAATTCACGGCCTATTTAGGGGTACGCGGCGGGCTTCCCATTACGAAAGTCAAGAAAATCCTAACGGGAAGTTTTAAAATTCACGCGTATTCGGATGAACTGATGCCCATTGTCAAAGAAGTGACCTCGGACGATAAGGACCTGGATTTTCTGTTTGATGAATGTATTCGAATGTGTGATGAATTGGGCCCAAGTCGTGAATACTTTACACTGATTACCTTACTGGAGAACATCACCAATGAAATAACCCGAAAAGGCAATCCGGAAGCCGATGAACTATCCAAAAAGGTCTTGAGCAGATTCAGGGAAGAAATAACACTGATCAATCAGAAGATCCCCAAACCTCCCCTATTCAATATGCTTTTGGAAAGTAGGTCCCTGGTTGAATGGGCGTCCATTTATGCCATTTACCCTTTTATTCCCAAACGCATTAAAGGAGAGGGCAAGCCCGTACTATTGATTCCCCCCTATTTGGGTGATGATTATTCAACGTCCTTTGTCCGTCGGTATCTGACCTCCTTAGGTTTTAAGACCTATAAATGGGACCAGGGCTTCAATTTGGTCAAATCGCACTACATCCCACGCCTTGAGGAAAAGCTGGATGATATCTATCGGATTCACGGTGAAAAAGTAAGTATCGTAGGTTGGAGCGGAGGGGGCCTTTTTGCCAAGATCATTGCCAATCGCCATCCCAAGCAGGTACAACAGATTGTAACCATTGGTTCACCCGTATGGGGGGTTATGGACATGAAAACCCCGGTCAATGGCATTTTGGAGTTTTTTAGGGGAAAATCCCTAAAGGAAAGGAACAAAAGGTTTATCGAAGAACTTGAACCCATACCCAATGTGCCGATTACGTGTATTTACACAAAAACAGATGGCCTATTGCCCTGGAAACATTGCATGGAAGCCGAAAGCTATCGGGATGACATAAAGAATATTGAAGTGTACGGCAGCCATTCGGGCCTGGGTGCCAACGTCAGTGTTCTGTTGATAACGGCCAATGCACTGAGTGCCAATATTCAAGGGAAAACGATCAAAGAGACCACCTTGGAAGTAGAACGCATCCTTTATCCTTTTTACTGGAACAAGAAAAAAAGAAGTTTGTTTTTTTTAAATTAGAAGTTCAACCCCTAAGTTGAAATGCAGGACATCATTAATAGCGAAAAATTTCAGGAGTCTTTAAAGCAAGCAGCTAAAGACCACAAGCTAGCTATTGAAGATGTTCAAAAAGAAGCAGAAAAATACATTAAGGAACTCTATGCCCAGCAACACCCTGCGGCAAGACTGGTTTCCGTACGGGGTTTTAACTATATTCTTTCCAGGGCCTACAGTGAAAAAATAGATGTTGACCCCAAGGGCATCAAAAAGCTGATGAAATTGATGCGGAAGCATTCCGTCGCTTTTATCATGACCCACAAGACCTATCTGGATACCTTGGTCCTCATCTCCACCTTGGCACGTTATGGGATGCCCGTACCCTATTCCTTTGGGGGGATAAACCTGGCCTTCCCCGGATTGAAGCAATTGGGGAAAAGTGCCGGTATAGTTTTTATCCGTAGAAGTTTTAAGGACAACCCGATCTATAAAATTGCGCTTAGGCACTACATTTCCACTATTATAGACAAGGGGGACCACCTTACCTGGAATATTGAAGGCACCCGTTCCCGGACGGGTAAAATCCTGCATCCCCAAATGGGTATCCTAAAGTACATCATGGATGCTGAAAAGCAGAGTTCCAGGGATGTTAAGTATGTCCCCGTTTCCATAGCATACGACCTTATTCCGGACGTCAAGGAAATGACGGAGCAAGCAAAAGGGGCCAAAAAAAAGTCGGAAAACCTTTCCGAAGGCATCAAATACGTTCGAAGCCTGGGAAGCAATTATGGTAGGGCCGCCATCCGTTTTGGTAATCCGGTCGAAATCGATGAAACCCATAATGTCGCGGTTCCCCAATTTGAGGATGATACCTATAAGCGTAAGGACACTTTGCCCTTTTTCGCCTTCGATCTTATCAATCAAATGTCCAGGATTACCCCGGTTTCCACGGTTTCCCTGATTTGCAATGTGCTCCTTAATGACTTTGCACTGACCAAAAAGGAAATCGAATTCAAGGTGAAAAAGCTGATGGAATACATTGGCAAAAAGCAAGAGGATTCGCTTATGGATAGGGGCAATCCCATTGCCGTGAGTGTACAAAAAGCTTTAAATCTGCTTCAAGCGGGCCATATCATTCGCAAAAGCAGGGCTGGGCAAAAAGCGCAGTTCAGTGTGATTTCCACGGAGTACCTGTCGGCCACCTATTATGCCAATATGGTTGCGGGCCATCTGTACCACTCCGCATTTGTGGAGATGGCCCTGGTAAAAGTGAAAGACGATACGTCCCCAGATAGAATAGTTCATTTTTGGGAGGAAATCATGAACCTTCGCAATCTTTTCAAATTTGAATTTTTCTATACCAACAAGGCGAAATTCAGTGATGAAATTGAAGCAGAGCTCAATCGGTTCGATAAAAATTGGCGGGAAATACTGAATGACCCCAAAAGGGATGTTTCCGAAATCCTGAAAAAACAAGATCTATTCATCTCCAGGGCGTTGCTCCTTTCCTATATTGAAGCGAACAAGGTGGTATGCCATACGTTGAGCCATTGGGACGAGAACGACATATTCACGGAAGAAGAGTTCCTGGAGCTTTGCATTTTTAAGGGAAAAGAGCTCCATTGGCATAGTCGAATCACGCGATTGGGAAGTATTTCAAAACCCTTTTTAAGCAATGCCTATCGCTTTGCCGAAAATGCCGGACTTGGCATAACCGACCAAAAGACAAACCACAAGGGACTCGAAGCTTGGATGCACCAACTTGAGGACTTGACGGCACGATTGACATACCTGAAGGAAATCGAGGTGGAACCCAGCACCAAAAGCCTGGGATTGTTAGCACGCCAAAATAGTTTGGTGCCCGAGGCGACAATACCCAAATCGAGAAAAAAAATAGAAGAAGCAGAAGAAGGACCGCACATAGCCGCCTATTTTGATCTGGATCGGACCATAATCAATGACTTTTCCGCAAAGCGATTTATGCGTACCCGGTTATTTAGTGGGGAAACAACGGCCAAGGAATACATTACCCAATTTATGACGGCCCTGGTCTTTTCATTCGGCAATCGCGATTTTGAAGTGCTGACCAAAATTGCCGCCTTGGGGGTCAAAGGGATTCCTGAAAAGGTTTTTGCCGATCTGGGCCAGGAGGTATTTGAGGAATACCTGTTACCGACCATCTACCCGGAATCCCGTGAATTGATCAAAAAACATTTCGAAAAAGGACATCGGGTGGTCATTATCTCGGCCGCTACCCCCTACCAAACCAATCCCGTTGCCAGGGAATTGGGGATTTCCGATGTGTATTGCACCCAGATGGAATTGCAAAACGGAAAATTTACGGGGCGCATTGCAGAGATGCGTTGGGGTGAAGGCAAAGCAAGGGCCGCACGAATCTTTGCCAGGGAGAATACTATTGACCTCTCCAAAAGCTATTTTTATTCGGATAGTTTTGATGATTATCCCTTATTCAAAATTGTGGGCAAACCCGTGGCCACAAACCCGGATAATGCGCTTTCCCAGGTAGCCTTTGAGAACGACTGGCCCATTCTTCGATTTAAGGAGCCCAGTGAAAAACCGGTGGTCAATGGCTTACGTACGGGCCTGGCGGCTGCGAGCATTTATCCGTCTGCGGTAAGGGGCGCGGTAAAGGGATTGGTCACCCTATCAAGACAGGAGGCGGCCAATACCACCTTTTCAAGTATTGGTGACTTTGGTACACGCCTGGCCGGATTGCAAATATCCGTGAGGGGCAAACGTAACCTGACCGATTTTCGCCCTGCAGTATTTTGTTTTAACCACCAGAGCGCAGCCGATTTCTTCATTATCATGAAACTCTTACGCAGGGATTTTACCGGGGTTGCCAAAAAAGAACTGGAAAGAACACCTATTGGCCCTATATTCAAAGCGTTGGGGGCCATCTATATTGACCGAAGCAACAAAACAAAGGCCATAGAGGCCATGAAACCGGCGGTGGAGGCATTGAAAAATGGCGTTTCGGTGGCTATTGCCCCCGAGGGAACACGGAGTGGTACCGCAGAATTGGGACCTTTTAAAAAAGGGGCCTTTCATCTGGCCATGCAAGCTGGGGTTCCCATTGTTCCCATTGTCATCAAAAATGCGTACCAAGCGGTGAAAAAAGGTTCCATGATGTTGCGTCCCACACATATTGAGGTAGTGGTATTGGATCCCGTGGAAACGGCACTTTGGAAACGGAAAAACTTGAATCAATACATTGAAGAGGTACGTGAACTGTTCGTTGCGGAGCTGAATCACTAATTGGGTTTCCAAAATTACCGACCCAAACCAAAAAAAATCGAACATATGCCATTGAACATAGGAATATTGGGAGGAGGTTCGTGGGGAACCACCGTTGCCTCACTAACCGCAAGAAATGCAAATCCCACCGTTTGGGCCCGAAATGAGGAAACGGTGCATGAAATCAATGCCCATCGGACCAATTCAAAATACCTGCCGGGAGCACTTTTGAACAAAAACCTAAAAGCCTCGGTTTCCATAGAAGAAACCGTAAAAAATGCGGATTTACTGGTTATGGGAATTCCCTCGCAAAACTTTAGGGAAGTCCTGGAAACCGCAAAACCCTTTGTTCGCCCGTGGATTCCCATTGTGAGTTTGGCCAAGGGCCTTGAAATGGGCACAAAAAAAAGGATGACGGAAGTGGTGGCTGAAATACTGCCCGGACATCCCGTAGGAGTATTGACCGGTCCCAACTTGGCAAAGGAAATCCATAACGGTCAGGCAGCGGCAGCGGTAATTGCCATGGTGGATGAAATCATCGCCAAAAAATTGCAAGGGGTATTCAACTCGGGGCTCTTTCGTGTGTATACCAATAACGATGTGATCGGCTGTGAATTGGGGGGTGCCCTAAAAAACATTATGGCCATCGCTACGGGAATGGGCGACGGGGCTAATGCTGGCGATAACACCCGGGCGGCACTGATTACCAGGGGACTCTCCGAATTAACCCGTTTGGGCACCGCCATGGGCGGAAGAAGAAGAACCTTTGCCGGGTTGGCGGGCATGGGAGACCTTGTGGCCACCTGTAGCAGTGCCAAAAGTAGAAATCGCCATGTTGGTTTTCAATTGGGAAAAGGGAAAAAGCTCAAGGAGATTATCGAAGAAATGTCCGAGGTTGCCGAAGGGGTCAAAACGGCCAAAGTGGTCATGGAACTTGCCAGGGAATACAAAGTGGACATGCCCATCTCCGAAGAGGTCTACAAAGTATTGTATGAGGGGAATACCGTAGCGGATGCCTTTCGTGGCTTATTAAAATTGGAGAGTGGTTCTGAGGCGGAACCCGGGTAACCCCCATCCAAAGCATATGATTAAAGGCAATGCCATCAGGTACATACCACTTTTATGGGGATATGGCTTTATCAGAACAATGGAAGTTTATACTCATGTGCTTACTTACGTATTTAAGAAAATAACGGATTTGCTATCTTAGGCGTATAATGGATATATGATCAATGATGATATATAATTGTTGTAACCCATTATGACCAAACAAAAACACATATTTATTCTATTAATCCTTTTTCTAACTTTTAAAGGATATTGCCAATCTAAAATAGGAATCATAAAAGACAAAGATGGATTCACAAACATTAGGTCTGACAAAAGCAATAAAAGTGAAGTAATTGGAAAAATTTTTGATAAAGAACATTTTACATTCTTTGAAAATGACGATTCAAATTGGTGGATAATAGAGACCGAAAATGGACAGATTGGTTATTTACATAAAAGTCGAGTGTCATTTGTCAAAAATGGATACGTGCAAAATGGTAAATTGACAAATAAAAATGTAAGCTTATCCGCAAAAGATGAGCATTTTAAAGAAGTAATCATCAAATTTATTCAGTTAAAACCTACTGAAGAGTTTTATGATTTTAGCTGTAGAGGTTTAATTCGAACGATTAAAGCAAACAAATTGATTGACGAAATAAACTATGGTAACATTGACCCTGTTGGAAGTGATTTTGGCTTAACCTTTTCCAAAAACCAGAACAGAGAAAGCCTATTTATCGCCTCGAAATTTGGCGATTATTATGGGGAAATACTAATCATTGATGAAAATGGAAAAATCCAAAATTTTCAAGGAGGTCAATATTTTGTGACCGAAAATGGAAAATATTTGGTATCCGATTGGTCTTCTGACTTAAGCGGTCTGACAATTTATGACTTAGAGAAAAAGCAACTTAGATTTAATAATGAACTGGATTTCTATCTCGGACACTGGTATTTCGAAAATGGCGTTTATTTTTCACCTATATGGAATGGAGAAAAAGAAATTGACGAGACATATGAAATTGACTTTAATCGCTTTAGTTTAAAAAAGAGCACCATGAAAATAGAAACAGGAAACAAAATCGAAATGACAAATCAAAATTGTGAATGTAAATAACGGGTTACAACAATGCTATAAGTAATTGCTTGGGTATGGTAAGTGCAAATCGGAATATTCTCCGAATATTCCTTACCCTGTGCCTTTTTGCTAACATTTGTAGTTTGAGCAACTACCCATAGCCTAACCGTTAGCTACAATAGCCCTAAGAAAGGTTGGGAAGTAAAAGCCCCACACCCAAGAGATTTTTATTTGATTTTACCAACGCACGGACAAGCACATTGCGCCTGCTCTTCGGGACAGCCACAAAGAGCTTGCCTCCCCCACCTTACTCCGCTGAAGCTAAGCGAAGGCGAGCCCGCAGATTTAAGAATTTGAATTTCGTTTTCGCGTTGGATAGATCTTCCGCTTAAAATCTGTGATCTCATCTTTTAATTTTTGGTTGGCACTATTCAATAATTCATTTTGATGCTTCATGATGCTCAATAGGTCATGCATGGCATTCAAGTTTTCCAGTTGAACGGAAACGATTTGTTCTAAATCGGCTTTGGTATATCTTCTGCTCATAATAATTGCTTTATGACAAAAATTAATTTTTACAAAAATACAATAAATTATTGTTTTACAAAATATTAATTCGATTAAAAGGAAAGAAATTTACATGAAACTATAATTTTATCGAAAAACCTACAGTTTTAGCCTTTGTATATTTACACCAAACAGCAATTTAATTGCACTATGGATAAAATAAATTACAATCGAATAAAGGCTGTATTGGCTGAAAAAAACGTTTCATCTAAAGATTTAGCCAAACATCTAGATAAAACAGAATCCACTGTTTCAAGATGGTGTACTAATGATGTTCAGCCTGCGGTAGAAATATTTCATCAAATTGCCAAGTTTCTTGATGTAGATATTAGAGAGCTTTTTGTCTCAACGAAAAATTAGAATAGACAGAGCTCTATGAAAATAAAGAAAACGGAAATAAAAGAACTTATCCAAACTATAGGTTTCAAACTGCAAGACGGTGAGAAAGATGTTTACTATAAAAGTTATCCCAAGCATAAGGACTATATCCTCAAAATAGATTTTGAAAATGAAAAAATTGAATATGGTTCAAAGATCAAATTAGGTGACTTAACTACAAGTAATTTTGAACAGAGTGAGAATTTTGTTGTGTTAGAATGCGTTGACAGAGTTTTAGAAAAAGGGTATGCGCCAGATAAACTTTCATTGGAACATAAATGGCCAATGGGAAGAAAAGAAAAAGGCAAATTGGACATTCTAGTTTTTGACAAAGATGACAAAGCCTATTTAATGATTGAGTGTAAAACTTGGGGAGATGAATACGAGAAAGAGAAAAAGAAGATGCAGCGTGATGGTGGGCAACTTTTTTCATATTTCCAACAAGATACCGCTGCACAATACCTCTGTCTTTATGCTTCTCGTGTTTCAGACGGAAAAATTGATTATTCCAATGAAATTGTAAAAGTTGATGAGCAATGGAACGAACTGAATAATCAAAAGGAGGTTTTTGATCATTGGAACAAAAACTTTAAAGACAATGGGATTTTCGAAGACTGGGCAAATGCCTATGACGTTGAAATTAAAGCCATAACCCGAAAAAGACTAAAAGAGCTTACAGAGGAAGATAGTGGAAGAATCTTTAATCAATTTGCAGAAATTTTAAGACATAATGTCGTTTCAGATAAACCTAATGCTTTCAACAAAATCTTCAATTTATTTCTATGTAAAATAGTTGATGAAGATAGAAAGGATACTGAGGAATTAGACTTTCAATGGAAAGATGATGACACGGATGAATCCCTTCAGAATAGATTGAATGATCTGTACAAAAAAGGGATGAAAGACTATTTAACAAAAGAAGTAACAGATTATAATCAGAGCCAAGTTTCAGATAAACTAATTCGACTGGATCAAGCAGATAGAGAACAAATTTTAAAAATGTTCTCCGATTTACGATTACGAAAAAATCCGGAATTTGCTTTTAAAGAAGTTTTTGACGAAAAATCTTTCCGAGAAAATGCTGTTGTAGTTCGCGAAGTAGTGGAATTACTTCAACCCTACCAAATTAGGTATGGACATAAACAGCAATTTTTGGGAGATTTCTTCGAACTACTTTTAAGTACAGGAATTAAACAGGAAGCAGGACAGTTTTTTACTCCCGTTCCTATAGCTAAATTTATTATTTCCTCATTACCTATCCGAGAGCTTATCAATAGGAATATTGACAACGATAAAACGCAAATACTTCCCTACGTTATAGATTATGCCGCAGGAAGTGGTCATTTCCTTACTGAAGCCATGGATGAAGTTCAAAGCATAATTCAGGAGATTGACGAAACTACACAGCGTCCTTCTGTGAAACGTAACTTGAGTAGTTGGAAAATTAATCCTTTTGATTGGGCATATGATTATGTCTATGGGATTGAAGCAGATTATCGATTGGTAAAAACTGCCAAAGTAAGTTGCTTTCTAAATGGTGACGGCTTGGCAAATGTAATACACGCGGATGGCTTAGATCATTTTCAAAAGAGCAATGATTATAAGGGCAAATTAAAAGAAGTAAATAAGAATGACTCAAAAGATAATGGAGTATTTGACATATTAGTAGCTAATCCACCTTATTCTGTTTCTGCTTTTAAAAACACACTGAAAAATGGTGAAGAATCTTTTGATCTATTCAACAGATTGACAGATGACAGTTCAGAGATTGAGTGTTTATTTATTGAACGCACAAAACAACTTTTAAAGCCAGGTGGTTGGGCCGGGATAATTTTGCCAAAATCCATTCTTGACAATTCAGGGATTTATATAGATGCAAGAGAAATTATTTTAAAATTCTTCGCCATTAAAGCTATTGCCGAATTTGGTTCAAATACCTTTATGGCAACTGGCACTAACACAGTTACACTCTTTTTAGAACGCAGAGTTACCAACGATTGGAAAAAGATAAAAACTGCTATTAAAAACTTTTTCGACAAACCCAAAGAAGCCACTGTTAATGGTATTGAAAAAGCATTTGTTAAATATGTGAATGAAGTTTATGAAGATATTTCATTACAAGATTACATCAGTTTAGTAAACAAAAAGCCAAATGAAACTATAAGTGAACAAGAGCTTTTTATGAGTTACACAACCTGGTTCAACGATTTAACTGAGGTTAAGAACCTGAAACAAAAGCATAAAAACACTCTGAATAAGCTAAATATTAAACTGAATAAAGAAAAAGACAAATCCAAAAAGACTGATATTCAAAGAGAAATAGAAGTTCTCAAAACAGAGCAACCAAAGGAAATCACCCGCTTATTTTATCAAAAAATATTTGCCAAAGAGCAAGACAAAATGCTCTATTTCTTTTTAACCCTCCCGCAACAAACTGTCCTAATCAAGGTAGGAGAAAAAAAGGCGGAAAAACAATTTATTGGCTATGAATTTAGTAGCAGACGTGGACATGAGGGTATAAAAATGTATCGAGATGGGAATGGAAAACTTACAACCAAACTTTATGATGAGAACAACCATCTAAACCACGAAAAGGCTAACAGCTATGTATATCATGCTTTTTTAGGTGAACAAAAAGAGATTTCTGAATCCCTCCAAAATAACGTAACCAAATTTGATTTAATTGACTTGATTGACTTCAAGAAATTGAGTTTTGAAAAATCGATTTCTATGAGAGGTAAAAAAAAAGTTAAAATAAAAAGTAAATTCCCTTTAAGTCCTCTCAGTGAACTTACCAATGGTTTTACAGGAGTAATATTTGATAAAACCGATGAAAGTCAATCCGCAACAAATTTAAAAATATTAACAGCTTCAAATATTGATTTAAAAAGTGGTTCGGTGACATTTGAAAAATCAAAACAACTAAAAAACTCAGTTCAACTAAATAAATCCGAACAACTAAAAAAGGGAGATATTTTCATTTGCACATCCAGTGGTAGTCTTAATCATCTAGGCAAATTTGCCTTTATTGAAGATGATATTTCCTATTGGCCAGGTGGTTTTTGTGCTGTTCTTCGAGGTCGTGATTTCACCACTCAAAAGTTTATTGCCTTAGTTCTTAGGAATTTCAAGGAATACAGGCATTTCGTGGAAAGCTTCTCTGGCCAAAATATTAACAATCTCAAACTTTCTGATTTATGGAATTTTAGAATTCCGAATCCACCAGAAAAGGTCAAAGAAAAAATAATAACCGAAATAAGTGCTGTAGAACAAAAAGAAAAAGCAGGTAGAGAAAAACTAATTAAACTTAATTCGTCTCTAAAAGGCATTTTTTCTGAATTAAATTACCCAATTGAAAAACTTGGTGAAATTTCGGATTTTAAAAACGGGTTAAATTACAGTGAAAAAAGCACAGGTGAATCCGTAACAATTGTGGGGGTGAAGGATTTTCTTGAAGATTTTTCGCCCAATTTAGATAAGTTGGTAGACGTTCGGATAGATGGTTCTTTATCCGAAAGTTATAAGCTTCAATCAGGAGATGTTTTAGTGGTAAGATCAAATGGTTCTGCTAACCTTGTTGGTAGATTCATATATATTGATAAGCTTGACAAAGTGACTTCATACTCGGGTTTCACTATTAGAATTCGTGCCAATTCAGATAAAATTAATTCAAAGTATTTGTGTTACTGTTTAAGAACTGAAAGTGTAAGAAACAAAATCACAAAAGACCCTAAAGGGGCAAATATTAAAAGTGTGAACCAGACAATGCTTTCAGCTATTGATATTCCCTTACCTCCAATTGAAGTTCAGCAAAAGATAATTGAGAAAGCAGAAAAACTAGAAAAAGAAATTGCTCTAATTGAGGCAGAACTATCAACAATGGATGAGCGAAAAGAACAAATATTGAAAAAACATTTAGAATGATTTGCCAATGCTTCATTGCACATTGCCATCCTCGTTCCTGTGGTGGCAAAGAGCAAAGCCAATGCACGAATTAAAAGAATTGAAAATCAAATAAAAATCTCTTCTCCCCGCGCTCGGGGTAAGGGAGCTAAAAGAAACGAAATAATAAAATTAAACGACAGTGCTAATCGGGCTACAGTAGCTAACAAAGTGTATAGGTCATAGCCTCCCTTTGGTCAGCAACGCCCCATACACAGACCGTTAGCTAACATTTGATGAAGTTCAAATTATCGAATCTCATTTACGTTCTACTTATCCCATTATTTTTTGCTTGTCAAAAAAAACAAAATCTTTATGGACATTATTCCTCATGCTACGGCAGAGAATATGCGGAATTTTACTTTAAAGAAGATTGTATGAGAATTGCAAAAGATGACGAATGGGTAAAATTATCGGAATGGAAAAAAATTGAAATCAAAAATGACACGCTTCATTTTGAAACTTTTGGAGAATGGAAAGATTCTTCGAAAGTATTAATAAAGTATACCGAAAGGAACAAAATCAGACTGCTGAATTTAGACAACAGCGAGGGCATTTTATTGGAACCTATCGAAGATTATATAGACTTTGAAAATCCAGAAGAATTCTGGAATGGATTCAATAATCGACAAAAAATCAAGAACTGTAAAAAATAAAAACGCTAGCCAACAAGGGTCATAATTCACAACTACCCGGCTTCCTTATTTAAAAAATCCTACTTTAGAATCCAAGCAAAAGAATCGACTGGATTGCTACCCTGTCGGTCCAAAATCATAGCCGAGACCGTTATAAGCAATACAAAGTCTTCTGAATAAAAATTTAAATGATATCTAAGATGAAAAAAAATAACTTGCTATCGCTCTTGATAATAATCATCGTTTTTAGTGCTAAAGGACAAAAAGTGTATAATGAAAATGTAACTATCCAACCAAGTAGCTATGGTCCGAAACTTATTCTAAACGATCCTAATACTGAAAATAAGATTCCTATTGAGTTTCGGTCTAATAATATAATTAAATGGGAATTAGGAACTAGAAGGGCTAGTGAACAATATGACTTAGCATTATGGAGATATTTTAACAACTCTTATTCTCCAGTTATGTGGTTTAATCAAGATAATGGAAATGTAGGAATTGGCACTACTACACCAAATTCTAAACTAGAAATTGAATCTGAAGGAGTTCACTATAATACTGGAGCATCTTTAAGGATCAAAGATGTAACGAATAGAGGAACCATATTTTTAGAATCTGTTAAAGACCAACCTACTGATTTTGTTTTTAAAAATAATAATAGACTTTCTTGGGTAATGTCAACGAGAGGGTCTTCTGATGATTACGCACTTAGGTTTTTCCCTTCTCAAAATGGGACTTCATGGTCTGCTCCTTCTTTATCCTTATCGACAAATGGAAATATTGGAATTGGAACAATAAATACAGGATCTTGGAAATTAGCAGTTAACGGAAAGATAAGAGCAAAAGAAATAAAAGTCGAAACAGGATGGCCTGATTTTGTTTTCTATGATGATTACCAACTACCAACTTTGGATGAGGTGGAAAATCATATTCAAGAAAATGGGCACCTAAAAGATATTCCAACTGCAAGGGAAGTAGAAGAAAATGGAATTTTCTTAGGAGAAATGGATTCCAAATTGCTTCAAAAGATTGAGGAATTAACTCTTTATACAATCCAACAGGAAAAAAAAATAAAAGAATTAGAGTCTCTAAATAAAAAGTTACTTGAATTAGAATCAAGACTTGAAAAACTGGAAGCTAAAAAGTAAAAAAACTTACAACACTATAACAAAACATAATTGCCCTTTGGGACAACAACGCTTGTTATATTTATTGTTGCCCACAATTTAATCTTAAAAAATGAAGAAAATCGGGTTACTTACAGTGCTATTAATTTCAATTTCCATATCAGCTCAATTTGAAGCATCTTTTGGAGTTAAGGCCGGAACAAATTATTCTCAATTTACACCTGACATGGAAGTAGCTGGTACTACGACTCTGGAATATCAAGGCAAAATAGGATATTATGTTGGTGGATTTATGAATATCAGCCTTTCCGATAAGCTCAGTATCCAACCTGAATTGCTATTTGCCAACCAAGGGACAAAAACCTTCGTTGAGAATTTTCCTGCAAGAGAGAGTCCAGCCGAACCTGAAAGGCTAGTAGATGTAAAAACCAATGTAAATGAATACTCAATTTTATTGCCAGTTGTTTTCCGATATGGATTTACGGAAACATTCTTCATAGAAGCAGGACCCCAAGTAAGTTATGCCTTCGATCGGACTGACATTATCAGGTTAAATGAACTAGACCCGTCGACCGAGGGAGAAGAAGTGACGGATTCACCCTTTGTAACCGATTTTGATGAACTTGATATAGCTGTCAACTTAGGTGTCGGAATTGATTTGACTGAAAAGTTGGAATTGAACTTGAGATATGCACTGGGAATTATCGAAAGAGATGACAATTACAAAACTGCTGTCATAAATTTTGGACTCGGGTTTAAAGTATTGTAAAACTTTGGGTAACAGGGGCTATAATCCATCCCGTCATTCTTCCTAACTTTAAACCTGATAACCATGAACATGGCCGGATTTCATACGCAAAACCATTGTAGCCAATTAAAAAACCCTATATGAATTATAATGAATACTTGGTAAATCGACTTAGGGAGGTTCTTTTAAGCGGTAAATGGGTTGTTGGAACCAACTTTAAGGAACAGCTGGAAGACTTAACATGGACGGAAGCGACAAAAAAGGTGGAAAACTTTAATTCGATTTCGAGTATCACGTTCCACATCAACTATTACCTGTCGGGAGTTATGGACGTTTTTAAAGGCGGGGATCTTACCATTAGGGACAAGTACAGCTTTGATGCACCGAAAATCAACAGTGAAAGGGAATGGAACCTGAGAAAGGAAAAATTGGTAAAGGATTCGGAAGACTTCATCCAATTGGTCTGGAATATGGAACCTCAGAGATTAATGGATGTTTTTGTAAAAGAAGAATATGGTTCCTATTACAGAAGTATTGATGTAATTATTGAACATACGTACTACCATCTTGGACAAATCATCCTCATTAAAAAGAAAATAAGAGCAAAAAGTGAGGATTGACCATGCTTAATTTTAGCTTTGTTTTTAAAAGTATACGCGCTAGGCATAAAATCGGCCAAAAACCCTGATTTTGAGGAAATCCAATCGATGTGTAATGAGGACTATGGCGCCCACGAGTTAGCTTTGGAGGTACGTATAACCGCAAGACCAATTTTAAAAAAACGTGTTACAACATTTTAGCTGGACCGTTACCCAGAAAACACCGCTTTGAATTACATATGTGAAGTCCAAAATCAAAACATATAACTCTGAAGATTTTCGGAATGAATACTTGAACGCCAGTCCGGAATTGGAACAACTTTTTAAGAAAAGTCTTGAAGACTTTTTCTGTTTCAGAATCGAAGACATCAGTGAAAGGGTACGTAAGCCCATATCACCTTCAAGGGAAGAAAGCCACACGATAATCTTTGTCACGGAAGGCACCTATACAACCAAAATCGGTTTTAAGGAATATACGGTTAAACCCAACCAAATCGTAATCTATCAGGCAGGTGCGGTTTTTTCGACGGAACAAATCAATACTAAAGTGAACGGCTTTACCTGCCATTTTCATCCGGACATTCTTATTGGCCAATTTGGAAACCACACCTTACTAACGGATTTTGAGTTTTTACATGTGGGTAACCACCCTATTATCAATGTAACCCAAGACGCGAAACCTGCTATTCAAAACGTATTGGAAAGGCTGTGTGTCGAGTTCAAATCCGATGACCGACCAAACCCGACCATCGTTCACTCTTACCTTTATACACTACTTGCCGAATTAAAGCTTCTATTTGGTCAGAACAGCTCGGTCAATCGCAGTGCTTCGTTTCAAATTACTTCCCAATTCAGAAAATTGGCACACCAAAACGTGAAAAAGAATCTAAAAGTGGCCGACTTTGCGGAAATGATGAATATCAGTCCCAATCATTTAAACAAATCGGTTAAAAGCATCACCTCCAAGTCCGCATCCGAAATCAATGATGAAGTAAAACTAATCGAAATCAAATTTTTACTGTACCAATCAGGTTTGTCAATTAGTGAAATTTCATATGAAATGGGATATTTGGACGCTTCCTACTTCACTCGGTTTTTTAAAAAACGAACCAAGGTTTCCCCAACAGCATTTCGAAGAATGATTGAAAAGTCCTAACCTTGGAATAATACTTCATAGTCCTTTTTTGATACGATAAAGACCTTTGCATTTGAAAATTTGACGCCGATGTATTCAACCGTATTGACCCTACATTCCCTATTCAGATGGCTGGTACTACTCTCATTAGGCTTCGCGATATACCGAGCGTACAAAGGGTATACTTCCAAGTCGCCCTTTTCCTATTTGGACAACAAGGTTCGACATTGGACAGCAACAATCGCCCATATTCAGCTTATTTTGGGGATTCTCGTTTATATCAAAAGCCCAATTATCCAATACTACTTCTCCGATTTTAAGAATTTAGTTGCTGATTGGAATTTGACTTTTTACGGTCTTTTTCATTTTATCCTTATGATCGGTGCCATAGTACTCATCACCATAGGTTCGGCAAAAGCCAAACGGAAAAAAACAGCACGGGAAAAGTTCAAGACCATTCTTGTAACCTATTCCATTGCGCTTATTTTGATTTTTATTGCCATTCCCTGGCCATTTTCGCCATTGGCAAATCGACCGTACATAAGGGCATTTTAAATGAACAAATTCCTTGTTTCCAATATCGGCAGGCTTCGTTTATTGGCAATCTTGGAAGGATTGTCATTACTCGGGTTGGTCTTTGTATCCGTTCCGCTCAAGTATATATTCGGTATTACCCAACTTTCCTCAGTTTTAGGTCCTATTCACGGCATACTTTTCCTGTTGTTCGTTTTCAACACCATTAGTGTGGGGACGGAATATGGGTGGAAATTCAAAGAAACAACCTGGAAAGTATTGTTGGCCTGTATCATTCCATTTGGAACATTTTACATCGACCTTAAAATCCTGAAACCGATTCACAAAAAGATGGGTCAATGAATATTTACGTTTTTAAGACCTCCATTGAACCTCGGGATATAAAAAGCGTCAATGAACTACTACGCACTTTAATTCCGAATTGCAAATGGAACTACGATTTGGAAGATTGCGATAACATTTTGAGGGTTGAGAGTAGAAAGAACATTGCCAAACTCATATCCTTTCATTTGGGAATGGACGGGTTTTACTGCGAAGAGTTGGAATAAAGCCTGCGGGCAACAAGGTATAACCGCGCACGGCATACTGACCAAAAACGTCAGCACATTCGGAATTTCCAATGTCCGTTCTAAGCCGAAAAATGGTAACTTCAAACCCCTAACAGACGGTTATTCGAGACCGTTACCCAACATTTGACAGAACATTGAACATTGAACTTCGAAATATCAATTGGACTAAAAAAAGTGGAATTCTAATTATCGGAATTTGCTTGAGTGCTATGTTATTAAAATATTTGGTTCAGCCTTATCGCGGAACTTGGATTTATCAATACGGAAATATGATTTCTTTGCTTGTCTTCTATGGTGGGGTTTTTTGGTCTTTGATGAACACAATCCTTTTGATTTCAAAGCATAAATCTGACTTAAAGAACAATCTGATTTGGATTTTTTTAAGTGCAATTCCATTTTTATATATCGCAATAATGATGGCAATAGCAATGAATAGGATAATTTAATAAATGAAAAATCTGACTTTCAAACATACTTCAATGCTTCTTTATGCCATAGCATTGGTTTTACCAATATTTTTCGGAGCTGGGGTGATTGGGATTTTTGGATTAGTTTTTGGCTTAATTGGAATGTTTGAATTTGATATTTACATCTTTCTTCCTTGGCTTGCGAACATCTTATATTTTTTAAACTTAATTTTTGAGAAAAAAATCAATAAACTTAAAATACCGATATCGATTTTAACAATAATTTTTGGACTATTTACATTTGGAATTTCAAGAATACCTCTGGACGAAGGAGGAGCTTATGCCAATGTGAAACCTGGAATCGGATTTGGAATTTGGATATTGAGCTTTTTAATCTTATTAGTCGGACAATTAAAAAATAAAACGTTGGGCAACAAGGTATAACCGCACACCGCGTACTGACCAAAAACGTCAGCACATTCGGAATTTCCAATGTCCGTTCTAAACCGAAAAATGGTAACTTCAAACCCCTAACGGACGGTTATTCATGATCGTTGTAGCCCATTAGGGGAAAACCGTAAAATGAACGAAGCACTAATCAATCGTAAAGGAGCAAGAAAAGCTCAGGACATTCCTTCAGAAGTCTTGGAATTACTAAATAATGGAAAAGTCGAAACAGTAAACCTGACCGAGTGGTTGGCTGTTGACCATGTAAAACTCATAAAAGCCGTATTTCCAGGACTAGGGATTGAACAGGACAAAATTGCCCTGATTTCCAAAAAAATTGAATCCCAAAACAAACCCTCTGCAATGAATACAACCAAACTGGTAGGTTCAACAATTTTTCAATGGTATGCAAAAACCACAACTCTAGACGACATAGTGGACAAGCTAAGTGCCCATTTGTCCGACTCGGTTCGTTGCTATGCACCTTACCTCATAGGATTGAATGAAGATTTAACCATTCGCGAAAAATTAACCAAATCGCAAAAATTGGTTGCCGATGGTCATTTTGGAGTTCGGGAAGTCGTATGGATGGCTTTACGACCTGCAATTGACAGAAACCTGGAAGAATCCGTCAAAATATTGAGTGATTGGACCACTAACAAAGATGAAAATATAAGACGGTTTACAACGGAATCAACCCGACCAAGAGGAGTTTGGTGCAAACACATTGAACAACTAAAGGACAATCCTGAAATTGCCTTGCCCATTTTGGAAAAATTGAAGTCCGATACCTCCTAGTATGTTCAGGATAGTGTTGGAAATTGGTTAAATGATGCAAGCAAATCCAAACCAAATTTTGTGATTCAATTATGTGAAAAATGGCAGAAAGAATCACCAACAAAAGAAACGGAAAAAATAATTAAAAGGGCAAGACGGACGATTGATAAAAAATAACTGACTGCAACAGCTATATAATCAATTGCGGTCGGAATTTCCATACTTCGACAAGCTCAGCACAGGCTCGGAAAATCCACCCTGATTCGCTAAATTAGGGCCACAGCGGAAAAGTCCGCCACGTTAAACGTGGCAGGTTGGACGTTTTCCGCAACGAAGCCCTACACGGGACCGTTAGCAGTAAACTATCATGCCCAACAAAAAATACATCCTAATGCTTACCATTCCCATACTAATGTGTGCATTTTCATTGGGAATTTATGGTCAATCCACAGAAACGAGGCTTATCCTATTGGACAGTTCCGAATTTGACGGTTATGGAAAAATTATAAAAGGTAATAAAATACTGTTCCGAATGGATTTGGAGGATGAACCCGATAAATGGGACGGAACCCAAGTGAAACGAATTGAATTTGACCACGGCTTCAAAATTGTTGCCTTCGAATATGTGAAAATTGGAAACTACAAACCTACACTTTATAGAGTCATTGAGCCAGGCTTTATGACCCTTTATGCTTACGATGAATCTTATTGGACTCCAAATCATCCCGTAGGAAACGGCTTAATGAGCGGAAGTTACAGAGCCACTACAACTAGTTATTACATCAAAAGAGATGATAAGGAATTTTTATGTTCCGTACCTCGTAATAAAAATGCGTGGAAAAAACGGCTGATCAATTGTTTTGAGGACTGTCCGGAAATAATGGAAACAATTAATAGCAAAAATGTTACGGATTATGAAATTGAAGATTTAGTTTGGAATTTTAATGAGTATTGTGGAGGTGTTAAAAATTGAAAAGTCTACTGCCAACAATGGTATAATTTACCCGCCCAATTGGTGGGCAAGTAGCTGCAATTCGTTAACTTCAAAATCAGAAACATTCTTCGGCTGTATTTGCTACGGTCGGAAATGCTACGCATTTCTTTTGGTGCCTTCCTCTCGCAATCTATGATTGCTCGTCGGAGGCAAGAACAAATCATAACCGAAACGTTGTACACTATTAAAGCGCTGTGGAAATAGTCCTATATCTTTTTGTTGTAATTTTTATTCTTTTGCTTATCGGTCTTGCCTATACACTGGTGAAAGATTTCAAGGAAATTGTCCTTGGTTTGGTTAATATGTGCGAACCACAACTCTTTCGGCCAATTACTTGGATTTTAAGCCCGATCTGGTTTATTGGTTACGGATTGGAAAAAACCTTTGGTTGGAAGATTATAGAAAAGTACAACGATAGCGATGGACTTGAAAAATATCCTTCGACTGGAAATTTAAAATTGGATTTTTCCAATGGGGACAAAATTGTTGTTTCCGAGACATCCAAACGGAAAGCGGAATCTTTAATTAGGGACTTTTTGGAATTCTGCGATGGCAATTTAAAGTTTGAAAATTTTAAACTGGAAATTGGCCCGAATGTAAAAGTTTATTGTCCACATCATATCACATTTTACGATTTCAGCATACTGACCCAACACTTTTGCAATGAAGTCAAAAAAAGCTGGGGAGTTTTTAAATCCGGACGGTTGAATTACTACTCATATTCTGATGAAAAGACTGTGCACAACATTGTTGGCCAAACTACCGATGGACAAAAATTTTCTATCTATACTTTGGACGATTTATACAATGGCCAATATTTAAAATTGAATCAGGAACTGAAAGTGAAAAAATTTGACTGGAAAATAATAAGTTAAGATCTTACAACACGTTGTACAATTAATTGCGGTCGCAATTTCCATGCTTCGACAAGCCCAGCACAGGCTTAGAATTTCCCGCAATCAATTATCTTTAGAGTCAGATGGACATTTTCCGTTTTTACGCCTTCCTCTCCCGAGTGCTCGGGGTCGTCGGAGGCAAGAACGAAATCATAGCCGATACCGATGATGATATTGAATACGCCTACGGCATAATTTTGGAATAATTTTTGGAGTCTTCATTACCATGAGAAATTTTTCATTTTTACCCATCGTTTTACTTCTCTTCGGAAACTTGACATTGGGACAGGACAATTCAATTTCTGAATTTGATTTATATGGTTGCTGGATAATGGAACGTTTTACCCAAGAAAATGAACCAAACAAAAGGGTGTATATTTCTTGTGGCATTTCCGACAAGCAAAACACTGTGAAGAATTCGGGTATTGTTTTCCGTGCTTATAATAAATGTGTATTTCCAGTACTAATCCAAGACGCGATTTGTCCTATTCTTTACAAGAGTGTAGAGGGCACCTGGACCTATGACAAAGAATCTGGAATTGTAGAAGTTTTTTACCCAAAAGACTTCAAGAAAGGGTTTTGGGATGCGGTTAATAAAGAACAGTCGGAATTGGAAATACGTAATCCAAGAATGAAAATGAAGTTCAAAATAGTTGGACTTGAAAATGGGAAATTGGAAATAGAAAAAGTCACACCCGACATGGTGTACAATTAATTGCGGTCGGATTTTCCATGCTTCGATAAGCTCGGCACAGGCTTAGAATTTTCTGCAATCAATTATCTTTACTACAGACGGATATTTTCCTTCTTTATGCCTCCTCTTATAACCTTTGGTTGTTCGTCGGAGGCAAGAACAAATCATAGCCGAGGCCGTTAGCAAATAGTATTTACAATAATGAATAAAATTTTATCGACTTTCTTAATCATTGTAACATTTTTCAGTTGTAAAAACAATACCGTTTCATATTTCGACCAAGAACCTCCTTCTGCAACTCCGATATTATTTGCACCATCAATTGTTAACACGGACAACATTGAACTTAATGTAGTTTTTAATTATGATTATACAGAAATGTTCTTTTCAAGAATTGTGGACAATAGCTTTGTTATTCATCATTCTGAATTAATTAATGGCAAGTGGTCCAACATTAAACCCATTAAAATGTATGACGATAATGTGTTGGTTTCAGTTGCTTGTGACCCCACGATTACCAAAGACGGAAAGACAATGTATTTTCTTGGAGTAGACCCTAAGCTTTATAAAAATGATGTTACCCGAGAAGAGCTTTACACGATACCTCCAGACATTTATAAAAGTAAAAAAGTGAATGGTAAATGGGAATTAGCCTCTAAAGTGGATTTTTTGGTTTCCACGGAGTACTTGGAAACCTATCCTGTTGTTACAGCAGATGGGAGTTTATATTTTCGCTCAAATAGACCAAGTGATAAAGGAGGAATGAATACCTATCGTGCACAGTATTTAGGAAATGAAAAATTTGAAACACCTGTTATCATAAACACTAAGACGGAGAAAAAGGAACTAATAACTTATGTTTCGCCAGATGAACGGTATGCGATAACTAATGGACAAGGTAAATTTCAAATAACGTTTAATGATAATGGTGAATGGACAAAACCAAAAGAAATACCCTTAAAATATGAAAGTAACTGGCGCTATTATTGTCCGTATATGTCTTCTGACGGAAAATATTTTATCTACTCCAGAAGATATAATAACCCTGAAAAAAAAGGATGGGCAGGTGTTGAAAAAGGAGAGGTTTATTGGGTAAACGCTGATGTACTCTTCAAGGAAAAAATAGAATACAACATTCGTCAACAATGAGTATAAGCAATAGTGGTTTAAGCGATAAAGCGAAAGTATAAACATGAAACAAAGGTCAGTGAGTAGAAATCCGCTACTACCCATACACAAGACCGCTAGCATCAAAAAAATAAGAAAATGAATAAGTTTTTGTTGATAATTCTGTCTTCCTTTGGTTTAGCTACAATGGCGCAATCGCATACGGAGCTGATCGTAAAAAATAAGATTGATCATATGACCGCATTGGCCAGGGAACCTATGGTCTGTGAACATCCCAATGGTACGCTATTTGTCTCGGGGTATAGAAATGGAAGTGGTAGCCCCCAGTTATGGAAAAGCACTACTGAAGGGAAGACCTGGCAAGAAGTAAATGTGGGAACCACAGATCAAGGGGCCATCGGAAATTCCGATGTGGATCTGTTTATTGATCGGAAAGGGAATATCTACCTACTAAGCATGACCTATACCCAACTACCTGAGAATTTGGACGGTTTTGATTACTCAAGTATGAAAGGGGAACGCATTGCGGTAGGCGTAAGTAAGGATGATGGGCAATCATGGAATTGGAAAACCATCTCCGAAAATGACTATGATGACAGGCCATGGATTACGGCCACCACGGATGGTACACTTCACATTATATGGAACGATGGAAAAGGAATCCATCATGTCGTAAGCACTAATGAAGGGGAGACCTGGCTAAACCGACCTGATATATCCACAAAAGGAGGTTCCAGTTTCCTTGCAAACGGCCCTAATGGACAATTGGCCGTTCGGGTTACGCCTTTGTCCGCATCAGGTCAGCAAATGGATCAAGGTATCGACTTGATCCGTCTAAGCTTGGATAATGGTAACTCATGGAAAGAGGTTACCATACCCGGAAAAAGAACTTGGACAAAGGATTTTAGCGGAGTTCCAAGGTGGGTAGAGCCTGCAGTGTGGGATCAGGAAGACAAGCTTTATTTGCTTTGGAGTGAGGGCAATACCCTGAAATTGGGAAGAACCCATACCAATGGTAATTCTTGGGAGGAGCATAGCATCGTACAAAGTAAGGATACCCTCTATTTCCCTTATATGGAAATGAGCGAACAAGGAATTCTTTGCACCTGGGTTTCTGGTTTTAACGAAAACACTAGACATCATGCGGCAATTCTTACTATGGAAGAAGGAAACATTCAAATCAATGCCTTGGAACCCCAAAAGTTGGATATCTGGTCCCGGTTTCAAACAGATGATTATCAACGGGCCACGGGAGGCGAGTATTTTCCAATCATTCCACTCAAAAATGGAAATTTCGGAATGGTGACCACCATACAAAATTCCAAAGCGGGTAGGGAAGGCTTTACTTGGTGGGAACTACAACTCAATACATTCTAATGCTAACCCTATATATGAAATCATCGCTCCCATTTGGTCGTTACACTTCATATACCAAACGTGGTATGGCATTCAAAATACAATGGAAACGAATCTATTTTTAGGACAACTCTAATCGCAACACTATGATCATGAAAAAAAACTTAATCGTACTACTTTTTAGCACCGGCATGATAACTTTTGGAATCAGCCAATCCAAAGTAATGACACCGGAGCAGCTCATTGAATTAAATAGGGTTTCTGCTGTGGGCCTAACCAATGATGGGTCACAGGTAGTTTACAAAACATCCTCTTTTGATCTAAAGACGAATACACGCTCGAGCAGGACATTTTCAGTTTCCGTACACGGTGGAGACCCGCAGTCATTGGATGATGGTGGAAAGCTGGTGAGGGACAAAAATCTATCCCCGGATGGAAAATGGAAATTGATGGCCAAAGAAGTGAAACTTCAGAACGTAAGTGGCCTAGATCATTATGATGATGTCCCTAATTCAAATGTTTACATCTATAATCAACTCAACTACAGACACTGGGACACCTGGGAAGATGGATCCTACAGCCATGTCATGCTACAATCTGCAACCGATACCCTGGACAGTGGAATTGATTTGATGGAGGGAGAACCTTTTGACTGTCCGCAGAAACCATTTGGAGGTGATGAAGATTATATATGGAGTCCCGATTCCAAAAGCGTTTTGTACGTCACTAAAAAATTGGCGGGCACCGAATATGCCGTCAGCACCAATTCAGATATCTATGAATATAACCTGGAAACAAAACAAACAAAAAACCTAACAGCGAACAATAGAGGGTACGATACACATCCTGCATTTTCTTCCAAAGGCACCCTCGCTTGGTTGCAAATGGAAAGGGATGGCTATGAATCCGATAAAAATGATATCATCGTTAGACTACCTAATGGAGACGTGAATCTCACCAAAGATTGGGATGGCATGGTCAATGGCTTTATTTGGAGTGGAGATGGATCAAAGATTTATTATAACGCTCCAGTTGGTGGCACGGTCCAAGCCTTTCAAATCGATGTTCCGGTTGGTAGCGGAACCAAGTCAAAACCCAAACAAATTTCTGAGGGTCAATTTGATGTAAATGGGATCATAGGGCAAAGCGGGGAACATTTAATTGTGTACAGAAGGGATATGAACCATGCCACTGAGATTTATAATCTGAATATCGAAACCGGTGCAATGCAACAATTGTCCAAAGCAAACAATGAAGTCTATGAAGACATCAAAATGTCCAAGATAGAAAAGAGAATGGTCAAAACAACAGATGGAAAGGATATGGTTACCTGGGTGATTTATCCCCCGGATTTTGACCCCACTAAAAAATACCCTACCCTACTCTATTGTCAAGGTGGGCCCCAAGGTGCTTTGTCCCAATTTTATTCGTTCCGATGGAACTTTCAATTGATGGCTGCAAATGGCTACATTATCGTTGCCCCCAATAGAAGGGGCATGCCCGGTCATGGAGTTGAATGGAATGAACAAATCTCAAAGGATTATGGTGGGCAAAATATGGACGATTACCTTTCTGCCATTGATGCCATTGCCAAAGAACCCTATGTGGATACCGATAGATTGGGTTGCGTTGGCGCAAGTTATGGGGGATACTCCGTTTTTTATTTGGCTTCAAGACATGAAGGTAGGTTTCAATCATTTATATCACACGATGGTATTTTCAATTGGAGGTCGATGTATGGAACCACTGAGGAATTATTTTTTGTGAATTGGGATCTTGGTGGAGCATATTGGGACAAAGAAAATGCTGCTGCCCAAAAAACCTATGCCGAATTCAATCCGATAAATTTTGTTGATAAATGGGATACCCCTATTCTTATTATTCAAGGAGGAAAGGATTTTAGGGTACCCATTGGCCAGGGATTGGAAGCTTTTCAGGCTGCACAATTGCAAGGTATACAATCGAGACTTCTGTTTTTCCCGGAAGAAAACCACTGGGTGCTTTCGGCTCAAAACAGCTTGGTCTGGCAGAGGGAATTCTTTAAATGGTTACAGGAGACCGTAAAGGATGTCAAGAAATAAATAGGGGCAATTGGATCAGCGTGCTATGGGTTGAAAGAATTCAAAAAATGAAAACTGAGGTACTAAAACCATGGCCAACATTTTATATGGAGGAATGGTCCTTATGCCAATACTCCGTATATAATTGTTCGTTGTGCTTAATGCCCTTAAAACTTTCCTTGTTGAATGAATAAGTTTGAATACATCAGCAATGCAAGAGTCAATAATAGAATTACTCAAAAGGAGCTATCGGATAAAACGGGTATTTCATTAAGAACCATTCAACGCATTGAAAATGGGAAGGTCGCCCCTAGGGCATATACAATAAGAAAAATAGAAGAAGCTTTAGGAATCAACAACAATTCCCCGGAACATAAAATGCCAAATTCGGATAATAGCTATCGTTTCTTGAAATGGGTTTTTATCTCATCTCTCTGCTTACCCCTATTTTATTCAATCGCTGCATTTATCTATTGGAATTATCAAAAAGATCTACATAAGGTTCATGACAGTTCAGTAAGGGACATCATATACCTTAACTTAATCACGGGTTGTTTGGCCATTCCAATACTTGTAGTGGTAACAGCTATGATTTTAAGAAGCCTTGATATTCCAACAGCCATAAAGTTCTTACCAATATATGTTCCAATTTATTGTTTCTACTCCCTCATTAATCTCTGGTACACGTTAAAAGTCTTAAATCGCAAATCCATAGACAGTTTAATATAGTATACACATTCCCTGCACCGTAAAGATGTGTCGTTTAAATGACGCCTAAATGGCGTGTGTAATTTTTCAATCTTTTCATTGAAGATCCTTCCTTTGTCAAAAAGTAAAAAATCATGAAACATGAAAAAAATACTTCTTATCTCTCTTTTGTTTCTGTTTTCTATTGTGTTGTCTGTTGTAATTACGGTGTATGTAATTGACACTTCTGATACTCCAGACACCTATGACTCATATAAAATAGCATCAAAAATACTATCTGAGGAACGGGAAATAATAGTCAAAACCCCAAGAGGTTACAATGAGGATGGAACAACACGTTATCCTGTGGTTTACATATTTGGGGGTAACTCTTTAACCTACTCCGTTGCAAACGATCTTGACTTATTAATCCGTACTGCAAATTCCAAACCAATCATAGTAGTTGGCGTGCCCAACATTAGTCAAAAAACCAGGCAAAGGGACTTAACACCCCCATTTTTAAAACAAGATTTGGACGAAGTTGATTCACCTCTTGGCAAAGCAGATCAATATTTGGATTTTGTCCAGACAGAAGTAATTCCCCTTATTGGGAAAAACTATCATACATCCTCAGAAAGAATAGCTGTTGGACACTCACGGGAAGGGTTAATGGTGATGTATTCCTTAATGGAGAAGCCAGAACTTTTCAATGGTCATCTTGCCTTAAGTCCCGCGCTATGGAGAGAGAACAATCTATTTGCAAAAGTATTCTCGGATTTCATTCAAGATAAGGACACAATTCCTTCCAGACTTTTCTTGACCATGGGTAATCTAGAAGTTGAAAAAATGAAAAATGCTTATGACATTACCATCAATATTATCGACAAGAACCCTTCTAAAGTGATTTTTAAAGGCATATATTTCCCACAAGCAAACCATTCAAGTAATCCTTTTCTAACTGCGCCTATCGGTTTAGATTGGATACTGAAAAACTAAGCACAACATTGTGCATAAATCATTGGTCAACAAATAATTAAACTGTAAGCCGGTATATTACAAAACTCTTTATCTGCCCAACAGT
Source organism: Muricauda sp. SCSIO 64092 (assembly GCF_023016285.1). Classification (GTDB taxonomy): domain Bacteria; phylum Bacteroidota; class Bacteroidia; order Flavobacteriales; family Flavobacteriaceae; genus Croceivirga. The sequence continues at coordinate 1,042,448 of NZ_CP095413.1, forward strand.
GAAATGCTTTGAAATGCCCAACGCCTCATACACGAGCTCGCTAGGGCACGTTCAGCCCTCGGCTGACTTTTGATGGATGAAAACTAAAAGGGCTGTTGGTAACAAGGTGTCCTATGAAAGGACATATCATTGTTGAACAAATAGCATCTTATCTTATTTCCATTTCGTCAATTACTCGTCCAACCCATATTTCTTTAATACTTCATCCCAGGATACCGATTGAATTTGCCTGATCAACTGTTTGTTGACCTCATTAAAGTAAGGTTGATTCTTCGCCATGATAAAACTGCGGTACTGCTTTTGAAACGTAAACGGTAGGGACCGTATGTTATCCTGCATATCGTTGGTCTGTATCAAATATTCGGTGGTGGTCCTATCGGAAACCAGTACCTCAATTTTCCTCCGGGACAAGGCCCTTAGGGCCTGTAATGGGGTTCTGTATACCTCCGCGGGTTGCAACCCGTGTTTTTGTAAAAAAAGTTCCGCATCCGAAGCGCCTACAACGCCTATATCCCGAATATTTTGAAGGTCTTCCAAACCATTGATGTCCGCTTCCAGCGTGTTTACGGTTAATGTTGAGGCAATGGTCGCCGTAAATCCGGAAATGATGATAATGGCCGTAAACATCCACACAATGGCAATTGTTTTTCCCAAATGTGTTTTGGGCGCCTTATCGCCATACCCCACCGTGGTCATGGTTACCGCAGCCCACCAAAGGCCATCAAAAAGTCCCTTTACACCTGGTCTAAACTGGTATTTATTTGCCTTGCGTTCCACAAACCATAGAATGGTACCAAAGGTGAGCAAAATGACCAGCAGGAGCAGTACGATATTCAAAAAATCACGGGAAAAAAAGTTGTTGATGAAAATTTGAAACTGACTTTGACTGTTTACGGTCGTCGAAACGCCCAAACTGGAAACGTAGAAGGGGTGACTCACCTGAAACCGCTCAACCCTGCTGGGACTGTTGCTCAGGGGATTAATGGCAATGTCCAACTCTTCATAGTCCAACGAACGGACAATGCTTACGGCATCACTATGTTCCACGTATTCGTAGGGAACATCCATTTCGGATACAATACGTTCCCAAAGATCGATGGACACTCCCGTATACCCCTCAGAACCCTTCACCACAAAAGGAGGATCGATATAGACTCCGATTCGTAGTGCATCCTGCGGTGTTTGGGCGAGACCCAAACCTCCCAATAGAAAGGATACCAAAAGAACTATGTTACGATACATCTTTGTTATGGTATTGTAGTTCATCCACCACATTTAGGGCTAAAAACCGAACCAGAATCCCCAGCAAAGCCATGGTCTGCTGTGAAAACACATTTTTTTCCTTGGAATAGACACAAAAAACCAGGGTGTTGCCCTTTTTTTGTTCAAAAGGCACATACAGTCTTGAAAAATACCCATGGTTATCGTGTTGGCTTATATAATGGCGCACTTCTTTGTCACAATCATTGATTACAAGGGGTTTATCGGTAACCAATACATAACTGGGCAAATTGTTCTTTTCATCGAATACTTCTTCCCTTGTCAACATATCCGGATTTCCCCTTTGGTACCCTTTGTACCCAATCACTTCCCCTTTTTTATACCCTATTTCGAACAAATCCATTCGCGTGGGCAGCTCCACCAGTTTGCTCAGAATGGGCAATATAACGTTCCAATGCGGATCTTTGGGAATTTGCCTGATCAATCTGTGCAACAAATAGCTGTTCACCCCAGCGCTTTTCAACTCATTTTTTTTCTGTTGCAGGGCACTACTCTTAACGACCAGTTCAGCCTCCATTTCTTCAAGCTCTTTTTGTTTTTGCGACAAGGAAGCTTGCAATCCCCCCACTTTTTTGAGTACCCAGCGCCTTGCAAAGAACCAAAAGAAATAAAATCCCAAAGCAACCTGCAAGCCTATCCCCCACCAAGTACGATACCATTTTGGAATTACCTCAACGGGTATGGACAAAGGTGTACTCCATTGAAACCCCCCGGATTTTTGACCCCGTACCCATAAGGTGTAGCTCCCCCCATTGAGTCCTTCCAACGCTAATTCCGTGGTATTGGTTGCGCTCCATCCAATATCCTCAACGTCTTCTTTTGACAAACTGTTTTCAAAAATTTTATATTGATACCTAACATCATCACTTGGGAAAGTGAGTGTCGCCATGGAAAGCGTGGTTTTCTGTGTTTCTTTTAGTTGAATTGATTCATTTTCTTTAATCTCGACATTATCCACCACCCCCTTTTTTAAAATCGGTGTTTTGGTTTGATAGGGCCTTGGATGAACCTGCGAGGAATACACAACCCCCTCGGGAGTGCCTACCCAGAGTTGTGAATTATCAAAAAGCACCATACAGCGGTATGAGGAAATCTTGGACGGCGTTCCACTGACCTCATCAAAAACCACATAATTGCCCTGCCCATCCAAATGAATAAGTCCATTGGTATCCGTAGCCAACCAAAGTGCACCATTGGGCATGGCGGTAATAGATCTCACCTCGTTATGGGTGAACCCTCCAAGATCGACCTTTCGTATGGTTTCCGTGTCATACTTTAACAGTCCATCGGTAGTAGCGAGCCATACAATACCCAAACGGTCCACGGCCATATCGTGTACTTCAAAATTACCGCTCACCTTAAATGGAAAGGGAAGACTCTTGTTTTGAAATCGATCCGATGATGGGTCGTATTTATACAGATAAGAGGCTACGCCAATGCCCGCCGCGTACAATTCGTTTTTCCCACCTTCCCGCATCACCAAGATTCGATTGTCAAAACCCTTATCCCTGCCATATTCACTAAAATTACCTTTGGAATCGATACGTGCGGCTCCAACCACCGGCCTATCGGAGGGGGCCTGACAGACCCATAGATTGTCATTATGGTCCGCATAAATAAAGAACACCCCGCTCCCACGTTGACCTAAATCATAGGTCCTTTTCAATTCGTTACCCTGATATTGAAATATCATCCCCTCAGCTGAACCATACCAAACCTTATCCTCTATGGAACCAATTCCCACAATATCGTTAAGGTCATCAACTTTCTCGAATCCCTTTGCCATACCCTTACCATAAATCCTGGAGACCGTACCCTGGGAAATTAAAACCGGTCCTTCCGGGGTCGAATTCATCGCCCTAATATTATCATGGCCCAGACCGGACACGCTTTGAAAAAAACTGGACCATAACAAGGTAAGGCCCTTATCGGTACATACCCAAATGATATCATCAAGTCCAGCCTCACTTTCGGTAAACTGCAAATGGTTTATCGTTCCAAAAGAGAGATTCTCCACACGGTGCGGGTCATTGGCACCAAAGACCTTCGATAATTGCGCTGTACCTTCTTGGACTTGAAGCGTGTATAGGGTAGATTCCGAATTTAAGAATAGCGTCCCGTGCCCATTCATGGTGATGTTCCGAAATTTCCTGTCCGAAAAAAACAGTTGCTTATTGGTAATCGTATGGTTGCGGGTAACCTCAAATTTTTCCAACCGATCGCCTACCAACCAAATGGCATTCCCTGCTATGAGGAAGTCATAGCCGGATTCATAATTTTTGGCGGCTTGAAATTTTTGTGTCGTTTCGTCAAAATAGAACAATCCATGTTCGGGCACCAACACCCATAGGGTATGGAACGGGTCTTCACCAAAGACCACTTTGGGCACTTTTTCCCCGGATACGAGGTCAAATCTGTCCATAGTGTCCATAGCATCGGAAAACAGTAGTATGGAACCATCCATTTGTCCCGTCCACAATCTTTTTCGGCTATCCTTAAATAGGGTTGTGGGGTAGTGTAAATTGGCATTTATATCAAACGAGCGTATTTGTGGCCGTCCATTGGTATTGATAATACTATGGATTCCAGTATCGTTGGTAAAGAATAGGGTATTTTCATCCCACGAAACAAAATTCCTGATCGTTTTGCTTCTCAAAGTGGTGTTATAGTCGTCAAAAGTATGGCCATCAAATCGATATAAACCTTGATCGGTGGCCAACCACATAAATCCCCTACCATCCTGAACAACATGGTTTACACTTTGAAACGGCACCTCCTCCCCATGGTAATGGGCATATTTAAACTTTTGCGCATAAACGGAATGTATGGCCAAGGAGAAAATAAGAATGAAGATTTTGAACCTCATGAGCCAAGAGAAAGACTCCTAAAGTTAAAAAAAGCCAAGGACTTTGATATCTGGGGGATTCTTCAGCGTAGGGTTTGATTAAAAAATACGCCAACAAAAGCTAAAACCTACCTGCTTCATTGGTGGACAGGTATACCCCTGTCAGCCTTTCGATTATTAGGGGTATTTTGTTTGAATCCTCTTTTGGAATCTCAGATTTCCCGACCAAATGCACAGCTGGGTTGATTTTTATCGAATGTTGAACCTTCCGGACAATATACATTCCCCACATGCGTTGCCAGCATAAACCCTAGTCCCATGCGAATCATATACCTACCCCTTACCATTGTTTTGCTACTATTGTCCTGTAGTAGCGAGGATAACACTCTGGAAGATCCATTGACCGAAGACAATTCTGGACAAGAATCCAATACTGGGAGCAATTGCCCAGCTTCCATTGGATTTGTTTTTGAGGAAAGTAATGGTATCGTTTCCATAGAATTTGAGAACAATGAGTTTCCCCAAGGCTGGGTATTGAAAAATGATGTTTCCGATGTTTCTGGGGACGGATATATGCAATGGGAGGGTAATCCAAGCATGGGTGACCCCGGTAACGGCATGGTTACTTTTCCAATACGGATTTCCAATACCGGAGTCTACAGGTTTAATTGGAAGTCTTCCTACAGAAGGGGGGACAATGGAACAGAGCACAACGATTCCTGGTTAAGGTTCCCGGATGCCGATGACTTTTTTGGAATGAAAAACGATGGTAGTGTTGTCTATCCGAATGGTTCCGGTAAGCAGCCAAATCCCAATGGTGCTTCAAAGGATGGATGGTTTAAGATTTACCGAAGTGGGGATGACAATGCATTTAAATGGCAGGCCAGAACTTCCGATCACGATGCACATGATATCTACGTCAGCTTTGAAACTGCGGGAATCTACGTATTGGAGGTTTCTGCCCGATCCGACTTCCATGCCATAGATAGAATATTGCTGCACCGGGAAACCATTGCGGAGAATGACGCCGTATCACTTGCAACCAATTTTAGTAACAAAGAATCGTGTAATTGATGCATCATTGCATGCAGAAAGGGTTGCAATGGATTGGATATCCAACCCACTGGCTCCCCATATATTGAAAACATCCGGAAGCCTAGAAGTCCCCTGTGGAAAATTACCAAATTCATGGCACCACTACCCTTTATACGGTTTGTCTTTCGCGACATTAAAATCCACGCATCCTTCGTACTTGCCTGGAATGGGATGGTAATCGAATACTTCGGTCATTACTGTTTTTGAGGTGAAATAACCCGTGATAACCAATTCCTTTAAGAGGGAGAAATAATGGATTTCCGGCTCAAGTTTCCCTTGCTGTTGTTCGTTAAAGGCGACCGCTTCATCCTGCAAGGCTTTTAGTATGTCATACCGACCTTCTTCGTCCAAATCCTCAAAGGGTCTTCCGAAATCGGCAATACTATTGGCATCAATGGAAGTTAGGCCATAAAGGAAGGTATCCCGATCTTCGGGGGACAAACAGGCATTGACCACTTCAACCACATACTTGCCTATTTCCATTTCCTTGGCTCCTGGTTGCCCCTCGGTCTTTGGTAAAATGGTTTCCCCCAGTTCATCCAACAGTGCGATGTCCTTAGCGGACAGACTGCTCCAGATTCTTGGTTCCACCCTACAGGATTGTAACAAAACGGTAGGTGCCATCAAAGTGCAGCCACCTAACAACGTCAACTGCTGTAAAAAACCTTTTCTATCCATGGTGGTCATAGGTTTTGTTTTTTCAGTTCCTTTACAGCGTGGTCCGCGGCCCTTGCCGTAATGGCCATATAGGTCAATGATGGGTTTTGACAGGCACTGGACGTCATGCAGGAACCATCCGTTACAAATACATTCTCACAGCCCCATACCTGATTGTAAGGGTTCAAAACGGATGTTTTTGGGTTTTTACCCATCCTTGCCGTACCCATTTCATGGATATTCAATCCAAAGTTACGGTTCATAGGAATCTCTTCGATATCCTTCAAGTTTGCTTTTTGTAACATCTCAATGGCCGAGTCCACCATATCCTTTTGCATATTCAATTCATTGGTTTTGTACTCCGCATCTATCTCCAGCAAGGGCATATCCCAGTCGTCTTTTTCGGTTTTGCTCAAGCTTACCTTATTTTCATGATAGGGAAGACATTCGCCCATCCCGGTCATCTCTATCTTCCATGGTCCCAGGTTTGTCAAGTCCTTTTTCAGTTCGGTTCCGATCATGGCCTCGCCCTGTTCCGATCCCGGACGTCTTGAACCCCCAACGGAATAGGCATAACCCCTGGAGAAATTGGATTGCCTGTCCTGGCCAAAGTTCCTAAACCGGGGCAGGTAGGTTCCCGTTGGGCGTTTACCAAAGGGGGATTTATCCTCAAAACCTTCCAAAGTGGCTTCTACCCGCGCATTATAGTTGTGATCCATTAAATTGTGGCCCAATTCCCCACTGTCATTGCCCAGACCATTGGGAAAACAAGATGATTTGGAATTCATCAATACCAAGGTGGAATTTAAAGTAGCTGCATTCAAGAAAACTATTTTGGAAAAGAATTCGGTGGTTTCCTTGGTGTTGGTATCGACAATACGCACCCCTTTTGCTTTTTGGGTATTTTCATCATAAATAATGGAATGTACCACGGAAAAGGGGCGAATGGTTAGGTTTCCCGTTTTTTCAGCGGCAGGAAGTGTAGCCGAATTACTGCTAAAATATCCTCCAAAAGGACAGCCCCTGTAACACAGATCCCGATGCTGACACGGGCCCCTTCCCAAATGGGGGCGGGTGAGGTTCGCCGTTCGGGAAATGACCAGATGACGGTCCGTATAATGGGTCTTTAACTGATCCTTAAAATAATCCTCTGCACAGTTCATTTCCATGGGGGGCAAAAACTCCCCATCCGGAATTTGGGGCAATCCATCCCTATTACCGCTAATTCCTGCAAATCTTTCCACATAACTGTACCAAGGCGCAATATCCCGGTACCGAATTGGCCAATCAATGGCGATCCCTTCCCTGGCATTGGCCTCAAAATCCAAATCGCTCCATCGTTGCGTCCAACGTGCCCAAAGCAAGGACTTTCCTCCTACCTGATATCCCCTGATCCAGTCAAACGGCTTTTTCTGAATGTAGGGATGCTCCTTATCCTTTACAAAAAAATGTTCGGTCGCTTGTTCATAGGCATAACACCGACTTAAAATGGGATTTTCCCTGATCTGTTCATAGGTCAATCGATTCCGATAAGGCAATTCCCAAAGGTGTTTTGTAGCCGTAGGATAATCCTTTCGGTGCTCTACCATCCTACCGCGTTCCAAAACCAATGTTTTTAATCCTTTTTCGCACAATTCCTTGGCTGCCCAACCTCCACTTATTCCCGAACCAATGACTATGGCATCATAGGTATGTTGTTCTTTTCCCTTTGCATTAACTTTTAGCGAACTGTATTTCATAGTTTTTGTCAATTCCTATAAGATGGGCCCTAGCTCCAATTAAAAGCCCGTTGTACATATTCCCGACTCTTTTTCCAATCTTCCTTTAAGGGAAATTCGGGCTCAAAATCGTTTGGAAAAGCCAATTCTATTCCCGCCATTCCATGGAACCCTTTTGCCTTCAAAGCCTTTCCTATGGCATTGAAATCAGTGGTTCCCTGCCCAACATATTCCGTCCATTCGCCATTATCGTACTGGTCCCTAATGTGCAGGTACACGAATTTATCGCCATAGGTTAGGATGAATTCAACTGGATCTACGCCGGCCCTGATCAACCAATTGATATCCGAACCCAGTTTGGCTTCCGGAATTCTCTCCAGTGTTCCCTTAAGATCATGTAAATCGTGTTCTACCTCATAGGTATGGTTATGGAGATTGGGCTGAATACCATACGCCTCGCAAAGCCCAATGATTTTCTTTAACAGTTCGGCTTGGTCGTCCAGTTCCAATTCCGTTTTCTTACGACCCATACCGCCAACCGAAATACCAAAAGTCTCCCCGCCCAGCTTGGCCAATCTAGGTACGACCAATTGGATATCCTTCCAAATTTTTGGATGTTGTTGCCTATCGCACATTTGAAATCCAACACCATACGACGAGCCGGATACATTGATACGGTGCCTTTTTGAATATTCGGAAATCCGGGTGACTGCGTCATCTGGACGCAACACCACTTCCATCAGCTCCACTCCATAAAGACCTGCGTAGGACATATCCGAAAAGACCTGCTCCAATATGGGACTGCAGTCCCAATTGGGAGGATAATTGCTGGCATAAATCCAAAGATGGCCACAGAGCTTCACTTTGGTCGTATTGATTTTATCAAAGCCTAAAACAGTTTTGGGGAGCAATAAACTCCCGAGGGATAGGAAAGCGGTATTTTTAATAAAGTTTCGGCGATTGCTATCGTCACGCATTGGGTAGAAATGTTAACTTCCAAAAACGATTGGTTTTGTAAGATAGAAAATAATTCCGACCACAAAGCCAATACTAAAGATCATCTAGGGATAACGCCACTTTTGCCACTTTAAAGTCCAACCTTCACACCCAATATAGGGATAAAATAAAAATACGATTGGATTCTCCTGCGATTAGGTAATAGTAAAATAAACGATTATATTCACTACCGCAAATTAAAATTGAGCTATGGCTCAATGGCAAAAAAAGCCCTATGCGGGCAACAGAACAACCAACTAATTTCTAAACAAAATGAGCGATCAACAACATGAATCCATTCCAACGGAGAGTTATAATTTACCCAAGGTCATCTTTCTGGCATTTGTGGCCGCGATAGGCGGATTTTTATTTGGGTTTGACAGTGGAGTAATAAACGGTACGGTAGATGCCTTACAATCGGCATTCAACTCGGATGCAACAGGTACGGGATTTAATGTTGCCTCGGTACTTTTGGGATGTGTTGTGGGGGCATTTTTTGCTGGCACACTGGCTGACCGGTTCGGGAGAAAACCCATGATGTTGACCGCAGGTGTCCTTTTTATCATTAGCGCATGGGGTTCAGGTATCTCCCAAGGTTCATTGGAATTTGTGATTTATAGATTGATTGGTGGGTTGGCCGTAGGTGCGGCCAGTATATTGGCACCACTTTACATCAGTGAAATTGCACCTTCGAAAATAAGGGGCCGACTGGCCACATTACAGCAACTCATGATTGTAATCGGGCTCTTTATGGCATTTATGAGCAATTATTTACTTGCGGGGTCTTCCGGTAGTGCGGATGCCGAGCTCTGGTGGGGATTTCAAACCTGGTCATGGATGTTTTGGGCAGAAATATTGCCGGCAGCCATATTTGTTCTTGTGCTGATTTTCATCCCTGAATCACCCAGGTATTTGGTCGCTTCCAATCAATCCGAAAAAGCGACCAAAGTGCTTGCTTCCATCAGCAATGCCACTCAAGCGGCCGCCAAGGTGGCAGATATAAAATCTACGGTACGGGAAGACAGCCGTCCCAAACTTAACGACATCATCAGTAAGTATACCGGCAAAATCCACCCATTGGTTTGGATTGGCATTGGCATTGCGGTACTACAACAGCTTACAGGTATAAATGTTATTTTTTATTATGGGGCCACACTTTGGCAAGCCGCAGGATTTGCAGAATCCGATGCTTTACTGACCAATGTCATTAGTGGAAGCGTCAATATATTCTTCACGTTTGTGGCCATAGTCCTGATTGATAAGGTAGGTAGAAAACCTTTGTTATTGGTAGGTTCCATTGGACAGGCCGTAATGTTGGGTGTCCTTGCCTATCTTTTTGGTACGGCAACCGTGGATAGCGCCAATAATCTTATTTTAGAGGGAAATAATGGAACCTATGCCTTATTGGCCGCCAATGCTTACATTGCCTTTTTTGCGGCCTCCTGGGGTCCGGTAATGTGGGTGATGCTGGGAGAAATGTTCCCAAATCAATACAGGGGTGCTGCTTTGGCAGTTTGCGGTATCGCCCAATGGGGATCCAACTTTGCCATAACAATGACCTTCCCCATCATGTTGAACTATTTAGGACTCGGTTTCTCTTATGGCGTTTATGCACTATTTGGTTTTGTAGCCTACTTCTTCGTCAAATCGCTGGTTAAGGAAACCAAGGGGCGAAGCTTGGAGGATATGTCCCGCGAGCAGGAAGAAGAGGAAAAAAGGCAGGCCGTAACAGGGGGGTGACGAAGAAATCAATCTCCCGGAAAGACGGAATATACAAAAGTTGTCAGCTAGGAATTGGAACAATGGATTATCTGAGCTGTTCCAATTCCACGACTTCTTCCATGAATTGAAAGGTCTCCCTTTTAACGGATTCAAGGTCCTTTGAGGTAATGTACGATGTCATCACATGGTCTCCTACATTGGGAAAGGCAACTTTTTCCTTTTTACCTTCAGGAGTCCCTAAAGAATCGAACATTTTTAGCATTGCCCCTACGGAAACCACACTGTCCTGATGGATTTCATCCTTGTAATAGTATCCGAGAAATAACGGTTGTGTTATTTGTTGAAACGTTTCGGGAGTCATGGTTTTATCCATCAATATTTGCAGATGGGTCAACGCCTCCAAACGGTATTTGGTGGTCCAATACTGATTTTTCAAAGCGATATCAGTATCAAATTGATGGTAAGCACTTCCCTTGACCAGCTTTGCCAACTGCAGTCCCCAAGGTTTTGCCAATAGTTTTGCATTGGGGTCAAAAATTTCAATATTGGGCGAATACAAAAGCAAGGCCGAAATATCTGGATCGCCCCCAGCGAGATGTAAAGCCAACGTACCCCCTGTAGAGGTAGCCATCAAAATCACTTTTTCCCCCAATTGCTTCCCGATGGCAATAGCTTCTTTTGCGGATTCCAAAACGGCGTCGGCAGTTAAATTCAACATGGGCTCTTCCTCATGCACACCATGTCCTGCAAGTCTCGGCAAATAAAGATTACAACCAAATCGCTTGGCCGTTTCCCTATGGATGGGGTCGCCCTCTTCCTGACTTGCAGACCAGCCGTGTAGGTACACGATGCTATAGGGCGTCTTGGTGGGAATACTATCGGACCAAATGATCCTAGCCTCGTTGTCAGGTCTTATATTTTTTAGGGACGCTTCCCTTTTTTGGATGATCTGCTCAAGTTGCAATAGATTCGAAGGCACTTCTGGTAACGATTTATCCAAATTTGGTGAATCTACTTTTGGTCCCAAAAAATATAGAATGGCCAGAACACCAACGGTGCCTGCCAAAACCTTCAATACAGTAACCAATGATTTCATACATACTGTTTATTGGCAATCCAAATACTAACTCCTATAGGCTTTCCCCTTCCAATCTTAAGGGCAGGCCCTTTCATGACCGCCGAATTTTACGTAAAATTATACTTTCCTTTATTTTTGTCTAATAAATTTAAACAAAAATTAAACAAATTGTCTAAAATTTATAGTTTCCTCAAAAGCCTTGGACCCGGACTTTTATTTGCCAGTATGGCCATTGGCACATCCCATTTGGTGCTGTCCACCAAAGCTGGCGCGCAGTACGGTTGGATCATGATCGTTCCGATCCTGCTTGCCAATCTTTTGAAGTACCCTTTTTTTGAATTTGGTATTCGCTACACCAATGTCACTAAAAAAAGCCTTATTGAAGGTTATCAAAACCTTGGGAAACGCTACTTGTGGTTATATGCCTTTATTACCCTCATTTCCACTTTTACCATCCTAGCGGCATTGTACATTGTTACGGCGGGGCTTTTTGCCAATCTTTTTAAAATTTCCGGCATTCCTGTCCATATTATTGCTTTGGGATTATTTGCCCTAATTAGTTTGGTACTGATCATTGGACGTTATCGGCTATTGGAGAACTCACTAAAGCTGGTGGTCAGTATACTGTTTGTCTCCCTTTTGATCACCACTGTTCTGGTATTTTATAAAGGTCAGGTTGCCCCTGTTCCGGATTTTACGCCCCCTCCTATTTTTGATGAAGTCGGAGTCCTGTTTTTGATTGGACTTATTGGTTGGATGCCAACAGCGGTGGAGGCTTCTGGATGGGTTAGCCTTTGGGGTATGGAAAAATTAAAATCAATGGATCGACCACCCACCACCAAACAGGCTTTACAGGAATTCAACCTTGGTTATTTTTTGACTACCGCTTTAGCCGTATTCTTTATGGTGATTGGGTGGAAAACCTTATACGGAACCCAAACCGAGTTAAGTGGAAATGCCGTGGTTTTTGCCGATCAGGTAGTCACCCTATTTACGGCACATATAGGAAACTGGTCGTACTTTCTCATTGCCGTAGCGGCATTTGCCACCATGTTCAGTACTTGCATGACCGCCCATGATGCCATAACACGTGTAAGTCTTGATGTTTTGGATAAACTTTTTGATACCCATAGGTTTGGCCAAAACAAAAAGGCGTTTACCCTGGGAGTTTTGACTATGGCCGTAATCAATTGGGTGGTCATTACACTTTTAGGTGCCAATATGGGGAATCTTGTAGCCTTGGCCACATTCGTTTCATTTGTCTTTGCCCCCATTTTGGGTTGGATGAACCATAAAACCATCATCTCCAAAGACGTTCCCCATACGTCCCAACCAGGAAAAACCTTACGAATATTAAGCTATTTGGGCATATTCTTTCTCAGTGCATTTGCACTTTATTATTGCTGGATAAGCTTCTTTTCCTAAAGTTGACTTAGGGCCCGTTTAGGAATTTCAGGCCATTTTTAGTGCGGAAAGAGGCACGACATAGCGAAAGCTATGGGCGAGTTGGGGCGATGGAAAGGCATAGCCATGGTTATGGCCCAAAATTTCAACGATGTGCCGTGCAAAAAAGGACATAAGAAAACAATTGACAAATTCCCAAACAGGCTCTTAATTCTTCAAATTTAAAATTGCCCATAGTTAAAAAAAGAATGGTGAGTACCAAATAACTTCTAAACTCGCCAACATATTTAGTACTGCCCAAAGTTTGAAATGAGAATATCCCCCATAGATGATTCCCTAATAGGATTATGGAATTGAATAGGCTATAATTTATTTTTGATTTTCTATCAGTTTTACTATAAAAACAATCTTTTCATGGGCGATCGAATTCAGCCTTGACAGATTTCTTAATCAGATATTTTCTTTTATTTATCGCATCTTATTTGTTACCTAATACAATCAGAATAAACAAAGCTAAACCAGGGATGATGTCATTATTTATGTGACTGGGATAACTTAAAAATGGTGAATCCAATAATAAAAACATGAACCCTTTTTAAAATAATCGTCAAAGAAAATACCACGTAGGTTGGCAAAAGTTCAAATACTATTGCTAGTTATTAGTCAAAAAAATTTACAAGCAACAGTAATGAAGAAACAACCAATATTAAAAGAAATGACCTATATACTTCTTTGTTCTCCCAAAATGGAAATAATAAAGAAACAAGGGGAGGTTCATTTGACTTGGGCGTATCCATTTGTGAATATAGGAGATAAAATAGATAAACGAGCATACCATTCCTACTTGACAAGAGTAAAGTGCCCAATAAACTAGGTTTTCCTAATTTGATTGCTGATTTGCTTATAATATCACTATCGTATAAATATGGAAAAATAATTATGCTCAATAATAATATGAAAAGCCATAACAAGCCAATACCGTAATGCTTGTTTGGAAATAATATAGCTATAAAAGAAATTGGCAATAAAAAGTATTGTGTAGATAATACCTTACTTCCAATTAAAAAAAATAATAATGTAAGCAGGTAACCTGTACCAATTATTACGGGCTTGGTCGAAGCAATACAAGACGAACTTTTAACTCTTTTGTTAGAAAGAAATTGAAAAATTTTGAAGAAGACCCCCATACAGCCAAAAAAAATTATAAAAAATGATAATTTGGAAATAAAAGGGGAAACTATTGATACAACATTTTGACTTCCAAAGGAAGTTTCCAGTTCGTAAGAAAGTCCAAAAAGACCGATTAATTGTATAATAGTACTATATAAAGATTCTATTTGAATCCCTCGATTACCGTGATAGCCCAAAAAGGAAAAAGCATATGACCCATAAACCCAATAACAAGAACCTAGTATCCCTAAACTAAAAATTATCAAGTACCATAAAGATTTCAATACAAATGTGTATTGTTTAAAACACTTAAAGTCTATTATTCTACAGTCAAAATTAGACAACCAACCTAGAGTCCAAATCGGTAATAACAAAAGAGGGATCAGTTTAAAACAAATACCAATCGAAAGAAAAAATGCAGAAAGCAAAAGGCGTCCTTGAATTTGAAAATAGAAGCACACAGTTATTAGAAAGAGTAGTACCATGTCTAGGCGGTCGTAGATTAAATCAATAAATATGACAGTACTCAACAGGTAAAGAATACCTCCCAAGAATAAGTAAGAGATATAAGTATTTTCGTTTAAGTATAATCTACGAATTATAAGTAATAAAAATGTAAAATTGGCAAAATCAATAAAACAGAGGATTCCACGGTAGCTTTTTATATAGAGGTCCAAATAAGAAGTAAAGGGAAGTGAAGTGTCCCAAATCAGATAATTTGGTGTGTACAAGAAAGCAACAGCCAAAGGAGGATATTCAAGTGAAGTTATATCGTAAATAGTCAGCCCTTTTTCTTTGGCAGTTAAAGATTGATAGCCAATTGTTGCATAGTATTCTATGTCCGATTGTAATGCATGTTTGTTTATAATACAAGTTCTGGTAAGAACAAATGCCAACCCAAGTAAAAGCAAACATTTTTTTTCAGGTGTCAAAGACTTCAAATGGAAATTATATGATTTACATCGGTTAAGGAAATTCAATAGAATCATTTAGTGTATTCCTGTTTTATTATCCTGTCAAACAATTTCTATCCGAGCAAATAGAAAGAAATGAAGTAGTACGCCTTTTACAATTCAAACCCAATAGCCATATCCCAACAAAATTTATTCAAGGACCAATTACTGGATAGGAATTGAGGAAGATTAAAATTCCTTTAAAACCACCAATTTAAAAAATAAAGAATATTAGTAAAATATTAATTCTTACAAATAATAAAAGATTAAACTTACAATTTTTGTAAATTTAATCTTATTTTTTTAAATGGACATTCATCCTCTTTTTCTTAAATATAGGTACTTGATTCTTATTATTTTAGTATCACTGGTTCACTGTCCAACATTGCATAATGATTTTCAAGAGTTTTGGGACGATCAATGGGCCATTACCAACAATCCTTATATTCTAAATCCTACATGGGAGAATATGAACATTTTATTTACTACATTTTATAATGGCCAATATGCTCCACTAAACGTTCTATACTACCTTGGAATTCATCAATTGTTTGGATTTAATCCTGCTATATTTCATCTTTTTTCTTTGCTTTTTCATCTACTAAATGTCTACTTAGTTTATCTAATTGTTTATAAACTGATAAAACAATTAAAAAAAGCGTCTAGCGAAAACGCAAATAAAATCTACGCTTTTTTGGTTGCACTCATTTTCGGTATTCATCCTCTTCAAGTGGAATCTGTCGCTTGGGTTAGTGCGTCAAAAGTTTTACTTTACTCTACTTTTTATCTACTTTCCATATTATTATACATAAGGTATTTGCGTAGCAGAAACCTTTTCCTAATAATGGGTGTTTTCTTTTTATACACCATCAGTATTGGTTTTAAGGAACAGGGAATAGTACTCCCATTAACGCTAATTTTACTAGATTTTTCTTATAACCGTCTTTCGTTAAGAATAGGAAGCATCTCCCCATTTCTTAAAGCTATAGGTGAGAAAATTCCATTTTTTTTAATTGCATTATCCTATTGGATTTTTTCTTCCCAATTTGATGTGGGTAACCTTAGATTGGAAGATGGGTATCCCTTACCGCAAAGAATTCTATTTGGTACCGAGAGTTTGATGGACTACTTATTTCGTTTCCTTGCACCTATTAATTTATATTATTATTATCCTTTTCCCAACAATCAATTTCAATCCTTTATGGATATTCAAATAGTTTTAGATTTCGTTTTAGTCTTAGCAATTTTGGGTTATTTCATAAAGCAATATTATACTGCAAATCGGATCTTAGTATTTGCATTCCTCTTTTTTACCATAAACATTTTTTTGGTTCTTCATGTTATACCAATTCCAAGAACTGTATTAACAGCGGACAGATATATCTATATGGCAATAATAGGACCGTCATTAGCAACTATTTGCATTTTGGATTCGATGATTACTAAGCAGTTCAGTCAATCATCTTTAATTAAAATTTGGATTGCGACAATCACATTCATGGCCTTAGGTCTAAGAACTTTTATCAGAACTATTGATTGGAAAGATTCCAAAAGCTTAAAAATGAGCACACTATATCATAAATATGAACAGCCAACAGAAAATAGAAAAGGGATAAAACCGATTTAGAATATCAATTTTTAAAACATATAAAATCCATTATCCAGAGTTCCTTAAAAACTTGTAATGCATTAAAAAAATCAGAAGCTAAATAACTATGGGTTGTAAAAACTATATGTCTGCTTTAAGCAAAGAAATTGCTTTTTTAAACATATACGCATAACAAGTTAAAAGAGTGCCAGAACAAAACAATGTTAAAAGATTTGAAGAAACTAAAAACCCCACAGTTTCCTAAATATTGAAGCTAATGAAGTGAGTTGGGCTTTGAGTAGAAAACTAATTCCAAAAAAAGCAATTTTTTCTATTAACCATTTTATCTGTTTACTAAATATACTTAATGAAGGTTTTTTGCTTATCGATAATGGGAAAGTTGACCAACGCTTTTAGGAAAATCTGTGGCTATCAAACTTTAAACATAATTCTAATTGAGAAAGGAGGTAAAATGAAGAAAGTAATAAATATTTAAGCCAAAGATGTTGACCCTCAGGGCCAGCCCTGAATCCGATAAAAAATCGAGACAAGTTAAAAAGTACTTAAAAAAAAGACAATTATTTTTAAAACAAATATTATGCCTACAAAAGTGAATAAAATTTTAAACGGTTTCCTGATCATGGTTTTCTTGGCCGCATTTGCAATGAATATCAATATGTCTATTGATGATGGGCCACAATTTGCAACCATAGAAGCGAACGCGTCAAGTTCCTATAAAGGCCCTCTTTGTAGTAACTCTTCTGGAGACACCTATTGCTGCAAAGACAGTTCTGGTGATTGTGGGGCTGGTGCTAGTTGCTCGGATTGCCGATAAATATTTGAATTTAACAGAAAGGTTGCCAACTTGATTTGGCAACCTTTACAAAATGTGGTGCTTTTTTTTAAGCATTTAACTAACTCATGACAATAATCAATTCTTTTAATGAATTAAAGAGTAAATCTTAATTGTTCCAATCGCAAAATCAATACTAGTAAAAATTCGTTTAGTGCGAAATCACTTTATAATTTACAACAAGGGTTTATAGATAAAAAGTATGTGAGTAAATTAAAAGAATCATTCTATGAAGCTAATTAATGGAGTTATATTTTGTTTTCTACTTCTTCTTGCCTGTAAAAAGGACACTAAAATTAACGGAAACAAAATGAATAATAATTTAAATCTCAAATCAATTGAGGTCGACCTTTCTAAAACCAATAGGATTTCCCTTAGTCAATTATATGATAGTATAAATTTGATTCCTCTCGAAACAACCTTTAACAATGTTCTTGACGAAGTACTTAAACTATCTTTTCATAAGGACAAATTTTACTTGCAAACTTCTACAACATTATCAATATATTCTCAAAATGGAAAGTATATTAATTCTATAGATAGTCAAGGAATAGGAGAAGGTAAATATATTAACATATCTGATTTTCATGTTAATAAAGATGAATCTTTAGAGATTTATGACAGTAAATCAAAAAAGATTCTAAAATATAACAAGAGAGGAAACTATATCGATGAAATTAATGCAATATTGGATGGATACTCTTTTGCCAAGTTGAGTGACAGTCTTTATGCTTTATATATAGGGTCTTTAGCCCATAACAGAGACTCTCATTTTAAACTAAATGTCATTAATAAGAAAGAAGAAATTGTAAAAAGATATATCAGAATAAAAGATAATCAAGCTCGATTTATGCATCTTGGTGATTTAAGAAACTTTCAGAGTTTAGAATCCTCGAATTCATTCTTTTATAGCTTTAATGATACAATATATAAGATAACAAATAAGGGAGATGTTTTTCCAAGTTACTATATAGACTTTGGAAATCATAAGTTACCTGAAACTTATCTTAATGAAAATTATGGAAACATTATGGAGTTTTTGGAGCCTCTTAAAAAAACTGATTATGCCTACAGAATAATAGGTTTTTTAGAAACAAACGGTTTTATGGCTTTTGGTTTCATGAATAAAGGTGAGATACCCCACTTCTATTATTCTATCAGTGACAATAAAGGATATCTTGTCAATTCCATAAGTTACGATTTGCTTTTACCTGGACTAGTTATGAAAGCTTCGATTGATAATTTACCCATGGCCGTAAGTGGCAGAAAATCGTATTCGATTATAAATGCCAATACTCTGATTAAAGAAATAGATTCGCTGCGAATGTCAATGAGTACAGTGGAATGGGATAAGTATTCTGAAACAAAAAAAAAAATTGTTTCAATTTATAATAGTATTGACATTGAAGATAATCCCCTGATTATAGAGGGCTATTTAAAACTATAGAAATGAAGAAATACTATTATCCATTTTTGTTCCTTGGTCTTACCTTACTTTATGTCCTTACAATATATAATTACTTTAAAATTAAGAGGATATACGAAAGAAAGGAAGTGCTTTACACTAAACAAATTAATGACCTGAAATCGGTAAAAGCATTATTTAATACTGAAAATCAGCTTAACTTTGAGTCAACTTATAGATTTGGGAATAAATACATTAGCGACGATATCAAGCTCTATCGAGGAAAGAACGAAAAATATTCTTTAGAAGACATTAATAAGAATCCAAAGTTAGTCTATCGGATATCAGATAATGTCTGTGAAATATGCTATGACAATGTTTTAGCTCAGTTAATTGAATTTGAATCTAAAAATCAAAATGAAAATAACATTATCATATTGGTTCCTTTAGATAGAATTCGTGAATTAAAGGTTTATTTAACTAAAAACAATTTAAACATTCCCTATTATGGTATAAAAGAGGATACTCTAGGTATAGGGGTCAGCAAATTCCATCCATATTTTTTCATTTTAGAAAATAATATTGCACAGCATATTTTTGTACCTTCTAAAAATGAGATAAAAAGCACTGAAAAGTATCTTGATATAATTTGGACACGATATTTTTCTTAACGTTGGTTAACTATTAACGAAAACACTGTGTGAGGAAGATAATTGGTTTTTTTTTGTGCACAATATTGTTACTGCTTATCTTAAGAATATTTTGGTTGGCTTTGGGCCTGCTTGGCTTTGGACTTGTTTTTTTACTTCTTGCCTCAAATTTGGGTCTAGTTAAAATGATTAAGAAAAAACGTTGGCTGTTTTATTTCTTGATTTTTTTTTTCGTGTTTGCATTTGCCGTATCACTGAGAGTATTTGTGATAGAAATGTATAAAATCCCGAGCGGTTCCATGGAGAACACTTTGGCTACTGGCGACATGATTTTGGTAAGTAAACTCAACTATGGCCCTCGTTTGCCAAAAACACTATTTGAAATTCCTTGGCTGAATACTTTTAACACCACAGGTAAATCTTACATTAACGATTATGGTGTCAACTCAAAGGATAGAAGGCTAAAAGGATTTTCAAAGGTTACCAATAATGAGGTTGTTGTTTTTGAACACCCTAGGGAGCCTGGAAATTATTTAGCTAAAAGGTGTGTTGGAATACCAGGTGATTCTTTAAGCATTCTTGACGGTTTTGTACATATTAATGGGGTTGAGATAGACAAGTCTAAAAGCCTCAAAAGGAAGTATAGGGTTTGGATTAAAAACAACCTATCACATTGTGAAAAAAAAAATCCAAACACTTCGATCCTGAATTTAAGCTTTTATGATATCCTTCGAAAAAAATTGGAAATAAATATTACAAATGATTACCATAGATTACTGGAAAATTTACATTTGTTTGATTCTATTACACTAATTGATACTCCTATAGAAACAGATCCAAATGGCAAAATAAACTGGTCTTTACACAATTGGGAAGCGACGGTGGTACCACATAAAAATCAAAAAATAATACTAGATGTAAATAATTACGCTTTCTATAAAGGTATAATTGAAAAATTTGAGGAAGTAAAAATAGTATTCCATAAAAAAAAATTTTATGTAAATGGGAAACGAATTAAGTCATATAAGTTCAAAAGGAATTACTATTTTATGTTAGGTGATAATAGAAATTACTCGATTGATTCAAGACATTGGGGATTAGTGCCCGAAGAGAAAATTATTGGCAAAGTTATACTTACCTTATATTCAATTAATAGAGATTCGGAATTGGAACGTTTGTTCAAAGTAACAAGATGAAATTAGTATAACATCTTTCAACCGGATTGAATACGGGATTATCAAATGTTTCGGTCCAAGATGTAAAACAGGCAAAGTTTTTATTCTTTCCTTATTTCGTTTATAGGGTTCATCATCATGGTTTTTGCGACTTGCAAGCTTAGTGTAACTGAAGATACTACTATTACGATTAATACTGATATCGCGAAAATCCAAAAATTAAGCTCAATCTTATTTGCAAAACCCATTAACCATTGATTCATTAAGTAATACCCAATGGGTATGGCTATAATAAAGGCTATAAGTATTCGCCTTGTAAATGTTATGGTCAACAAGTTTAAAATATCGATTGAGGTTGCACCAAGCACTTTACGAATTCCCATTTCCTTGGAACGATTTTGAGTCACCGCCCAGGAAAGAGCAAACAGACCAAAACACGATAATAGAATACTAATGATTGAGAAGGTGACAATTAACTTGAAGAAAAAAGTATCTTCCTTGTATTTTTTCCTAAGTTCCTCCTCAAGAATGCTATATTTAAAATAATTGGAGGAAAATACCTTGCTCCACTCTTTTTCTATCATGGGGAGTACTGTTTTTAAATTGTTCCCTTGATAGTCTATTAATAATGATTTTCCTGTATCATAATAAGAAATAATAACAGGGGGGATTTCTTCTTTGAAGGATCCACATGTAAAATCTTGTACAACTCCAATAATTATATCTTCCGTACCTGGTACTTTCTTACCTATTGGTTTTTCCAAATTGAATTGACGTATTAATTTTTGGTTAACAAGCTTTCCGTGACGGACATTTGAAGGCAATTCCCCTTCCAGTAAAGTTAAATCCAATGTTTTGAGAAAATCTTCATCTCCTCCGAACAAAAATGGTGTATAAGTTTTGCCATTATCTAGTTCGTAGCGACTTATCATATTTCCCGTAATCGGGTTTCCTCCACTGACGGTCAAATTATCGATGAAAGGCAAACTTGCTATATTTTGTTTAATAATATGAAGCTTTTCAGAAAAATCTTGGCTTGGTGCGTCTAACTGTATAATGCTACGATTGAAACCTAAAGATGCATTTTCCAAGAAATTCATTTGTTGTACTAGGGTAATCGAACAAATTGCCAATGTTATGGAAATGATGAATTGAACTGTAAATAAAAATCTGTTGAACGTTATTCTTGAGGACTCTTTTGCCATCAAATTCACTGGTTGAATACGCAATTGTTTTGACACAGAAAACATCACAGTCATTACCCCACAGACAAACAAAAAAAGGCTCAAATAGACAACAACTTTTGTGTTAAGTAGATATTCCATAGAAAAGTTGTATTCGAAAACTGAATTAAAAACAGGGATTATAAGAATTGTAATTCCTAGCGATACTATAAAACTGACCAGAATATAAAACCCAGCTTCAGTAATCGAAAAACCAAATAGTCCTTTTTTGGAAATCCCCAATGTTTTTTTTATTCCCACCTCCTTTTTTCTTTCTTGCCAAAAAAGCAAAAAAAGATTGATGAAGTTAAAACCTGCAATAAAAATTACTAGTAAACAGGCGATATACCCAATTTTCAAAAAAGTTGGATTTCTTGTTTTCATGAAATCCATTTTATTTTCAAGTCGAAAATATGATTCTTCAAGAGCTCCAAAGAAATAATTAATTTTCCCAGGCCCTATAAGTCCTGGCCTGTTGATATCATTATTGATTTTCATCTCCAAGGATTCGGACAGATTGGAATCTGTTAGCAGCGCATAACTAGGACCGCCACGCCATTTATCTGGAAAAGTAGAGTTGTGCATTATAGCGTCAAAATTCAGATGGCTGTTCACACTAGGTCTGCGTGTGACAGCTGAGACCATAAGTTTTAGGGTACTGTCTGGGGTTATGACCGTAATTGGTTGACCGACAACTTCAGATTTGCCGAATAATATTTCAGCCTTTTTCTCCGAAATCACTATGTTTCCCGGAGCCAAACATTCGCTTCTGTTTCCGTAAACGATAGGGAAATCAAAAATTGAAAAAAAAGACTTGTCAGCCAACAATACAGTGAAATCACGGAATGTATTTTTTCCTACCTCTAAATTTAAATCTTTCAAACTGGCAAGTTGAGTAACTTCTTCGATTTCTGCATAGTTCTCGATTAGATAATCGGAAAAAAAACTGGGTATATAAACAATGTGACTATCCCCATTAAATGGATCACCACTAAAAATCTGAAAAATTTGATTTTTTTTTGAGTGAAATGAATCTGTATCGGTTTCGTAGGTAAGAAAGGATATTAGGATATTTGAGCAGACAAATGCAACTATTAGACTTAATAATATAATAGAGGTATAAATCTTCTTACCCCATAAATTCCTCAAAATAAATTTAAGATTGTATCTTAACATTAGATTAACAATACGAAGTGTTTGCAGATGACCTACTCCTTTTATCAACCAAATGTAAAATACAAATTCCTGTCCATATTTTTATAATATGGATGTTAAAAACTCTTAGATATGAAGTCTTACCATTCATAACTACCAACCAATAATGGAAACTTAAATTGATTTGATGATATTGAACCCGCCTTGAGTTCATAAGATTTACTGCAAAAATAGCTGCCTGCCCCCTGGGTACAAAATCTTGTTTTTTGAACTAAAGGCGGGTTCATTTTCCCCAAAACCGTTGAATTCCGTTTATTGTTTTAGTTGAATCCCTTAGGAGGAACGTTTATTCGGACAAAAATCTGCATCTTGCTACTCTTTACATTTTGCCGGTACGTTTGAAAGAGGAGATGGCAAGAACCCTGTAGGATGGGAATTTTCAAAAAATAACTTTTTAGGATTCAAATCGGTGTTAATTGTACTTTTTAAATTGTCATTTACAAAAAGTTGTTCTCCTAAAGCTGATCTAGTCAAACAAAATATTGTCGTTTAGGATTACGATAAGGGAGCGTCTATTTTGTCGATGTAGCATTTCCAAACAATACACCCCATTTTTACAATTGTTCAGGATTTTATCTTCACCGTAACCAATGGAATATAATATATTGCTTGAGGGAACACCATGATTCGCGAGATAGTCCTTAATGGCATCTGAACGCGCCTGCGTAAGTCTAAAATTGGCGGCAGCACTACCTTGACTGTCCGTATGGCTTTCTATTCGTAACTGAACCGCTGGAAAACGCTCTACAAAATCAACTACCTTGTCCAATTCAATGGCAATATCCGGGGTAACTTTTGATTCACCATTCCCAAAGAAAAACTTTTTGAGTTTTACAACTTTCTGTCCTTCCCTTTCTTCGACCAAATCATCATAAAGTGCAATTCCAATATTCAGGTTCCCCTTTTGAACCGCCTCTATTTGTTCTCCTTCAAATATTGCCGAAAAGATGGAGAATCTGTCCTTGGCAGCCTCAACACGTACTTTTGATTGCGATGGAATTTCAATGGAATAGTCCCCTCGATCGTTGGAAAGTGTTTCCAGCAAAAGTTCACCTCCTGGCCCATACACTTTAATACGGGCATTGGATACGCCCTGCATATTGTTCAATCTTACGACCTTCCCATTCAATGCAAAGGTCTTGATTCCCGGTTTTTCGTCGACAAAAAATCCAAATACATCATCTTTTCCTTTGCCACCTGCCCTATTGGAAGAAAAATACCCCTGTAGCCCGTTTTCATGATTTTTGATGATAAACCCAAAATCGTCTGTTTCCGAATTAATGGGTTTGCCGAGATTCACGGGAATGGTAAAACCACCTTCCTTGAAATTTGCCTTATAAATGTCCATCCCTCCAAGACCATAGAAAACATCCGTGGAAAAATAAAAAACACCTTCAAAAATGTATGGGGCTATTTCATTGCCCGGGGTATTTATTTTTGGCCCTAGATTTATGGGGGCGGACATTATTTGACCGTTACTGGTATTTACATAATAAATATCGGTACCTCCATAACCATCTTTCAGATTAGCGGAAAAGTAGAGTCTAGACGTGTTATCATCGTAAAAGGGATAATAAAACGAAGTACTCAAATCCCTCCAAAGGAATTTAAAACTGCCCCCTATTTTTTGCATCCCTATGGAAAGTGCATTTTTTCCGCTTTCATCAAATTCAAGTTCTCCTTCGAGTGTATTGGAAAGCACATAAAAGATACTGTTCAGGTCTTCTGAAAAATAGGGCGTGGCCTTATGATAATCCGAATCCCGAATGGCATTGAGCCTATCTACCTTGGCCACTTGGCCATTTGCGGCAATCTCACCCTCAAAAACATCCAAGTAGGCCTCACCCATAGGTTCGTAACTTTCGCCCTTTCCCAGAGGGCGCCCGCTGGTAAACAATAGACCGTTTCGATAAAAAGCTGGTGAAAAATCGGACTGGGTACTGTTGGCATCCAAATTAAACACCCTGTAATTATGGTCTTCATCGTTCTTTTTTGAAGTCAACAATTCCATGTTAAACTTGGCATTCTCCTGTAATTCCCTGGAGAAGTCCAACTTGTTGTCATTAAGAAAAGTGGTCAGTCTTTCTTTGTTGGAGGTCCTTCCCAGTCCCTGTAGCAACATATTAAGATGATCCCCTTCCATTATGCTGTCCTGGGCAAACAGTTCGAGATAAATATCCGTTGCCTTTTCGAACTTATTGGTTTTAAAATAAGAGTCTGCCAAATTCAAATATTGCCTTGGGGACAAACTGCCCCCTTTTTCCAAATCCCTTTCGTAGGCCGCAATGGCATCCGAATAGGCGTAGGAAAAGAAATAACCATCGCCCTTGGATTCCTTGTACTGTCCATGGAGCATTGCAAATCCGAGGACAAAGCAAAAAAGTGTGTTCATCTTCATACACATGGATTTGAAATTAAAAAAACCTTGGCGAATCTATTTGTTTTGGTTTGCCTTTTAACTTATTAATTCTTTTGTTCCTTGCCCTGGAACCTCCATCACCGCGCCCTAAATAAAACTTTACTATGGCCTCATGTGAAGCGCCTCCAAACTCCCCAAGACCATTGGTACTGTAATCATACGAATAGCCAAAAAATATACTGTTCGAAACTTGTAGTCCCGCCACACCACTAATTGAGTTGTTGATTCGATAATTGGCCCCCAACGTCAAAGCGTCCAAAAAGAGGAAATTTGCCGACAGGTTAAAGTTAACGGGGATTCCTGGAAGGTAGTTCAGTAAAACGGCCGGTTTAAATTTGGTTCGGTCAGAGATATTGAAAATACAGCCTGCTATAAAATTATATTGCAGATCGTTGTCCACAACAGACTCCAATTCTGCCTCATAGATTCCTAAGGTCAAAAAATTGGGAATGGACAAACCTGCATACCATTGCTCTCCATACATAAACAATCCCGCCCCGACAACTGGATAAAACTCATTGAAGTTCTGGCCTCCAATCAAAGGTTCTCCCGGATTCTGAAAATTCCCTTTGGAAAAGTCCAAATCCAAGATGGATCCCCCTGCATCGATACCAAAGGATAGCCAGGAGTCATTGGACATTTTTATTTGGTAGGAATAGGCAACATCAATGAACGTTTGGGTGGATGGCCCCAACACATCACTCACCACATTAAATCCAAGTCCCATTTTTTCATTGGAAAAGGGAATATTGGCACCGAACCTAATATTTCTTGGAGCGCCGGGAATATCTACCCATTGTGCCCTATACAATCCCGAAAATTCCGCTGATTCCACGGAACCTACATAAGCGGGATTAAAACTCCCTATATTGTACATATATTGGGTATATTGAGGTTCCTGTTGAGCACGCACCATACACCAGACCATGCTGAATGTAAGGGTTAAATAGATATAATGCTGTTTTTTAAACATGCTCTTCCAGTTATTTTATGATTTGAATCCACCCCTTTGTTGCATCCGAACCATCACCTAAATCCAAAACATAAAAGTAGGTTCCCTTGGGCAAATCCCCATTATCCCCAGTACCGTCCCATGTGCTATCATATGCTTGTTCTTCATAGACCAAATTGCCATATCGGTCAAAAATTTGAAGGTTATTGTTAGGGAAATTTTGATGTCCCACCAGGATTAAGGTATCATTTATGCCGTCACCATTTGGGGAAAACAGATTGCATAAAGTCCCTTGATCAACACATTCACTTTGAGATGAATTGATTTCCACCGTTGCTGAATTATTGGAATTATCCCCATCTATTGGTATAGAGCTGATTAAACTGGCCGTATTCCCCAACCTTCCCAATTGGGCCACCCTTACCGAAATAAACAAATTGGTGGAGGCTTCCCCCAATAATTCCGGTATGGTCCAAAGACCTGTCGTACTATCATAAATCCCAGATTCTGCATTGGTTGACACAATCTCAAAACCTGAATCCCCATCAATTAAATCCAAAACCACAATATCTATTCCCCTTTCCATACTTAGGTTGGTTGCCGTAATCGTAAAATTGATGATATCCCCAATTAGCGGTTCGGGGGAATCCACTGATTTTTCAACCAAAATATCTATAGGTTCTGCACTGCAATCCGCGGTTAGGAAGGGGTCACAATCATCCAGGGGATCACTTGCCCTCTCCGGAACTGCATCAGTAGTGGGATCGTCCTCAACCAAAACTTCCTCCCCATCCGTCAATCCATCATCATCGGAATCCGCATCAAAAGGATTTGTCCCCAAATCAATTTCCTCAGCATTGGTAAGACCATCCATATCACAATCACTATCCCCGAGAGGGGTTCCCCCTACGGAATCACAATCGTCCAATGGATCGGTCGCGTCCACGTTCACTTCCTGACCATCTTCAATACCATCACCATCGGTATCGGGATTATTGGGATCGGTTCCCAAATCTATTTCAACGTCATCATCCAATCCATCAAAATCCGCATCCAGCAAACAATCGATAACATTGACCGTCACTTCCACAGATTCATTGGTACACGGAGCTTGTGCCCCATTGGTGGTATATACAAACACATAGCTTCCCTCTGGCAATCCGGAAAAATCAACCGTATTATCCGCATTTATGGATATCGATCCATTGGAAGGATCTGTACCAACGGCCCAAAATCCTGGATCTGCACCTGTTAGAGTGGTGTCCAAATCCAAAATAGTCGTACCTCCAGGACCAACTTGCGAACAAGCCGTAGTATCGGTAGGTGTTCCAGGGGAGGGTTGGATATTGACCGTGGCAATAACCTCGGTACGTGGAGATG
Source organism: Muricauda sp. SCSIO 64092 (assembly GCF_023016285.1). Taxonomy (GTDB): domain Bacteria; phylum Bacteroidota; class Bacteroidia; order Flavobacteriales; family Flavobacteriaceae; genus Croceivirga. The sequence goes on from NZ_CP095413.1 coordinate 1,070,227, forward strand.
GACAACCATTTTCCGTGGCCTCCACGTAAAAAGAAGTGGTGCTGGTCAATGTTGGTGTGGTAAAAGAACCCCCAGAACCTAATATTGTTGTTGATGTGGGCGAATCGAACCAATTTATGACTGCACCTAGCGATGCTGTTGCCGTTAGTGTTAGTTCACCCCGACCACAGAGGATTCCCCCGGCAGTAGACAGAATTGAAGGTGTTGTGTTGATGACCAGTGTAACTTCCACCGTTGGACTGAAACAACTATCATCACGATCCAAATAAAAACCATAAAATGTACCTGGGAAAGAAACCCTACTGGGCCTGTAGGCACTACTCAGCGTTTGGTCCGGATTTGTACTCCATATTAACTCAGCATCCGGAGGGGGGGGTCCAATGATGTAGTCATTCAAATCCACGGCCAACATATCACAAAAATTGGTGGGCTGAGCAGTGTCAAGAATTGGGGATGGCAAACAATTGTCATCGTCTAAAATAGTTCCCGTGGCCGTACCTCCATCAGACAAAAGCACCCCATCGCTTGGCGTACCCAATTGCACCGTAAAAGTTTCACTGTTTTCCAACGCGTTATCATCAATAATAGGAACTACAATTAATTGGGTCTCTCCGCTATTTCCCAAAAAAACTATGGAACCTCCAGTATTGTCATAGTCCACTCCCCCGGTAGCAGAACCATCCAGTAAGGTATATGGCACACTAAATCCTCCTGGTTTTTCGATGTCCAGTATAACCGGAATGTTGAGTTCCCCTGAAGCCGAATCTTCCTCTATGGCTGCGTCACTTATGGACACCACTGCCTGGTCGTTATCTTCATTTACTATTTGGAGATCAGGTACATCTGCCCCCGTAAGTGCATCGTAAGCAGCATCTGTTGAGGTAACATCTCCTGTATTGATCGTATAGGCAATATCACCGTCATCAATTAAATCATCCTCTCCCATGACTATAATTTCAACCCCGGTCTCCCAATTGGTTGGAGTAAGTACCACCTGGCTAGGGCCGTTGCCCTCCGTACCATCATATCCGGTCAATGGAATGACCACATTATCGGTTGGGCTGGCATCCAAAGTAAAGGTAAAAGTTACGGAACCTCCTATTTCCGTGGTGTTCCCTGAAGTATTATCAACCCTGACCCCTGGCATATCATCATCCAAATTTGTGGCTGCCACCAACCCATCAGGCACAAGATCATAGGCATCGTCACTGGTTCCATCCAAAACTCGAACACGAACGGTATAGCCCTCTGTTCCATCCACTACATCATCATCTTCCCCTGTAACCGTAACGGTTTGTGGAACGTTCCAATTGCCGTTGGTGAATGTCAATAGTGCAGGTGTGACCGTGCCTTCCCCGGTATCAAGGGAAACCACACTTAAACGTACGTTGGTCAACGGCTGTGCCGTAAGTGCTACCGTAAAAGTATCAGATGTTCCGGATTCGCTGGTCGTCGTACTTCCAAGACTTTGGATTATTGTGAGGCCTGCGTTGTCGTCATTGGTTATTGTTCCTACTCCTACGCCATCCCCTATTGTACCATTGGTCACCCCACTGAGCGTCACGTTAAAGGTTTCGTTGCCCTCAACAACGCTATCACCATTCACCTGGATGGTCACCGTAGTACTGGGAGTGCCGTTCAATATGGTACCGCTGCCGTTAGTAATTGCTGCATAGTCCGTGCCCGCGGTGGCCGTGCCGCCGCCCGTGTTCACTGTGAAGCCGATGTCTCCCACCGCATTGCCCCCGTCAACACTGACCGTGAACCCGAAGTTCGTCGTCCCGGCGTTGCCCTCCGCCAATGTCACATCACTGATGCTTATCGACTGGCTGTCGTCGTCCGTGAAGGAACTGTTCCCCACCGCCACCGAGATGCTCGCGTTGGCGCTCTGGTTGCTCAGGGTCACGCTGACAGCCTCGTCACCCTCAACCACCGTGTCCCCGGTGGTCGTCACGCTGACCGTCTGGCTCAGCACCAATGTGTTCGCAGGGAAGGTCAGGGTGTTCCCCGTGCCGTCCTCGTTGCCACCGGAAATGAGGTAGTCCACCGTAATCGGGGAAACAGGGTCCGCCGCGTCTATGCTCACCGTGAAGTCTATCTGCGAGGGGCCCGCATCACCCTCCGGGACCGCGGCCGGACTGTCTATGCTGATATCAAAGGTGTCGTCGTCCGTGAAGGAGCTGTTCCCCACCGCCACCGAGATGCTCGCGTTGGCGCTCTGGTTGCTCAGGGTAACGCTGACCGCCTCGTCGCCCTCGACCACCGTGTCCCCGGTGGTCGTCACGCTGACCGTCTGGCTCAGCACCAATGTGTTCGCAGGGAAGGTCAGGGTGTTCCCCGTACCGTCCTCGTTGCCCCCGGAAATCAGGTAGTCCACCGTGATCGGGGAAACAGGGTCCGCCGCGTCTATGCTCACCGTGAAGTCTATCTGCGAGGGGCCAGCATCGCCCTCGGGGACCGCGGCCGGGCTGTCTATGCTGATATCAAAGGTGTCGTCGTCCGTGAAGGAGCTGTTCCCCACCGCCACCGAGATGCTCGCGTTGGCGCTCTGGTTGCTCAGGGTAACGCTGACAGCCTCGTCACCCTCGACCACCGTGTCCCCGGTGGTCGTCACGCTGACCGTCTGGCTCAGCACCAATGTGTTCGCAGGGAAGGTCAGGGTGTTCCCGGTGCCGTCCTCGTTGCCCCCGGAAATGAGGTAGTCCACCGTGATCGGGGAAACAGGGTCCGCCGCGTCTATGCTCACCGTAAAGTCTATCTGCGAGGGGCCAGCATCGCCCTCCGGGACCGCAGCCGGGCTGTCTATGCTGATATCAAAGGTGTCGTCGTCCGTGAAGGAGCTGTTCCCCACCGCCACCGAGATGCTCGCGTTGGCGCTCTGGTTGCTCAGGGTCACGCTGACCGCCTCGTCGCCCTCGACCACCGTGTCCCCGGTGGTCGTCACGCTGACCGTCTGGCTCAGCACCAATGTGTTCGCAGGGAAGGTCAGGGTGTTCCCCGTGCCGTCCTCGTTGCCCCCGGAAATGAGGTAGTCCACCGTGATCGGGGAAACAGGGTCCGCCGCGTCTATGCTCACCGTAAAGTCTATCTGCGAGGGGCCAGCATCGCCCTCCGGGACCGCGGCCGGGCTGTCTATGCTGATATTAGATTGTCCTAATCCGAAAAAGCACGCAAACAAAAAGAGTATAAAAACAAGTCTTTGTAAAGAGGTGCTTTTTAAAGTGAAATAAAGAATCCCTAAGTAGGATTTTATTTGTTCTGTTAGATTATGGACTAAAACCACGCTTTCGTTTTCTGCATTTGGGGAAAGCCAATATTACTAAAATCCAAAGGATTGCACCAACATAAAAGATTAAATCCAAGTTTCCTTGGATAAACTGTCCAATTGCCAAACAATATGGATTTAGCCCAATTGTGCAGAACTGGTTTCCATAGTGGAATCTATCTTTCTCACCAGTCCCTGAAGCACTTTTCCCGGGCCTACTTCCACAAAACTTTTAGCGCCATCCGCAACCATATTTTGAACACTTTGCGTCCATTTCACGGGGGCCGTTAATTGGGCAATAAGGTTTTCCTTTATTTCTTTGGACACGGTAACTCCCTTTGTGGTCACATTTTGATAAACGGGACAGTTGGGTTCGTGAAAATTGGTGTTATCGATGGCAGTGGCCAATTCCTCCCGCGCAGGTTCCATCAATGGGGAATGGAATGCACCTCCAACGGGAAGTACCAACGCCCTTCTGGCACCGGCCTCCTTCAGTTTTTCGCAGGCCACATCAATGGCGGCCACTTCGCCGGAAATCACCAACTGACCAGGACAGTTGTAATTGGCGGGGACAACAATTCCGTCTACGCCATTGCATATTTCTTCGACAATTTTATCCTCCAATCCTAAAACGGCGGCCATGGTACTGGGTTGCAGTTCACATGCTTTTTGCATGGCCTGTGCCCGCTGTGAGACCAATTTTAGACCGTCCTCAAAATTTAAGGTTCCATTGGCGACCAGGGCGGAAAATTCCCCTAACGAATGTCCTGCAACCATATCGGGTTGAAACGCATCCCCCAATACCTTACTCAATATCACGGAGTGCAGGAATATGGCGGGTTGTGTTACTTTGGTCTGTTTTAGGTCTTCCGCAGTGCCCTCAAACATAATATCCGTAATGGAAAATCCTAAGATTTCGTTGGCCCGTTCGAATAATTCTTGGGCCTGTGGATGACCTTCGTACAAATCCAATCCCATTCCTACAAACTGGGCACCTTGACCTGGAAAAACATATGCGTTCATGATACTTATTTTTGGCAAAAATAGAAAAAGGTACTGATTGCCATCGACCTTAAAACATTATTTGAACCAGCTGCTGTATTTTACGTAGTTGTTGGCAATACGGTCAATTTCCCCAGCACTTAATTCTGGACTTACATCCTTGAGTTTTTTCGCAGGCATTCCGGCATAAATGGTTCCGGAGGGGACATGGGTTCCCTGGGTAACCACCGCTCCCGCGGCTATTATGGAATTGCTTTCCACAACACAGTCGTCCATCACAATGGCCCCCATACCAATGAGCACATTGTCATGAAGGGTACAACCATGTACAATTGCGTTATGGCCAATGGATACGTTGTTCCCAATGGTTGTTGGAAACTTTTGATAGGTACAATGAATTACGGCACCATCCTGAACATTGACCTTGTCTCCCATTTTGATAAAGTGCACATCACCCCGAAGCACTGCATTGAACCATATACTGCATTGATTTCCCATAGTGACTTCACCAACAATAGTGGCATTTTCGGCTACAAAGCAATCCTTTCCCAGTTGTGGTGCTTTTCCATTTACTGATCGAACTATCATTATATTTTAATTTAAAAATAGGGGACCAATCTACTGAAAATGCGAAAGCAAATTGGCCTTTTTAGTGGCCGAAACGGAAAGTTCTTTACCAATGGACAGTACAACGCTCCCTCCCTTGCCCTTTTTGTATGTAATGATTTCATTAAGGTTGACCAAATACGATTTATGGATACGAACAAAGGGAAAGTCCGAAAGGGCCTCTTCAAAATATTTTAAGGTCTTGCTCACCACAATCCTTTTGTCCTTTACATAGATTTCCGTGTAATTGTCATCTGCTTTGCAGTAATAAATATCCGAGACTTCCAAAACACGAAACCCGTCCTGTTGGGGAATGGTAATCTTACCTTCGGTTTTTGCAAAGTTTGATTTCAAGACCTTGCCCTCCAAGGCATTTTCCTTCTTTTTTATATTTTCCACGTATTCCACCCCTTTGATCAATTCATCAATATTTATGGGCTTCATTAAATAATACGCCGCATGGTGGTTTAGGGCGTCCATGGCGTAATGGTTGTAAGCGGTTACAAATATGGTCTCAAAAGTTCTATTGGGAACTTGTTCCAATAAATCAAAGGCATTTCCAAAGGGCATTTCCACATCCAGAAATATGAGATCCAATGCATGCCTTTCTATCAGTTCCAAACCTTCTTTAATCGCTGCGGCTTCTCCGACCAAAACCACATTGGGGCAGTATTTCCCTAGATAGTTCCTTAGGATTTCCCTACTACTTGCTTCGTCCTCAACAATAATGGCTTTTAATTTCATCAATCCTTTTTAAGTTTTACGACCACTTTGGTGCCTGTTTTATCCAAGGTTAAATCTGAAATGGAGACACTCACCTTATTACTGTACATTTCATTCAAAATTCCTATCCGTTTTGTGATATTGCCCATGCCCTTGGACTTCTGCTTTCTTTGATTCTGGGTTTTTAATTCCGCGGACTTCTTTCTTCCAATTCCATCATCGGTTATGGTAATGGTCAAAAGTGACCCACTGGGCTGATTGACAGTGATATTCAGAAACCCTTTATCCTTCTTGTACCGCAAACCGTGCCAAATGGCATTCTCCACATAGGGCTGAATGAGCATTGGGGGAATCTCAAACTCCTCTATCCTAATATCATCATCCACATCTATCCTGTAATCGAACTTTTCGGTAAAGCGGGAGTGTTCCAACTTCACATATAGCTTTAAAAGTTCCAGTTCCTTTGAAAAGGGGATGAAATCCTCTTCTGAATTTTCAAGTACGGTTCGCATCAGCACTGAAAATTCGCTTAAAAATCGGTTTGCACTCCGTTCATCATTTTTCGCAATGTAATTGTTCACAGAATTTAGCGCATTAAAAATAAAATGGGGATTCATTTGGGAACGCAACGATTTTAATGCCAATAGATTATTGGTGAGTTTTTGTTGTTTGTTGGTTCGATAAAAGAAGAAAACGGTCAATGCCAATAAAAGCATCGCAAAAATCAACGAATAGATGAGCCATGTTTGCCATTTTGTCCTGGTCTCAAAAAGCTGTTGCTCCGTTAAGGCCAAATTATATTTGCTTTGGGAGAGTTCCCGTTCTTGTTCCAAACTCGAAATTCGGTTCTGCTTGGTGGCAATTTCCCGATTTAATCGTGCCAGTCGACTAATTTCCTGCTCTTTACGAACATAAAGGGTATCCACCAATGTCACGTAATCCTGATAGGTCTCAAATGCTTTTGAAAAATCGCCCTTGTATTCATATACTTCCGATAATTTCCGAGTAGCTTCCTTTTGTATCAATAGGTCGTCCTCACTATCCGCTTCCACAATACTTTTTTGAAGATAAGGAATGGCCTCGTTCAATCTGTTTTGGGCAACATAGGCCCTTCCTATTTTGTAGTTTATACGTTGGGAGGTAATGGTGTCCTCCACCGCAATCCCCTTGTCCCTGACAACAGCCTCATCTCCCAGTTTATTGAGTTCATTAAGACTGCTCTTCCGTTGCTTGATTTCATCGGAGTACCTATTGGCCCTATTGTAAAAATCGGCCACCTTCTCACTTTCCTGAATGGCACGCTTGGGGCTCTCTTTTTTGGAAAGCTCCAATGAACTGTCAAAATATCCCTCCGCCTCGATCCTTCGGTCGGCCAAGGCATAGGTTTCCGCTATTTTTGAGGTCAAATCCGTAACCTTTGGGGTAACCTGATTTTTTTTGGCTATCCGTAGTCCTTCTTCATAGTATTCCAGGGCCAGGTCCATTTCACCCATCCCCTTTTTTGTATCGCCCAAAAACTCATAAAGGTTTATTCTTTGGTACGGGACCAACTTTTTTTTGTCCAACAATTCCTTCAACTCCCTTTCTGCATCGGGATATTGTTTGTCCAACAACAGTGCTTCCCCCAATAACAATTGGGTCTTTATCGTTTTATTGGCCGTAAGGGCATCCTCAAAATTGCCAATGGCCAAATCAAACTGCTGGTGGTACAAATAGATTTCCCCAAGATTGGTCAATGATCGCGCCAAAAGCCGTTTATTTGGATTCTTCCCTAGCACTGAAATTGATTGTGCAATGAAATCAATGCTTTTCTCAATATCATTTTTCTTGTGGTAGTTGGCAGAATCCAGTAATTGCTGGTGCGAAGCATCCCTTGAGGTCCTTCCTTTTTGTACTGGACCCTGATAGTTTTCCACGACCAAACGGATATCTTCATTTGAGGTTATTCGATGTATGACCATTTCAAAATCGGGGCTCTGAAAAATCAATTGATCCCCTATTTGGGCCTTAATGACAAACTCCCCCAGCCCGTCCGTTCTGGTATACGCCCCGCCGTCCGTAAGTACCTCTACACCAGAAATGGGGGCATAGGTCTTTTCCTCCACTACTGAGCCCCTAAGCACAATTCCCCTGGATTGATTGGGATTTTGCGCCTTTAAAACTGGTAGCAGCACAACCATTAAAAAACAAAAGACCACAATATGAAGTCCCTTCACCTTCATAACGTAAACTTAGTTCTTTTACAAAGCATTAAAAAATGACTTCTCGGGGATATCGCCCTTTTTACCTAAAGATTTACAGGCTTTACTCAGTATCGTTTTCACTTTACGAAGTGATATCCATCATTCACTCATTCTTGATTTTTTATCAAAAAGCTTGGTTATAGTTTGGCCCCAAAATCTTATGGATAAAAGCAAATCGTTATGGAAAAATTAAGGAACATACTAGCGGCTACACTATTCATTGCGGTAGTGGGAAACTGTTTTACCAGTGAGGTAAGCGCATCAAATTTTTCGAAAAAACAACGCGTGGTTGAACCTATGGATCGTGGTGATCGGAAACCTGCGAAGCAATTTGTGAAAATCGCCCTTTTATTGGATACCAGTAACAGTATGGATGGGTTGATCAATCAGGCCAAGGCACAGCTCTGGGACATTGTGAATGAATTCACTTATGCAAAATGTGGCAATCATACCAGGCCCGAACTCCAAATTGCGTTGTACGAATACGGGAATGACGACCTTTCCTCTGCAGAGGGGTATATAAGACAGGTGCTGGGGTTCAGCAGCGATTTGGACGAAATCTCCGAAAAGCTTTTTTCCCTCTCCACCAATGGCGGTGAGGAATACTGTGGTACGGTCATCCACACCTCCCTTAAACAATTGGACTGGGGTAAAAACCCCGATGATCTAAAACTGATTTTTATTGCCGGGAACGAACCTTTCACCCAAGGAAAACTGAATTATCGCAATGCTACCTCCCAGGCCAAGGAGAAGGATGTGGTAGTGAACACCATTTTTTGTGGAAACTATGAACAGGGCATTTCAACCCATTGGAAAGATGGCGCCGTCCGTACAGGAGGTGATTATATGGCCATTGATCATAATCAGGAAATCGTCCATATTGCCACACCTTATGATGATATTATTATTCGGTTGAACAAAAAGCTTAACGGAACCTATATCGCATATGGAAGTATGGGCGCATCAAAGATCATGGCCCAGGAGGTACAGGATTCCAATGCCTATGAGATGGAGGAGTCGGTTGCCGTAAAAAGGGCCGTAAGCAAAAGTTCCAGATTCTACAAAAATTCCAATTGGGACCTGGTCGATGCCCTTGAAGATGACGAACAGGCCCTTGATAAGCTGGAAACCAAAGCATTACCAAAGGAACTTCAGGGTAAATCGAAAAAGGAAATCAAGGAGTTTTTGGAAGGTAAACAGGTAGAACGCACCAAAATCCAAAAGGAAATTCAAGAGATCAATGCAAAAAGGGAAGCTTATATTGCAGAACAGCAAAAGGGCCAAAGGGGTGAACTGGAAAATGCCATGGTAAAGGCCATTAAGAAGCAAGCTGCGAAAAAGAACTATACCTGGGAGTAATTTTGGTTGGTGAATGTCATTTCGTCCCGTGTTCTAGGGAAGAAATCCGGAAAGGCTTCTTATACCCTTATGGAGGCGAAATGGTATTTCCATTAGTAATTCGCGGCAGGACAGTAGCAGTCATACCTGTTCTCCGCCCGTTCACCCAAGTCATAACCTAAGGTGATTTGATGGAAGCCACCATTATCAAGACGGATATCCCCAGACTGATAACTGTAATTATAGGAAACCAAAAAACGGTTGATATTTACCCCAACTATGGGTGTAAACAATTGTAGACGTTGTTCCCCGAAACTTCCATTTTGTTGAAATTGTGCCCCATCAAAACTTCTTCTATAGGAAAGGCCTCCCCATAAAGTGGTGTTGGCATTCAAATCCTTATACACCTTGGCATTGATATCAATGGTTCGCTCTCGGGTAAAATCCGTCATTTGAAATAATACCGAAGGTTCTATCCTAAGACTGCTTTTTCCAAAAACATATCCTGCGGAAATTAAATATCTTCTAAGGTTATCAAATTCGGCAGCGGTAAACAAATCCCGTCCGGTTCCCAATATATTGAGGATGGCCGCATGGGCATAAAACTCCAAATAGTTATAGGAGGCCCCCAAATCCACATTAAAGTAACTCACGGTATTTTTAACCCCTGATATGATCGGATCGGGAATCACCGAGCGAAATTCCGTTTCGTCCAAACTACTTAAGATTGCCACCGCACTTAATCCAAAGGACAATTGGTTCAACGTCCTGAAGTCCCCGGCCAACTGCAAATGGTGGGCGTATGTGGCCTTAAATCCGGTCTGGGAATGGAATCCATTGGAATCATTGAACAGGATACCCCCAACACCACTGCGTTCCCCTACCCTAAAATGGGCATTAAATGTTTGTAAGTTAGGGGCGTTATCCACATCAAACCATTGTTGGCGGGCAGTAAGGCGAACCTTGCCCCCTTGCCCGATCCCCGCCATTGAAGGGTAGACCAAATAGTAATTATCCGCTAAATAATCGAAATATACAGGGATACCCTCCTGGGCTCGCAAAGTCCCACCAAGACATAGGGTGAGCAGTGATAATATCAGTAATTTTTTCATCAAGATATGGAGCTAAGAAAGCTGTATAGTGCTATCAAAACAAATACATAACGAAGCTTTTAAGATAATAGTATATATTTCAATCCCCATATTTCCTTTGTATTTTTGTAAAAATATCTGCTATGAAAGAGTACAACATCACAGTGGTTGAAACCAATAATCCCGCAATATTGAAGTTTGAGGCCAATCATTTTTTGGTCAAGGACAATTATGAGTATAAAAATATTGATGAAGCCAAGGATTCGCCTTTGGCCCAACAATTGTTTTATCTGCCTTTTATCAAAACAGTTTATGTGTCCGGCAATTTTATTGCCCTGGAGCGCTATGATATTGTGCAATGGAGTGATGTGAAGGACGAGGTAGCCCAAAACTTGGTGGAATACCTGAATTCCGGTGAGCCAGTGGTGCTGGAATCCAATTCGCAAAAGAAAATACCCATCACGGTATATGCAGAAGTTACGCCCAATCCGGCGGTAATGAAATATGTGGCGAACAAAGCTATTGTCCCTTCCACTTTTGAATTCAAAAATATAGACGAAGCCAAAGACTCGGAACTTGCCAAAAAACTATTTCATTTTCCTTTTGTAAAGGAAGTGTTTTTAGACCAGAACTATGTTTCCATTACCAAGTACGATATGGCGGATTGGACTGATATCACCATGGAACTTCGTGAGTTTATCCGTGATTTTTTAGCTCAGGGCCAAGAAGTGGTTTCAGTAGATTCCATAGCAAAAGCTGAAGAATCGTCTTCCAAGGAGAACGTCGACCAACCACAAGACGAAACTTCGCTCCAAATCATCAATATTTTGGAAGAATATGTAAAACCGGCAGTGGCCAGTGATGGAGGGAACATCCTATTTCAATCCTATGAGGAGGACAGTAAAACGGTAAACGTTATCCTCCAGGGGGCCTGTAGTGGATGCCCTTCCTCTACCTTCACCCTTAAAAATGGCATAGAGACCATGCTCAAAAACATGTTGGGGGACAAAGTGAATGAAGTTGTGGCATTGAACGGCTGATACCATCGGGGAATTTGCCCAAATTCCGTATCTTGAAGGAATTCTAAAATTCACTGACTATGGCAATATTAAAAGTAATCGAAGTCTTGGCCAATTCCAGTAAAAGTTGGGAAGACGCCACAAGCAGGGCAGTAGAACAAGCATCAAAATCGGTTAAGAATATTCGTTCGGTATATGTAAACGAACAAAGCTGTACCGTTAAAGATGGCAAAGTGGATGAATATCGTGTAAACGTTAAAATTACGTTTGAAGTAAATTAATCCACCTAAGAACATACCTTAGCGCCATATCCATTGGCGCTTTTTTTTGTGCTTAATCCAACTATGGAATGAAAAAAACTAGTGGTCTTCTTTTATTGATTCTTATCGTTTTGGGTTGCTCCCAAAAACCTGAAAAAATGAAACACAAGTACACCAACGCCCTTGTACATGAAACCAGCCCCTATTTATTACAACATGCCCATAACCCCGTTAATTGGGAAGCTTGGAAACCAGAGGTTTTGGAACGGGCCAAAAAAGAGAACAAACCCTTATTGATAAGTATCGGTTATGCGGCATGCCACTGGTGCCATGTAATGGAAGATGAATGTTTTGAGGATGAAGAGGTGGCCCAAATGATGAATGAAAACTTCATTACCATAAAAATAGATCGTGAAGAACGACCGGATGTGGATCAAATTTACATGGACGCCATCCAAATGATGACAGGTAATGGAGGGTGGCCCTTAAATGTAGTTGCCCTACCGGATGGAAGGCCGTTTTGGGGAGCTACCTATCTGCCCAAGGAGAACTGGATCAAATCATTGGAAAAACTTATTGAGCTGTACAAAACGGATTCCAAAAAGGTCGAGGAATATGCTACCAATCTTGAACGGGGGATAAAAGCCGTTAATCTTGTTGAAATCAATACGGACAACGGAAATTTCACCCTGGAGGAGCTAAGGGGTTCGGTCTCCAAATGGTCCACCTATTTTGATACCTATTTAGGGGGGTACAAAAGGGCGCCCAAGTTTATGATGCCCAATAATCTTGAGTTTCTTATGCATTATGCGGTTTCCGAAGAAAATGACAGTATCATGGAGTATGTGAATACCACACTCACCAGAATGGCCTATGGGGGGATTTTTGACCCTATTGATGGTGGTTTTTCCAGGTACTCCGTCGATACCAAATGGCATGTACCCCATTTTGAAAAAATGTTGTACGATAATGGCCAATTGGTAAGCCTATATGCCAGGTCCTATGCCCTAACAAAAAATCCGTTGTACAGGCAAGTCGTTGAAAAGTCCATTGGTTTTGTGGAAACCGAATTGTTGGACAAAAACGGTGGATTTTATTCCTCCCTTGATGCCGATAGTTACAATGCCTCCAATGAACTGGAAGAAGGTGCATTTTACGTTTGGAAAGAACGGGAATTGGATTCCATTTTAGGAGCGGATTTTCCTGTTTTCAAAGACTACTACAACATCAATCCCTATGGCCTTTGGGAAGAGGGAAATTATGTACTTATCCGGGATAAGTCGGACAAAGAGATTGCCGATAAGCACCAAATTTCGATGGATGGGTTGAATTCGCAAATTTCCACCTCACTACAGAAGCTCAAAGCAGTTCGTGATGAACGTCCCAAACCCCGGCTTGATGACAAAATCCTGGCTTCCTGGAATGGATTGATGCTCAAGGGTTTGGTCGATGCCCATCGCTACCTCCAAAACGAGCGTTATTTAACATTGGCCATAAACAATGCCAAATTTATAGAAAAGGAAATGGTAAAAGGTGATGGAACACTGTACAGAAACCATAAAAACGGGGAGAGTACCATCAATGCCTTTCTAGATGATTATGCCACCGTAATTGAGGGTTATTTAAGTTTGTATGAAGTGACCTTTGACCAGCAGTGGTTGTCCAGGGCCAAAGAATTGACCAATACGGCCATTTCCCATTTTAAGGATGGTGAAAGTGGTATGTTTTTTTATACTTCAAATCAAGATGAAGATTTGATCAGAAGGTCCATTGAAGTAAACGACAATGTTATTTCCGCCTCCAACTCCATTATGGCCATAAACCTATTGAAGCTTCACAAATTGTTTCCTGAGGAAGGTTACGGAGAACAGGCGGGCCAAATGGTCCGAAACGTTCAGGACAATTTTCCGGACAATGGACAGAGTTTCGCCAATTGGTTACATCTGGTGCTTTTCCAAAACAAAAACTTCTATGAAATTGCCGTAGTCGGCGACGATTACAAATCACTGGGAAAAGAGCTATCTTCCCATTACCTTCCCAATAGCATATTGGTTGGATCGCAGCGGGAAGGTTCCATGGATTTGCTCAAAAACAGGTACAACGAGGGGCAAACCTTGATCTATGTCTGTATTGAAGGTACTTGTAAATTGCCGGTAACTTCCATCGAGCGTGTACTGGCGCAACTCTAGTCGCGACAGAAGTTTAACCAAAGTTTAAAATCCATTATTTGATATCGAGTCTTTATTAACGTATTTTTTTCAAAATCCCAAACGATGTTAGAAGAACTGAACAACTACGAACAGCATATTGAAAAAGCCATAGATTGGTTTTGGAACCTACTCCCCAATCTTATTTTGGCCGTTGTCATTTTAATTATAGGCCTTTGGGTAATCAAGTTCATCAATAGGATTGTACGAAAGTTCTTTGAACGAAAGGACTACGATCTTGCCTTGGAGTCCTTTCTACAGAGTTTTATAAATATCACCTTAAAAGTATTGTTGGCCGTACTGGTGGTAACCCAGTTGGGGGTTAAGACCTCTTCCCTTATTGCCATGTTAGGGGCCGCAGGCCTCGCCATTGGTCTTGCCTTACAAGGCTCGCTGGCCAATTTTGCAGGTGGTGTGCTCATCTTGTTGTTCAAACCATTCAAAGTAGGCGATTGGATTTCTGCACAGGGCGTGGATGGATCGGTAAAGGAAATATCCATTTTTAATACCAAGCTCAACACTTTTGGTAATCAAATTGCTATTGTTCCCAATGGTATCCTTGCCAATGGCAATATTGTTAACTACAGTGCAGAACCCAACAGAAGGGAAAACTACAAGGTAGGTATAGGCTACGGTTCCAATATCAAAACGGCCAAAGACATCCTATTGGACATTTGTGCCCAGGACGATCGAATCCTCAAGGAACCTGCCCCTGAGGTTTATGTGGACAGTCTTGGGGACAGTTCCGTTAACCTCACGTTGCGTTTTTGGGCCCCCAACGATGTGTTTTGGCCCGCCCGGTTTGATCTAATTGAACAATCAAAATTGCGATTTGATGAGGCCGGAATAGAAATCCCATTCCCACAACGGGTAGTTCATCAGATTCCTGGGGAAGATTAAGGGCCTGTCTAAGCCTTTTTTCTGCTTTGGAGGACAAAATCCTTGAGATAATACGGTTCAAAATAGGCCATATCCTCAAAGTCCTTGGTTTCATATTTTTTAGTTGCTATGGTGACCATTTCCTTTGCGGAAGGGACAATGCTTCCATCAATGTGGATGTTATCATGTGATAGCACACCACGGCATTTTTCCGCTCCATTGCCTATTAAATGGACTCGTGGGGCCATCATGTAATCCGAGAAGGAACCCTCATTGATGATTTCTGCCCGGGTTTCACGGATTTCGGTATGGGCTGCGTCAAAAACAGCAGCATACACCTCCATTCTTCTTGCATCGATAAGTGGAACAATAACTTCTCCCGTTTCAACTTTTAACTGGTGGGCCATGCCCAATAAGGTAGGGGTTGCGATCAAAGGCAAATCCAGGGAAAAACATAAGCCTTTGGCTGAAGATACGCCTATTCTTAAACCCGTGTAGGAACCCGGTCCCTTACTTACGGCAACCGCATCCAAATCCGAAAAAGATAATGATGCCTCGATCAGTACTTGCTCAACAAAAATGTGCAATTGTTCCGAATGGGAATAATTCGGCGAATTTTCTTCCACCAAACCAACCACTTCCCCATTTACACCCAAAGCCACCGAGCAATTGGTGGTCGCCGTTTCCAAACAAAGGATTTTTGCCATAGGGCAAAGATAGAGGACCTACTGCTATTTTATAAAAGGTTGGGCGAAACAAAAACCCCTCCAAATAGGAGGGGACAACTTTAAATTTAGTTGAGTTGAATCGGAAGTCCAAAATAGAACTCCAATATTTTTAATCGGAAGATATAATCGTATTTACTTCTAATGACACTGGCGCGAGCATCATCCAGACGGGCCTGGGACTGCCCAAAATCAAACGCATTTAAAAGCCCAACGTCAAATCGGTCCTTGGCATATTGGTAGGCGACTTCCCTGGCCTCCAAGGTTTTTTCCGCTGCTTCATACGCTTTCCCAAACGTGGTGACATCAACATAGGCCTGTTGAATGGTTGCTTCCAGCGTTAGTTTGTCCAATTCAAATTGAAGTTTGGTCCGTTCCAAATTGATTTTTGAACGTTTTACGCTGTTTCGGGTGTTCCACCCGTTAAAAATTGGAACATTTACTTGCGCCCCATAAGAAATACCATCAAAAATCCATAATTGATCTTTAAAACTTGGCGTAAAAAATTCTTGGGGTACGTCCGGGCCAAGTCCGGATACAGGAATGAGTGCATTATCGGAATACCGGGTACCGTAATTAAAAAAGGCACCAATTGTTGGCAAATAGGCTCCTTTTGCGATTTCCAGGTCCTTTTCGGCCAAAGCTACATTGGTTTCCGAAAATCTGATGTCATTCCTAAACTCCATTGCCTTGGCAAAAATGGATTTTGCCGAATTGTTCAAAATATCTGATGGAGGTACCTCAAAACCTTCATCCACTACATCAAAATTTTCGTAATCCGTAATCTGCAAAAGCTGGGCCAGGTTTATTCTGGAAATGGTGACCAAGCCCTCATTATTTACGATCTGTTGTTCTTGCGTGGCGGCCGTAGCCTCAATTTCCAATAAGTCCCCACGGGGAACCACCCCGGATTCCACCAATTCCCGGTTCCGTTTCATATCCTGTTCCGTCACGGCATATTGCGCCCGGGCCACATTTAAGGCTTCCTTATTGCTTATCACTTGTAAATAGGCATCGGCTACACGCAAACGTATATCATCCTTTAGATCATCCAACCGGTATTGGTTGGCAATTGCGTTCATCTTGGCACGTTGCAATTGCTTTATGTTCCTTAGACCATCAAACAAGGTAAGGTTGGAACCAAACCCACCATTTACGTTGTTTTGGGTTTCATTGGTCGGTAAGTTGTTCGTTGGGTTAATGGAGAAACCGGTGTTACTGGAGGCGCTGATATTACCATTTAAATCGGGCAGTAAGCTCCCAATTGCATCGGATTTATCAATTTTGGCATTCTCCAAATCCAATTCAAACTGTTCTACGGTCAAGTTGTTCTCTACAGCATAAATCACACATTCCTCCAACGTCCATTTCTTTACTTGTGCATTCATTGAAAAAATGGCACAAAAAAGTACTAGTACTGAAACTTTTGATTTCATTCGTTTTTTGATTTTTGATATGTTATTTGGTTGGTCTATTAAGAATCTTCGTCGCTCTTTTTCTCGAGTTTATTCCAAACCTTGATTTTGGCTTCCTCGTCTATTCCCGACAAAATCTCCACATCAATCCCATCACTGACGCCTAATTCCAGCTCTTTTTTCTCAAATTCATTTTCGGCAACTTCGACTTCCACAAATGGTTTATCGGTTTCCTCATCAAACTGGAGAAGGGCTTCCTTAATGGCCAAAACATCTTTTTTCTCTTCTAAAACAATGGAGGCATTTGCACTATAGCCCGCGCGGACATAGGTACTATCGCTTACAACCAAATCCCCTTCGATCTTGAATTGAACGGCCCCTTCTTCCTCAACCCCCTTGGGAGCAATAAACTTTAGTTTTGCATCAAACTTATCTTTTTCCAATGCGCCCAAGCTTATTTCCAAAGGCATGCCAACATTAAGTTTACCCACTTCTGCCTCATCCACTTCACCTTCAAAAATCATTTTGGTCATATCTGCAATAGTGGCTATTGTAGTCCCATCATTGAAGTTGTTACTTTGAATGACCTGATCTCCTTCTTTGACCGGGATTTCCAGTATGGTGCCCGATACGGTGGCCTTAATGTCCGTATTGGCACTGACCGATCCCCCAACGGAACCCTTCAAAATGATCTTATAGTCGTTTTGCGCATTTTCCAATTCCAGTTTGGCCTGCTGGTACGTCAATTCTATGTTCTGAAAATCCTGGGCCGCTACAACACCTTTGGCAAATAAGTCCTTATTTCGGTTAAATTCCAATTCGGCATTACTAAGGGCAACCCTGGCATTGTTGACGCGTCCCTTTGCCTGGTATAGGGACTGCTCATTGGGCACTACCTTAATAACCGCAATCAACTCGCCCGCCTTGACCTCGGCGCCTTCATCCAAATAAATTTTGTCAATGATTCCCGTAATTTGAGGCTTGATGTTGATTTCGTCCTCTGGAATAACTTTTCCCGTTACGATTACTTTGTTCACAATATCCTTTCGCTCCACGGTTTCTGTTTCGTATAGCTGCTTAGGTGTGCTGTTCTGCTTAAGAAAGTACACTATGGCGTACAAAATACCCACACATAAAACACCTATTAATCCGTACTTAACATACTTGTTCATTGCTCTCTATTTGATTGTTATTTAATTCTAAATTGGTTATTCTTCTCTAAGTGCTTCTATGGGCCGCACTTTAATGGCCCTATTGGCGGGCAATAGTCCTATCAATACACTGAGACCCACCATTAATAAAAAGGATATACTGAACTGGGGAATACTGACCATAGGATTTGCAAAAGGGAAATCATCACCACTGCCCCATAAACTATTCAATATGGCCAAAATACCCACGGAGATCGCAAAACCGATCAAGCCGGCAAAAGCCGTTAGTACAATGGCCTCAACAACAATTTGGCGTTTTACCACAATTGGAGTAGCCCCAAGTGCCCTCCTGACCCCAATCTCCTTGGTTCGCTCCTTTACGGTAATCAAGAGGATATTACTAATGGCGATAACACCTGCCAGTAAGGTAAAGATGCCCACAAAGAACGAGAAGCCTTTTAACACGTTGGTGAATGCACTGATATTGTTGAAAATCTCGGACATATCAAAACTTCCAATGGCCCTTTCATCATTGGGGGCAATATCATATTTGTTCTTGAGAATGGCCTTAATTTGGTTCTCTACGACGGCAACTTTGGTACTGGGGTCCACCGCAATGGCCATCCAGCCCATTCTGTCCCCGGAATTAAAGGCCTTTTGGAAAGTTGTAAAGGGAATAAAAACGGCATTTTCACCATCAATATTAATATTGTTGTTGGGCTTATAAATCCCAACCACGGAAAAGAAAACCCCATTTATCCTGATATCTTCCCCGATGGCGTCTTCCCCTTTTTCAAAAAGGAGTTTATAGGTCTCTTCACCAATAACACATACTTTCTTGGAGTGTTCAATGTCGTTATCGTTCAAAAAACGTCCTTCGACCAACTTCTTTTTAGTGATATTATCGATTTCCGGATAGTCCCCATAAACCGAGGACCCACTGGTTTGCCCTTTTCTATAAACCGTCACGATATCCCTATGACTGCCCAATTCTATTCTAGGGGCCAATACTTCAATTTCAGGAATTTGTTCCTTCAATATGCTTGCATCCTCAATTTTATACCGAATCCTACGTCCTCGCTCAAATCCTTTATAAGGTTCGGAAGTCCGCTGGCCCCAGACAAATAGACTGTTGGAAGCGGTTCCCGCAAAAATCTTGTCAAATCCATTGCTCATCCCATTGGCAGAACCCAAGAGGAGTACCAAAATCATCATTGCAAAGATGACCCCCAGCATGGTCAGGAAAGTCCGGAACATGTTTTTGCCCAGGGTGTGGAAAATCTCAAACCATAAATCTCTATCGAACAGCCACATAATTATTTATCACTTAAGGCAACAATAGGTTTCACGTTGGCCGCCTTTATAGCAGGGATAAGTCCCGCCAAAACACCGGCAATAATCAAGACTATCGTTGCGGTAATTACTGTTGAAGCACTCACGTTGGGATTGGTAAATGCCGGGGTATTGATTGTTGGCCCCACCAAGGAAAGGATGAGCCACGCAAACAACAAACCTATAAAACCGGAAAGTGCCGTTATAAAAATGGATTCCAATAAAACCAGGTTAACAATTTGATTGGGTCTTGCTCCCAATGCCTTACGTACCCCAATCTCCTTGGTTCGTTCTTTAATGGTAAAGACCATAATATTACCGATACCCACAATCCCGGCAATTAAAATCAAAAAACCGACCCCAATGCCTATGGCTTTTAAAACTGAAGTGAAGTTGCTGATATCATCAAAGGCCTCCGCATAGTTCCAAACAAAGAGCCCTGCCTGATCTTCTGGAGCCACTTTATGTCTTCTTTTCATGACGGTCTCGAGTTTATCGGAAAACTCCAGGGCCTTGGTCAAATCATAGTTGGGATTGTAAGTCAAAAGGATGGCATTAATATCGTTTGTATTTCCATATATGCGTTGGTAGGTACTTATGGGCGCATAAATACGTCTTTCGGCATTGTCATCACCTTCGTCAATAAAAACCCCAATAACTTTGAAAGGAAGACCGTTGAATTCCACAAACTGTCCTATGGGGTCCTCTTTGTCAAAAAGATCTTCGGCAACTTTTCTTCCAATCACAGCCACCTTTGCTTTGTTTATTTGATCGGCTTCATTGATAAATCGGCCGGAAATGACTATGGTTTTCTCTATAATTTGATGGTCCGGATGTACAGCTTGTACAGAATACGTTCCCGTTTCAGCTTTATATCTTGCCACGGTATTGGCATAATACCTCCCGCTTATCTCCACAAAATCTTCCGGAAAACTTTTTTCGATAAACTCGATATCATCATTTTTGAACTGCACCCGTCGTCCTGCTTCAAAACCCGCATAAGCTTCTGAAGTAGTTCCTGGCCTTACAAAAATGGAATTGGTGGCATCATCATTAAACTGGGAATAAAACCCGTTTTGCATGCCATTGACAGAGGCCAACAACATCACCAAAATGAAAATCGCCCACCCCACTGAGAAACCGGTTAAAAAGGTTCTTAGCTTGTTCTTTTTGATGGTATTAAATATTTCTTGCCAAATATCCCTATCAAACATACTCCTGGGCCCTTACTTGTTCAATTTTCTTGTCTTCTACAATAACACCATCCCTGAGGTGTACAATTCTTTTGCACATATGCGCTATATCCTTCTCGTGTGTGACTACCAAAATAGTATTCCCATCATCGTTGATTTTTTGGATCAGGTCCATGACCTCATAAGACGTTTTACTGTCAAGGGCCCCTGTTGGTTCATCTGCCAAAAGTACCTTTGGTTCTGCTGCCATTGCCCTAGCTATGGCTACCCTTTGTTTTTGGCCCCCCGAAAGTTCTGAGGGTAAGTGGGTAGCCCACTCTTTTAAACCTACCCTATCCAAATAATTCAGGGCTTTATCCTGACGCTCTTTCCTGCCCACTTTCTGATAGTATAGTGGTAGTGCGACATTTTCCAATGCCGATTTATAATTGATAAGGTTGAACGACTGAAAAACGAAACCAAGAAATTTGTTCCGATACTGGGCAGCTTTTTTCTCACTAAGGTCCTTAATGGGGACACCATCCAAAAAGTACTCACCGGAATCTGCACCATCCAACATTCCCAAAATATTAAGTAGGGTGGATTTACCCGATCCCGAAGATCCCATAATGGCCACTAATTCTCCCTCTTCCACATTAAAATTAATTCCCTTTAAAACATGCAGGGAATTGCTTCCCATTTTATAGGACTTGTGAAGATCTTTGATTTCTATCATGATTGGTTTGTTAGCTATCTGGACTTGAAATCCACCTATAGGACTGACAAGTTGCAGAAATGTTACAAGATTAGTTTAAAAGTTATGTTAAATGATGGTATCAGCTGCCCGCCTGGTCTTCGACATTGTTCCAGACCTTTATTTTGTCATCGTCTGAAATCCCAGATTTCACCTCAACAAAAATACCATCACTAATTCCCAACTCAACTTCCTTGCGTTCAAATTGTTGGTCTCCGACTTCAACCTCTACAAAGGGTTTTTTGGTATCGTCATCAAATTGGACCAGGGCCTCTTTTAAGGCCAGCACACTATCGGCCCTGGCTAAAATTATGGAGGCATTTGCACTCAATCCCGCCCTTATGAAGGTGGTGTCCTGTTTGGTCAGTGTTCCTTTTATTTCAAATTGAATGGCACCATTCTCTTCTACTCCCTTGGGCGCTATATAATCCAATACCGCATCAAAAACCTGATCTTCAATGGCACCTACGGTTATTTCCAACGGCAAATCCTCTTTTATTTTTCCAACCTCGGATTCATCGACCTTTCCCTCAAAAATCATTTTCTCTACATCGGCAATAGAAGCGATGGTCGTACCTTCGTTAAAATTATTGCTTTCTATCACCTGATTTCCTTTTTCCACGGGAACGTCCAGCACCATACCACTGACTGTGGACCGTATCAAGGTATTTGCCTGATTACCGTACCCTTTTGAAGTACCTGTTTTAATAATATCCAAACGTTGGTTGGCTGCTTTAAAAGTTTGCTTTGCCTGGTCATAGGCCACTTCGGCATTTTCCAAATCCGCTTTTGAGATTACCCCTCTCTGAAATATTGATAATTGGCGATCGTAGTTTCGTTTCTGGTTCTCAACATCGATTCTTGCCCTTTCTATAGCATCCCTGGCATCGTTTAGGGCACTTAAATTTGGAACGACCTTGATTTTGGCCAAGAGATCACCTGTTTTAACATAATCGCCACCCTCAACAAAAACCTCTTCTATTACCCCTGAGATATTGGGTTTGATGAGTACTTCTTCCAAGGGCAGGATACTTCCCGTGGCCACCGCTTTTTTTACTATGCTCTGCTTGGTCGGCACTTCCGTTTGATAAACAATGGGGTCCTCTGAGTTCTTTTGGTACAAGTAATACATGGCCCCTGCAAAAGCAACAACAATAAATACTAGTATTACAATGGTAACCGACTTTTTCATTTTTATGGTTTTTGACCCTTCGACTCCGCTCAGGGCTGGTTATTAATTATTCGTTTCTCAAGGCTTCAATGGGCCTTACCCGAATGGCACTGTTGGCAGGTATGAACCCTGCCAATAGCCCGGAGATGACCAAAGCCATTAGCGCACTTGCCACCACACCGACACTTACACTGGGGCTAAGGAACATATCAACAGGCCCCACACTATCCAGTAAGGCATTAATTCCATAGATAATCAGGGCCCCAAAAATAATACCCGTCATACCCGAAATGATCGTCAGGAAAATGGATTCCATCAATATCTGTTTTTTAATGGACCATGGGGACTCCCCCAAAGCCCGCCGAATTCCAATTTCCTTGGTACGTTCCTTTACCACAATGAGCATAATATTGCTTACCCCTATTATTCCGGAAATCAAAACAAATGTCCCTACGATAATCGCAATCCATCGAATACCCGAAAACAGACTCTCCACCCTATTGTATTGTTCATAAAGATCAAAGTACCCAATGGCCCTATTGTCCTCTGGATGGACCTTGTGTTTTTTCTTCATTACATTGATGATCTTTTCCTTCAGAACGGAAATGGAACTTCCGTCCTTGGCGGTAATGGCCATCCAGCCCACATCTTCCCCTCGATTGAAAGCCTGCGAAAATGCCGTGAAAGGCACAAAAATCTCCTTTTGCGCCTCTTCCCCACCGTCACTGGAATTTTTCTTATAGGTTCCCACCACCAAGAAATTGACACCCTGAATTTTTATATAGGTCCCCAGTACCTCTTCACCTTTTTCGTATAAATCGTTTTTCACGCCCTGACCTATAATGGCAATCTTTCGTTTTTCGTTGATATCATTGTAATTGATGAACCTCCCCGAGGTCACTGTCATTGGGTCTTGATTGATGATTTCCGGATAATCCCCGTAGACATTATAAGCCCCGGAATTCAAACCCCTAACCACATTATTACCGCCTGAACTAAAGCCTCCCAATTGGTTTCTTGGGGAAATGAACCTTAGGTTGGGGACATTATCCCTTATTGCCCGAACATCCTCTCGCTGAAATTCAAAACTTCTGTCCTTTGGCAATCCCTGATAAGGTTTGGTCGTCCTTCTTGTCCACATGAACATGGTATTGGTAGCAATATCACCAAAATCAGCATTGATACCATTTTCCAGTCCCTTGCCAGCAGCAAGCAGTAGAATAAGAATGAATATTCCCCAGAATACGCCAAAAGCGGTCAATACCGTCCTAAACCAATTGGAGGTAAGTACTTCAAGAATTTCTTTCCAACGATCTCTGTTAAACATCCCTATTCGTCCTTTAGTGCTTCAATAGTATGTACCCGTGCCGCCCGCCATGCCGGGAAAAAACCGGCCAAGGTCCCTGCGATCACCAATACGATCACCGTGGTAAAGGCAACGGTAAAGTTTACTGAAGGATTTACTACATAATCAATTTCAATATGGGGCCCTACGACTTCCAATAGCGCCATGCTAAAAATGAGCCCTCCAAAGCCAGAGATTGCGGTCACAAAAATGGCCTCGTGCAAAATCATTCCAATAATGGACCATGGTTTTGCGCCAAGTGCCTTTCGGATACCTATCTCCCTTGTGCGCTCCTTGACCACGATCAGCATGATATTACTTACCCCTACAACCCCTGCTATTATGGTACATACCCCTACAAACCAAAAGAACAGTTTTATGTTTCCCGTAAGGCTATAGTATCTTTTGGCCTCTTCCATGGCACTCCAGACCTCTACCGCACTAGTATCGTCCGGTGCTACCGTATGTACCTGTTGCAAATAGGTTTTAAGGTTATTCTTAAAATCCACGGCCTGGGCCACAGCTTGGTCAAAATTTTCCACAGCGGGCAAGGTAAAGGACATATTGTTTACCCGGTCACCACCATTAAAAACTTTTTGGGCAGTTGAAATAGGAATGTAGATTCGTTCCTCTTCACGGTCTTCATATTCTTTGTACACCCCAATAATCTTGAAAGGAATGCCAGAAATGTCAATATATTCACCAATGGGGGTTTCCACTTCATTGAATACGTCCGATCTTATTTTTTTGCCAACAATGGCCACCTTTGCAGTTGACATTTCATCTTGGTAATTGATAAAACGACCATCTATCATTTTTGCGTTTTCAATGAATTGAAAATTGGAGGCCACTCCTTGAATACTATAGACCAGGGACTCTTTACCATAATTTACCGTAACCCCGCGCACAAAAATGCGAGGGGAATTGTATTCTATGGTTTCATTGAACAGGGCAACGGAGTTATTGAAGTTTTCATTGGTCAATTGAATGCGTCTGCCCGGATTCATTCCTTTGTATTCCTTGGAAGTTACCCCTGGCCATACCCATACACTGGTGGCGGCATCCTGCTCAAACTCTTGCTCAATACCATTGCGCATGCCTTGTCCAAAACCTAAGAGGATAACCAGAATAAAGATACCTGAAGCTACGGATATTCCCGTAAGGAACGTCCGCAATTTATTTTTACGGATAGTGTCAAAAATCTCTTGCCACCTTTCGATGTCAAACATTTGGGCTGGTTTTTTGATTGATGAAATACGAAAACGTACATCAATAAGACTAACGCTAGCCTAAAATGTTACAGTTTTTCCCAATTTTTTGCAAAAGTATTCCTAACCCTTTACCCTTCTGTAGATGAAATAGAACAATCCGCCAACCAAAATGTAGGGGATTGCCATTAAATAAACGATACCATTGTTCACACCTTCGGCCTGACTGTTATCCGCCTCACTCTCCAATGCGGCCCTACACATGGCGCATTGTGCCTCTACCAGGTCAGGGTTGCACAATAGGACCATAAAAAGAAAAAAAACAAACTTCTTAGTGGACATAATATGGGGAAATCATTAGATATACAATCACTCCCGTTACCGCTACGTACAACCAGATCGGAAATGTATATTTTGCCCATCTTCGGTGTGCTTCAAAATCCTTTAAATACGTCTTGCTATACGTTATAAGCACCAAAGGGATAATAATTATGGACAATAAAATATGGGACAGCAGAATAAAATAATAAACGTATTTGATGGCCCCCTCACCTCCAAAGGGTGTTGAATCGGAGGTCATGTGATAGGCCACGTACATCACCAGAAATGCCAAAGAAAGAAAAATACAAGTGGTCATCAAATTCTGATGTAATTTCAGTTTCCCGTTCTTTATGGCCACTACGGCCATTACCAACAACAGCGCGGTAAGTCCGTTTATCGTTGCGTAAATGGGCGGTAGAAATGAAAGCGGTTTGGCATCCGGAATCTTATATCCAAACAGGATGGCAACAACCAACGGTATTGCTATGGAAAGAACCGTTATCCAAATCTTGATTTTTTTTTCTTCTTTTAAAGTGGTCTCCATTATTCTTCCAATAACTTTTTAATGTCTTCTTTCAACATTGTGATTTGTTGGGGCTCCCCTTCTTGGTTCGTTCCCTGTTTTTCGGTAATCGTTCCCCTATAATAAATCAAGGGATTGCCAAATCCATCCATCCTGGAACGGATGTAACCTTCCTTATCGACCAAAGCGAACATTCCGGAATGTTCAAATCCCCCAGGGGCATCCTCCGCTTCGCTGGCCAAAATATAGAAGCCTTCCCTTGCCAATTCATATATTTTTTCCTGTTCCCCTGTAAGCAAATTCCAATTTGGATTGTTTACCCCATATTTTTCACCGTACTTTTTTAACACATGCGGCGTGTCATAGCGAGGATTGATGGTAAAGGATGCTACGGCAAAATTGTCCCTTTCCTTGAAGGTTTCCTGCAATTCCACCAGGTTCTGGGTCATTGTTGGACAAATTGTAGGACAGGTGGTAAAAAAGAAATCAACCACGTAAACCTTACCCAAGTAGTCTTTGTTGGTGACCAATACACTATCCTGATTGATAAAGGAAAAATTGGGAACCTTTCGCTTTTGGCCGTTATTGACTATGTAGGACAGGTCATCAATGGCCGATGTCCCTATCATCCGGTCCTTGTCCACCAGACTGTCGTTATTTATCCGTTCCGCAACTTCCTTTACGGTAAAAATCCCAAAGACAAGGATTACTGCAGAAACCCAGACGTAGGTATACTTTTTTTTGTTACTTGCTCCTTGAGGCATTGTTCTTTTTTAGTGCAAGACGATATTCCGCTAGGATTATTTTTACATCGTCTTCCATTTTATTGTTGAGTTCAGCAACCGAAGTGGCCTTAAATCCATATTTCACCCCTTCATCCTCATCATCGTCCCTTCCCCTAAGGTTTCTGTCCTTATCAATAATGAAAACATAGGGAGAACCCATATCACTCCCTAAGCTTAAATCCGTATGTAAACTTGAAAACAGCTGCTGAATCTGAAGGTCCTCGGCAAAGACAAAGTTCCATCTGGAAATATCTTCCAGTTGGCTCAATTCATATTTTAACTCCTCCGCCTCATCCTCCATGCCCTTTGGGACCAACATCATAAACTGAAAGTCAGTGAACTCAAAAAAGGGTTTATATATTTTTTGATTTAGGTTTAGGGCGATTGTTTTTTGGTTTTCCAACCGATTCCCCAAAAATCCGAGAATGGTAATTTTTCCGTCCAATGTTTTTGAGGGATCTATTGAAGAGATATCATCAATATTTTCCGTGAGTATGGGTAAGCGGCCAAAATTGTTTACCCCGGAAGCGAAGAAGAGATACGCCACCAAAGGAAAGATGAAAAGCACAACCAGGACAAAAGTCTTTTTCACAGCATTGTTGTTGGTATGCAAAAATAAAAAAAGGCGGTCTTTTGACCACCTTAAAACTTGTTAATCCCCAGTTTAAAAATCCCAGGCCAGGAAACCGTCCCTAAAAACCTCGAAAACATAGGTAGCTTCAAAAAGCAAGATAAAAATAAGGTAAGAGACCAGGAAAACCGGAGTCCATACAATGGTCCTTCGAAGTGCGCTTTTTTCATCTCGAAGATGCATGAAATCCCAAGCAATATAATACGCTTTCACCAAGGTAAGGACAATGAAAATCCAGTTGAGGAGCTTCATATCCAGAAAATAATTTCCTGCCAAAATAGCCGGTTTAAATATCCCCAACAATACCTCCACCGCAGTTACAATGGACAAAAAGATAAGGACACCCCAGATTTTTTGGGTGTTGGACTTAAATTTCAATAGTCCTCTAAAAATTTCTAGTTTATGTTCGTGTGCCATAAGTTATCTCAAACAATTTTTTAAATTCCAACCGCAATCGGAATGCCTATAATTTATACCAGGTAAAAGAACGTAAATACAAATACCCAAACCAAATCCACAAAGTGCCAGTAGAGTCCTACCTTTTCCACCATTTCATAATGGCCCCTTCTCTCATAGGTTCCCAATATCACATTAAAGAATATGATAATATTGAATACCACACCAGAGAATACGTGGAAACCGTGAAAACCGGTAATGAAGAAGAAAAAGTCGGCAAATAAGCGGCTACCGTATTCATTGCGAATAAGATTGGCCCCTTCAACTACACGCACAGCGTCTTTTAACCTGGCCAGCGATTGTTTTCTATCCAGAACGGTCTTTTCACCTTCTTCATTGATTTTCTCCGTTCTGATCAATATGGATGGGTTTGATTTAAAACCTTCAACAACCTCATTTAAGGAGTAGGATGTTTGGTAACCTTCTTTTTCAAACCATATCCCTTCACTACTGGTATGCTTTATTCGGTCCTCCGGCAGTGCGGTGGAAAAATCCGCCAGGGCCGCACGTTCGCCCGTCTCCGCATTTACAAACTGCAGGACCCTTCCCCCTTTGGTCTCCAAAGCGCCATAATCCCCTTTTATAAAGGTGGCCCATTCCCAAGCTTGGGAGCCAACGAAAATTGCACCACCAATAATGGTCAAAAATAAGTAGAGTATAACCTTGTTCTGCTTCATGTTATGTCCGGCATCCACCGCCAGTACCATGGTCACGGAAGACATAATAAGGATAAAGGTCATGAACGCCACATAGATCATGGGGAAATTCCCATGAAAAAAAGGAATGTGGGTAAATACCTCATCGGCAATGGGCCAGGTCTCTATGAATTTGAACCTTGAAAAACCATAGGCCGCAAGAAATCCGGAGAAGGTCAATGCATCCGAGACTATAAAAAACCACATCATAAGTTTTCCATAACTCGCTCCCAGTGGTCTGTTGCCACCTCCCCAAACGTTTTCTCCCGAATCGGTAGTTACCGTAGTGTCCATGAAACTCTTTCTTTTTAATAAGATTTCAGCAAAAATAACCGTTTTCTCCTTTAATAAAAGGGCAGTCCAAAGAAAACTTCACAATCCTTGATTTATTTTACAAAGAACATAAACAATATTAAATACACCCATAAGAAATCCAGGAAGTGCCAGAAAGTGGCCCCCAGTTCCAGTCCCAATGTGTTATTTGGTGTGTATTTGCCCTTTATTTGTTTGAACAGCACTACCAATAATGAAATCAATCCTGCGACCACGTGAAGAATGTGCACAAAGGCGATCAAAAAAACATAGGACATTTTTATGTTACTGGTAGGACCCGTAAAATAATAGCCGCTTCCCAACATTTGGGAAAACCCATAGAATTGTAGTACTATAAATACTATCCCCAATGCCAAAGTGGCCAACAACCATCTTGTGGCCATTTTTTGGCTATTTTTCTTTACTGCTTTTTTCGCCAAAATATAGGTAAGACTACTGATCAGGATAATTGCCGTGCTTATAAAAAAGGCCTGGGGCAATTCAATGGTCTCCAGCCAGTCCTTTCGTTTACTACTTACGATGTAAGCACTGGTCCAACCGGCAAAGGCCATAATTAAGCTCACAATACCGAACCAGAGCATCATCTTTTTTGCCCGTGCATTTTTTTCCTGTGGTGTACCTTGGGTCAAGTCCACTCCCATGTCTAAATAAATTTATCAATTACAAAGACCACCTGCATCAACGTGATGTAAGATACACTGGCCAACATTAGCTTTCTGGCAGATGTATTATCCCTATTTTCATAGAGTTTGAATGCAAAAAACAACATTCCCAATCCCATCATAAAAACAATGATTGCCGCTGGTACGGACAATAACAACCTTCCGGTAAAACCGAAAACGGGCATTATGGAAATGACGATCATCCAGATGGTGTATAAAATGATTTGGAGTGCGGTCCCGGTATCTTTACTTCCCGTGGGAAGCATTTTGAAGCCCCCTCTTTTGTAATCATCATCCAACATCCATCCCAGAGCCCAAAAATGGGGGAATTGCCAAAAGAACTGAATCATGAAGAGGGTGCCAGGTTCAATCCCAAAGCTATTTGTAGCAGCCACCCATCCCAACATAAATGGTATGGCCCCTGGAATTGCCCCTACAAAAACGGATAATGGGGTAATGGTTTTTAAAGGGGTATAGACACTGGTGTACAAAAAAATTGAAATTGCCCCGAACAATGCCGTTTTTGGGTTTAGTAAATACAGTGATACAAGGCCTAAGATGGTCATCGTAATGGCTGTGACAAGGGCCATTGAAACCGTGATTCTTCCTGCCGGCAGGGGTCTGTTCCTGGTACGCTTCATCAATGCATCCAGGTCCTTCTCAATAATTTGATTGTAGGCATTGGAAGCACCTACCATACAATACCCGCCAAAGGCCAAAAGTATAACGGAAAACAATTCTATTTGGTAAGCACCAAGAAAATAACCCGCAATGGAAGAGAAGACCACGCTTACGGCGAGACGTACTTTGGTCAATTCCTTAAAATCTGAAAAGACCAAGGCCCATGATTTGTTAAGCGTTCCTACGGCAGACTTCATCCAGTTGAGTATTGGCCTGCAAAGATACACCCGAAGCCTTTTTCATGCAACAGCCCATTTTATCTACAATACAAAAAACCGACTTGCGTCGGTTTTTTGTATTAGTTTAATTTTAGCCTTTCTTACTGCAACTTAAAGTTGATAGGAATACTGAATGGCACTTTTACCGCTCTTCCCCTTTGCTTTCCAGGAGTCATCTTGGGTAGTTTTTCTATGATCCTTCTTGCCTCAGCTTCCAGATTTTTGTCCGGACCCCTTAGTCTAACATTACCTATGCTACCATCCTTCTGAATGGTGAACATAACGGCTACCCTTCCCTGGATTCCCATTTCCTGGGCAATTTCAGGATACCTGAAATTTTTACGAATGTGCTTCTGCATCATTTCCTGAAAGCATGCCTTTTTATTGCTTGAACCTTCGCAACCTGGAAATACGGGCACGTCCTCAATTACGGCAAAAGGAACCGAAATGTCTTCTTCTACTTCTTCAACCTCCACTTCCTCAACTTCCATAACCTCTTCTTCCTGACTGGTCTCTGTAGACTCTATGACCGTTTCCTCTACCTCCTCTTCATCTTCAACAACCTCAATTACTTCCGGAGCGGCCGGAGGTGGTGGTGGTGGTGGTGTTTTGATCTGTTCCGTCATAGGTACTTCTTCGTCCAATTGGTCCTCAACATTCAAAGAAATGTCATAGTCGTTGGTTTTATCATATTTCTTCCACTCCAATCCTCTCCATACCAATAACATTACAATGGCCAGACCAATTACAAAATACAGGGCACTATTTCTTCCTACGTCAGCTTTTGGGTTCTTTTTTGGTTCCATATCCTTTTTTTAATCTTCGCTAATTTAACCAAATATTTAAAACAGCCACAATTTAACCATTCATTTTCATGTGTCAATGAGTGAACGGTACCTTTGAATGAGTAAACCGCCCATTACAGCTCCTGCCAAATTTGCCAAAACATCCCAAACTTCCGCTGTGCGACCAAAGGGCATTATGGATTGGAGCAGCTCGATAAGCACTCCATAGCTAGTGGAAAAACCGATAAGAAGTCCTACCCTTTTTCCCATGGATAGGTGTTTATGGAAATTCTCCTTGAGGAACAAAACCCCTAAAACCACCAAAAAGAGATGAAACACAACATGTACGATTTTGTCCAAATTGGGAAACCAAATCATGTCCTCACCTTCTGATGAAAATGAAAAAAGGCTGAGTGAAGTTATCAACACCAGCCAACCTATGAACAAAATTGTGAATTTTCTTTTTTTAAGCACCAACTAAAGCCTTATAGTCACTATCACTGAGTAACTCCTCCGCTTCTTCGGGGTTTGACAATTTTATTTTGATCATCCATCCTTCTCCATAAGGATCGGAATTCACTTTTTCCGGTTCATCTTCCAAGCTTTCATTAAATTCAATGATCTCACCGCTTAAGGGCAAAAACAGATCGGATACCGTTTTTACGGCTTCCACCGTACCAAAGACTTCTTCCTTGTCCAAGGTCTCGTCCAAGGTTTCCACTTCCACATAAACGATGTCCCCCAATTCCCCTTGGGCAAAATCAGTGATTCCTACAGTGGCCACATCACCTTCTATTTTTACCCATTCGTGGTCTTTGGTGTATTTTAATTCTACCGGAATATTCATTTGCAACTAATTTTGAGTCTCGACAAAGTTAAATTAATAAGGGAATCGGCAAAGGGTTTTTTGGGTTTTCTATTATAATCCATCCATTACCCTAAGGTCAATTTCCAAAGTTGTACCTTAACGTAAAACCGGCATTTATGGTAGTCTGTGGGAATGCCGTGGAAACCTTGAACTGCGAAAAGGAATGATCGTAAAAGAAAATGGCATTCAGACTGCGGCTCAAGGCGTAATCCGCATTTAATTTAATGGACCATAATTCCTGGCCCGCAGTAATCTGATTGTTGTCAATATCCAAATTTCGAATAATGGTAATATTGTCCCGCAGTGAAAGATCGGCCCTGATATTTAAATCCCCTTTCAGTCGCGTTCGCTCCCCCCCAATATTGGTGACAAATTTTACATCCTTAAAGCGGTACCCCAAGCCCAAGGTGTATTCCTTTCCGTTGATTTCCGTGAGCAGGCTGTTGTCAAAACTCAACGACAATGTTCGATCCGTACGGACCTCGGCAAGGACACTAAAGGAGCTTTTCATTTCAAAATCCAGTCGCATCAAGGGGTTGAATTCATCCATTAGGACCACATTGTTGATGATATTCTCTGGCAATATATTCCCTGTTTCCGAATTAATTGCAGGAAGTCCATCATTGAGCAATTGCTCCCTTTCCAGATTGGTCTGAAATGAATTGACGCTATAGGACGAACGATAACCGTGTTGCAATGAAAAACGTTTGAATTTCTTCTTGAACCATCGGTTTTTCATCAATCCCGTATATTTAATGTTCCAGTTGGGGATAGGTATTTCCCTAAAGGCATCCAGGTTAACCCGATTCACATCCTGACCGGTATACGCCGCAAAAAAGGCCGGCAACAACACTTCCTGACTTGTTTTACCGTAACCCACAGGGAAGCCTTCCTCATCCCTGTCCTGAACATTTATTCCCCTGTCGGCAATAATCCTATTGGCAATTGTCAATCGGTTGTCCTTAAATTCCTCAAAGGTTTGGGAATCAAATTCATCACTTTTTTTGAAAATCGTCCCCAACATCATGGTGGAAATGCTAAAATTGCCCATATCGTTGATCAGGCCTGTTTGTCCCTGGGCCCACAGATTGGGCACATAGTTCTCCTGCAGACTATTTGAAATTTGACGGTCTGCCAGGATATCAATGGTCAAATCCTGTGTGGGCTGTGCCGTAGCGGTAATGTTCAGGTTCTTGGTACTGTTCTGCAAATATTGGGAGTTGAATTCCGGAAAATAGGTCAACCATCCCCGTCTCGCCGCCTCAAAACGAACATTGCTTTGGCTACCAAACACAAAACCCAAGGTTGGCCTGGAAGTTCCTATAAAACCTATGGATTGGGAATATCCCGGCAATACCTTTCCATTGTTTTCACTGTAATTGACATTGACCCGTTTGACCATGGTCAAAATGTCCACCAGGGTATTCCATGTTTTGGTGGTCTTCCCTTTTGGTTTTTTATCTTCCCCATCCTCGGTGGCACCCCTTGGTGGTGCAATACCCCCGGACAGTTTACCACTGCGTTTCTTTAAGCCTATAAGATCGTAGAAACTTTGCATGGTCAAATTGGCCGTTAGGTTGTGGGTGTTCGCATTTTGGACCGTATTCACCTGAGCATTGGGATCGTTCAAAGCCTGTGCGGCCACTTCATTTATGGCATCGCCCCCCCGTTGCCAATCAAAATTACTGGTGTAGGTATACTGCGCATTGATAAAACTGAGGAATGGGAACTTGTTAAAGGGCAATTCATAGTTCAACTGCATTTGTTGCGAATGCCTATTGGGCTCCCCAACATCAAAAAAGCCATCCCATAAATCCAAGGTATTGTCAATTATGGGCCTTCCCTCAAAATCCGCTTCGGAAGTGAAATAGTTCCTTACAATATTGTTGTTTGAAGCGGTCAGATTTAACCTCAAGGACCTTGTGATGCTATAATTTAAAGCGTATTGCCAATTAAAAAGATAATTTCGTTGCTGTAAAACGGGTAAATTCAAGGCCTCCACTCCAGGTTCCAGGACATCCCTAAAACGCTGTTGGTTAAAAGAACGGTTATAATTGGCATTCAACGAAATACTTGTTGGTAGTACATTAAAGTTGAAATCCTTTAACCACTGCCAGTACTTCCCTGTTAACAAAGAATCCGATTTTGCCAAAGGCGCTACCGTGGCCGGCTTAAAATTATGGTTATATACAAACCCCGTATTTACATTTTCGTCCTGTAGGTCGGCAATTTCAAAATCCCTGTGGTTGGTTTTATTGTACGAATAATTAAACGTAAAATTTTCAATGTCATAAAAATTGGCATCGGCCTCTTCGCCCCTATTTTTCCGAACCCCAATAAGGTTGATACTCCTTCTCTTGGTATAATCCTCTGCTTGCTCCCTGGTTTGTTCCGCATCTTCCGATGTTTGTGCAGCATCAATAAGGTCATCCAATTTTAGATCATCGAATACGGGATCAAATTCCGGGGTGATCAATGTTTCCGAAATACCAAAATTGAACGGTATTTGGAGCCCCCATTGTTTGGGGAACAATTGGCCAACGTTCACATTGGTCACCACATCATAGGAAATGGCATCCTCCCGGGCCCTTTCGTTGGGCAATTGGTCCAGGGTACCAAAACCGGAGGTACTTGTACTCGCTGTGGCACTTACATTGGCAAAATCGGCCATATTGGCATCCAAGGCTGCAATAGCGGCCCAACCTCCATTATTGTCCAATCCCGCCAAGCGTAGTTCGTTGAACCATACCTCGCCCCTGGCAGGGAGATCATCAGTGTTTTTAATTCCCACCATCATCGCACGTAGACTACCAAAGGAAGGATTTCCCTTAATTCCAATCCTGTTCACTCCCAAGGTTCTTGGTGCAAACTCATCCACTTCCACAACATCGCCATTGACCACTTCATAAAAGCGTAGTTCATTTAAAGGTACACCATCATTACGCTGTGCGATACGTAAGGACTTTACCTTGTTTAAATCGGAAAGGTCAATATCAATTTCATTTACGGAAGGCCATATCTCTTCTGCCGTAGAAGAACCAAAGGGGGTAAATTGTAATGCCCTTTCAATCTGGTAAAAATTCTCTGAAAAATCAGTTCCAATCCTTAAAAATCCCACCAATGGGGTATCATCATCGGAATAGTCCGAATTGAATAATTTCTCGGCATGCATAAACATTTTAATACGCTCATACTGCCGTACGTCTATATTCACATTTTTAAAAACCCCCCGACTGTCCTGGGATTCCAGATTTTCCACCAAAAACGAAAGTGATTGTTCATTTTGACGGATAATGGTATTGTTATTGTTCAATTGCTCTCGAATAACCCCCGGGGGCAGCACATATGGAATGGGTATCCTTCCACTATTTTCCTCAATATTTACGGTGTTCACATCAATCAATGTGCCATCGTCCGAAGGAATATCATCCACACCTGGCTGTAAGGTGTTGGTATAACTACGCCAGTCCCCACGCACCAAATCCAAGGTGGCGAAACGAAGTACCACATTATCTGAAAATCCTGTAAGGTACATCCGCATAAAACTTATGGACCTGAAATCGGTAATGCCACCAACGGCATCCGTAAAATCCGTCAATGGTATCTTATATTGGATCCATCGATAATCTACCTCCCCTCCATTTGGTATTCGATTACCTCTAGCTGTACCTTCTACAATATCCGTTACATAACGGTCATCCGTTGTGGTATTGGGACCAATGGGAATCCTATACTCGTAGTAGCTATTGATCGTGTTCATGGTCAAATCCCGATCGACATCCTCAACATCCGGCAAAGTCGTAGAGCCCCTATCCGTATTGGTAACGGTTACCGGGGAATTGCCCTGTGGGTTGTTAAAATCCAGATAACGTTCCAATATGCCCCCTTCCCGATTCAAATAATAGATATAATTGTCCAGGGCGGGGTCATCAGCGGGCCCATTGTATATCGCCGCTTCCTGTGCATCATCAATACCGTCCAAACCCAGATCTTGCTGCGTTCTATTGGTCTCATCGGCATCAAAGGCATAGACCAGGGATTGGGTGGAAGGTACCTGCCCCCAAATAGTTTCCCTTGGGATTTCATTATTTGTGCTGGCCGGTAACCCATTTTCGTATTGTTTTCTTCCGTCCTTAAGGATATCCTCAGAAATATTTCCCATATTCAGCACCAATTCCCCTGTATTTGCACCCGTTGTTTCGCCGTCCACATAAGGGTCCAATACCCAGAACTGTACAAACTCCACATTGGATTGCTCAAAATTGGTACTGCTCAAGGAACGCATAATCCCCCCCCAGTTATCCTGGGGTGTTCCGTCAAAGGAAGGATTTGCGTTGTACGGTCCTTTTTGGTTCGGGTAGTAGGCAATGTCCAAAGTTCCCTGGACCGTAGTTTGACCTTGCGGTACATCCACTGGAGGAAAAACCTCGTCGATAAAAATCCTTCTGGTAGTGTTCAATGAGATATCATCGTCCGTTATCCCACTCGGTCTTTGATTGGTATAAAAGATGGGATCTATCGTATACCACGACATTTTGGCACGTTCAAATCCCACATCCAAACCTGTGAGTCCATTGGCAAACTCTTCGGGCGGGCTGGCCAAAAACCAGCCGAGGGACGATCTAATATCAATCAATGCCTGGGCCCCTTCAAAATCGTCCAGGAAAGTAGTGGTTTCCCCTTGGAAGTCCGCATTTTTAGGCGAATTGGGGCTTAAAAAGGCAAATTCCCCCCTAACGGATAGGTTGGAAGGGACATCGGTATCGATATTGGGTAATTTATTGGCCAAACGGGTCAGAAAGGGAAGTTCGGTGCTAAAGTTTCCATTGAGACCAAAAATGGTATTGTTCACCGGTTCTATTCCAAAATTCGCCTTTTGGGTCAATGGCCTTTCATTAAGATTAAGCAAAGTGGCCCCCAAAACAAAATTTTCATTGAACTGGTGTTCCACATTGATGCCCGTGAACCTCCTCGTCTGCTGGCCAAACACGGCATTGTTCTCCACGGAAATGTTTATGGGTGTATTGGAAGCCTCCAAACTGGGGTCCAATAGTTGAACGGTCCCTGCCTGGTAGTTTACCGTATAGTCTATTCCCTCCTGCAATTGCCTACCACCGGCAGTTACCCGAACAGAACCCCTGGGCACGTTGAATGCACCAATGGGAATACCATTATTGCCCTGTGATTTGTAACGTCCCTTGATTTGAAAGCGGTTTTTTTCGGCATCCTGTAAAGAGGCGGCCTTGGTCTTGGCGTACATATTTCGGAATACATACCGCTGCTGGTTTACGTTATAGCCCTGGTCATTCTCCACGTCATAGGTACCTCCTCCCAACAAATCGAACAAAAACTCCCCAAAGGGTTCAACCTTGGTAAAAATGATTCGTCCCGTTTGGCTGTCAATGGTAATCCCAGGCAGGTAATCAAAGAAGCCATCACCTCCGGACTGTACATCATTGTAAATGTTCAATCGATCCAGATTGAACACATTGATCAAAATCCTATCTTCCAGATTACTGGGCCAACCGACGTTCGGATCTACGGGAAGGATGTAGTTTCTTGGTGTGGGATCGGTATAGAGAATATTCATCCTAAAATCCTCCTGACTCAATTGAAAAGCGCCTGTGGAATAGATATTCTTCATCATCAAATCCCAAATGGGGTCGTCCACGTTGGTAATGTTGCTCTTTAAAAGCTTTAAGACCAAGGTATTGTTTTCTATGATTGGTGTTGCCCCTCCGGAAACCGTTGTAGCATCTATACCTCCATTGGCAAATTCACCCACCTGGAAGACCTCCCCATTGAACGTATATTGAAATGCTACCGCCAAAACCTCGTCATTGCTCAACCGTTGGTTCAACGAGATATACCCCAGTTGGGAATTGAATTGATAATCCCGAACCACTTCCAACTTTCTGGCATTTTCCAAAAAGGCATAATCAAATCCCTGAGTGGGGTTATAGCCTCCGGTAGCCGCCAAGTTAAATCCCTGTTCCACCGTTGCGATATCCCTGATATTTTCGTTCAATGCCCCCCCATTTCCAATTAATGCAGGATCGTAGTCGTTGGCATTGTTTCTAGGTAAAATACCATTGCCCATCACATTAAAGAACGCAGCAGGGGGTGGTGATCCCAATCTGTTTCCCTCAATCTGTATCCTGGTTTTTTCTTGACCATTTATTCCCAATCGCCCCTCTCCCAAATCCTGGATTGCCACAACGTTTCGCACGTTCAAGGTCTGCTGGTTTCGGTTGGTCACCCAAACTTCCAACCGGGTAATCTGTACCTGACTGTTGATAAAGGGGTAATTTTCCAAAGCACGGTCATAATTGTCCCTAAAGTATTGTGCCAAAAAGAAGTGTCTGTCCTCATCGTAGTCCAAAGCCGTAAGGGCAAACTCATTCAACGTTCCCCCTCCCTGGGCCACTACTGTATTGTTTTGGGACTGTTGCTCGGAAAATACCGCGGTTACCGTGGTTCTTCCAAATTGTAGTTGCGTCTTTACACCAAAAAGACTTTGCGCTCCTTGAATCAACGAACTGTTCAGGGGCATATTGACATTACCAATCTCTATTTTTCTAAGGATATCGTCTTCTGTAGGGGTATAGTCCAATTTTACCAAATTCTGGAAATCGAAAGTAGCCTCGGTATCATAATTGGCCGTCACTTGAAGCCGTTCCCCTACTTTTCCGAGCATACTGAGGCTGATTCGCTGATCAAAATCAAAGGATAGATTGGTCCTATTTCTCGGGGATAGGGCCGGATTATCATTTTTCTGCCAAATAACGCCCAAATCCATAGCAACGGACCCTTGTGGAATCACCTCAATGGTGTTACCACCAAAAACAGATTCAAAGAAACTGCTGTTCACATAAAAATTGGGCAGTAGGTTTTTCCGGGCCTCTTCACTACCTTCCTTTTTACCCGTAAACGCGTCTATTTTCTCCTTGAAATAGGATTTCATGCTTTCCTTCTGAATCAGGTCATAATACTGTTCCGGAGTTAAGAAAAGTGGATAGTTTACATTGAAGTTACCGACACTTTCGGTATATACATACCTATCGATCTTAGGGTCATAGGAGTATTTTGAGACGATACTTTCCGGATTGTCCAAGAGAATTTTTCCAAGGGCCGCCCCAGTCTTCACCGAGTCTTGCGCCTGTTCATTAGCCTCTTGGGCACTAAGGTGTAACCCGAGTCCCAATAGTAGTACAACAAAGAATAGTGGCTTAAACCCAAAAGGTTTAAGTTGTGGTAATGCCCCTCTCTTCAAACTATTTATAAATTTTTCAGCGCCTGTTTAATTGTTTCCTCGACGCTAAGGGAGGAATCTTGGGAAAGCACTCGGTCAACGACCTTTTCAGATAGCCTTCTGGTGAATCCAAGAACCTCTAAAGCAGATAACGCTTCTTCTTTGGTTGTATTGTTTGATGGAAGGGAAACTTCGCCCATATCATGGACCTTTAAAATCTTGTCTTTCAATTCCACTATGACCCGCTGTGCGGTCTTGGTGCCAATCCCCTTTACTGCCTGAATTTTCGCCACATCACCACCCGCAATGGCATCCCTTACCTGGACAGGGTTTAGGGAAGAAAGCATGGTCCTTGCAATGCTGGGACCTATCCCAGAGACGGAAATCAACAATAGAAAGATTTCCCGCTCCGTTTTTTCCATAAAACCAAATAGCGTATGTGAATCTTCCTTGACTTGGAGGTGGGTATAAACTTTTATGTTTTCGTTCTCCGGAAGCAAGGAAAATGTATGGAGGGAAATGTTCAAAAAGTAACCCACTCCATTGCATTCCACGATGATGTAGGTAGGATTTTTTTCAACTAGCTTACCTGATAGGTGTGTAATCATGCATTCTCTAATTTTGCCTTTTTTCTTTTCTCCCTTTCTTGGGCATCAATAGCTGCCACGGCCGCCATATTGACCATTTCGTCCACACTTGCTCCCAATTGTAAAATATGGACCGGTTTACGCAGGCCCAACATGATGGGACCAATGGAGTCTGCTTTGTTTAAGCCTTTCAACAACTTGTAGGTGATGTTGGCTGCATCCAAATTTGGAAAAATAAAGGTGTTCACCTTTTTTCCCGCCAATTTGGAAAATGGAAAGTTATTGTGACAGAGCTCTTGGTCCAGGGCAAAATCGGTCTGGATTTCACCGTCAACAATGAGGTCCGGACTTTTATCATGAAGTATTTCCACCGCTTCCCTAACCTTTACCGCTTCTTTATGATTGGAGGAACCAAAATTGGCATAGGAAAGTAAGGCTATAACTGGGTCAAAACCAAAGGTACGGGCCACATTGGCCGTCATTTGGGCTATTTCTGCCAATTCCTCTGCATTGGGATCGATATTGATCGAGGTATCTGCCAGGAACAAAGGACCATGTTCGGTAATCATAATATTGACCGTTGATGCATTTTCCACACCATGGGCCCTTCCAATAACTTCGAAAACCGGACGAAGCACTTTTGGATAAGCCCTTGAATATCCCGAAATCATACCATCGGCCGCCCCTTCCAAAAGCATCATGGACCCAAAATAATTTCGCTTGCCCATATTTACCCTTGCACTATACTCCGTCTCTCCCTTGCGTTTTCGCAACTCCCAAAGCTTATGTGCATATTCGGTTCGTATTTCACTATATTCATCCGATCGCGGATCGATAATCTCGACTTCCGCGTCAAATTCAAGCTCAGCCTTTAGCTGTTGGATCGTAGTTTTATCCCCCAATAAAATGGGAATGGCAATCCCTTCCTCGTAAACAATTTGTGCTGCTTTTATCACATCCAAAAGTTCGGCCTCGGCAAAGACAATACGTTTTGGATTTACTTTGGCACGATTATGCAACATTCGAACTACTTTATTATCATTTCCTGAGCGTTGCATGAGTTGCTCCTCATAAGCCTGCCAGTTTTTTATAGGTGCATTGGCCACCCCACTTTCCATAGCTGCCTTGGCTACGGCAGGAGGTATTTTGGCAATTAACCGGGGATCGAATGGCTTTGGAATGATATATTCCCTTCCAAAAGTCAGCCGGGTGGTATCATAGGTTATATTGACCTGTTCTGGAACGGGTTCTTTGGTCAAATCGGCCAACGCCCTTACGGCTGCCATCTTCATTTCTTCGTTGATCTTGGTTGCCCTAACATCCAAGGCCCCCCTAAAAATAAAGGGAAAGCCCAGTACATTGTTTACCTGGTTGGGATGGTCCGACCTTCCCGTGGCCATAATGATATCATTTCTAACGGAACAAGCCAAATCATAGGCGATTTCCGGATCGGGATTGGCCATGGCAAAAACGATGGGATCCTTTGCCATGGATTCCAACATCCCTGGAGAAACGATGTCCGCAATGGAAAGGCCTATAAACACATCGGCATCCACCATTGCCTCATCCAGGGTATCTATTTTCCTGGCGGTCGCAAATTCGGCCTTTTGGGATGATAGGTTCTCCCGATCTTGCCGAATGACCCCTTTACTATCCAGCATTACCATATTCTTGGCCTGGGCGCCAAAAGCCCTGTACAGTCTGGAACACGAAATGGCGGCCGCTCCGGCACCGCTTATCACTATGCTGACCTCTTCAATCTTTTTTCCAGTCAGTTCCAAGGCATTCAACAATGCTGCCGCAGA
Organism: Muricauda sp. SCSIO 64092; assembly: GCF_023016285.1. Taxonomy (GTDB): domain Bacteria; phylum Bacteroidota; class Bacteroidia; order Flavobacteriales; family Flavobacteriaceae; genus Croceivirga. Next base: position 1,111,735 of record NZ_CP095413.1, read on the forward strand.
TATGATTGCCGTGCCATGTTGATCATCGTGCATGACGGGAATATCAAGCTCTTCCTTTAATCGTTGTTCTATTTCAAATGCTTCCGGGGCTTTGATATCCTCCAGGTTGATTCCTCCAAAAGTTGGGGCTATTGTTTTTACGGTTTCCACGAATTTGTCCACATTTTCCGTGTCCAATTCGATATCAATACCGTCAATGTCAGCGAATATTTTGAAAAGAAGGCTTTTACCTTCCATAACCGGTTTTGAAGCTTCCGGACCAATGTTTCCCAGTCCCAAAACTGCCGTTCCATTGGAAATCACCGCTACGGTATTCCCTTTGGAGGTGTATCGGTACACCTCTTCTTTGTTCTTTTCGATTTCCAAACAGGGCTCGGCGACCCCGGGTGAGTATGCCAGGGCCAAATCCCGTTGTGTAGCATAGGGTTTTGTGGGAACCACCTTAATTTTACCAGGATGGGGCTTGGCATGATAAATAAGTGCTTCCCTCCGTTGTTTTTCTTTGCTCATAGGTTCTCGATAAGGGGATAAAGATAAGGGCATTTCAACGTTTGGGAAACACCCTTATTTTTTGGTCCGAAATTAGGTGGATGATCCTCCCGTATCCAAAGCACTATCCAATTTATCCTTGGGCAAGTTCAAGCGCATGGCAAGAACTCCAGCAATCATAAAGAAGATTCCTCCAAAAATAATGGCCTGGGTAGCATCATTGCCCAATACATTTTTAATGATTGGTCCAAAACTCACGGTTTGTATCAACATTGGGATCACAATCATCATGTTCACGATTCCCATGTATACCCCCCGACGTTCCTCCGGTATTACTTTGGAAACCATAGCGTAAGGAATACCCATCATTGCGGCCCATCCTATACCAAACAGCACCATAGGGATGAGCAACATCCATTTGTTCGCAATAAACGGCATACTCAGCATGGCAACAGCGGTTAGGAACAAACAGACCACATAGACCAGCTTTGATCCTATCTTGGCGGCCATGGGAACCAAAGCCAACGCAACGATCATGGTAATGAAATTATACGTTCCGTTCATTAATCCGGCATGACCCAAGGCTTGTTCTGCCAAGGATTGCACATTTTGCGCAAAGGACATGTCATCGGCACTAATTTCGGCACCTGCTTTGCATGCTGCCATAATGGATTCGAACTTTTCATTGTCTTCATTGGAAATCCCAAATAAGCTGGTACGCAACATTGGCGGCAAAAATTGCCAGTACACAAAAAGGGCGTACCATTGAAATAGATAAACTGCAGCCAGTTTCCATAGGAATCCCGGCATTTTACCTATGGCTTCCGCAGCCTCCAAAAGGGGATCCAAGGTATCCCCAAGTTTTTTTATTGTTCGATTATTGGGATTGTTTTTAATAATTCGATAGAGCATGAATAACCAAAGAAAGGCAAATACCAATACAATAATTACCCATAGATTAATATTGTCCCACAATTGTGGCAGCCCACTTGCTACCAGGTACCCTAATAACAACGGCACGGAAAAAATTACAAAAAGAACACTCAAAATCTGAATGATTGGGGCGGGAGTCCCTTCATTATGCTTTCTAATTTCTTCCAATTCTTCGGCTACGGGTGGAATTTCCGGTGTTTTCCATACGGACCACATCACTGTTCCTATGGATGCCAATGCTCCCAAGAAAAATGAGTAATACACCCATGTTGGAATGGACGAAACGTTTTCTGTGGCAGTGCTACAAAGTCCAGCCGTTTCATCCGCTGGGATACTAAACCAATGCTGAAAAGCAAATAGCGAAAGATTGGCCAACGTAATACCTGCTCCCACAAATAGGCTTTGCATTTGATACCCGTACGTCAATTGCTCGTCCGGCAATTTATCCCCTACAAAGGCACGGTAGGGCTCCATTGCCGTATTGTTACCGGCATCCAAAATCCAAAGAAGGCCAACTGCAAACCAGAGTTCCGGGCTAAATGGAAAAGCAAAGAGACAGAGGCTCGCCAAAATCGCACCGATCAGAAAAAAGGGCTTTCTTCTCCCTCCCCATTTTGGGGACCATGTCTTATCGGAAATTGCTCCAATGATAGGTTGAATCAAGAGCCCCGTAACAGGACCTGCCAGATTTAAAAGGGGCAGCTCGTCATGATGAGCTCCCAAAAAGGAGAAAATGGGACTTACCGCCGTCTGTTGGAGGCCAAAACTGAATTGGATTCCGAAGAATCCCACATTCATATTCCAAATTTGCCAAAAGTTGAGTCTAGGCTTTTCAATTTTCATCATAGCCATTACGAAGTTTAGTTAGTTACGGATTGTATCTGAATCTTTCTGGATTCAAATTACCTTCCAATATAAGCTTTTTACCCTTTTGTTTAAAAATTTACCTCCAATGGAATCCAATTCTTACCCATGTATCCTGCTATACCTCCATAAGTGGTTTTACAACCCCATGTTCCGTCCCTAAGATCGTGAACCGTAACCCGATTAGGTCGGCTTCCAATGAAATCCTATTGTCCCCATCGGACCATTCGAGAGACAGTACATCATCCGGGGTTTTCCTAAGATTAAAATCCCCTTCAAAGGCACTATGTGTATTTCTCAGCTTCATCAGCAAAGCCAATTTTTGGAACATGGAACCCGACGTTTTCCTTACAATTTCGTCCTTGGTGTAATAATGCCGGTTGATATCCCGTCCTACGTTGGTTGCTTCCAACAACTGCATATCATTGGCATCACCAAAAAGCCCGACATAATAGACCTGAGGGACCCCAGGCACAAAAAACTGGATGGCCCTTGCCATGAGATAGGCGTTTTCATCCTTACCCAGGGCTTCAAAATAGGTGCAGTTCACTTGGTAGAGATCAAGATTGGAAGCCGCGGCACCGGTTGCTTTTAAACTACTCCCTTTACTATTCGCATGTACTTTGTCCACAATACCGTCCAAGGTCGAATCTGGAATAAGTCCTTGTTCGTCTCCCTCCGAAGCGACATCAACAATTCCGATACCATCATGGGTATCCAGTACGGTTATCACGTTTCTGGGAGCAATGTTCAGCCACTTTTTAAGATTTTCGGCATTGCCATGAAAAAGCGCATCCAAAACCAAAACCGGCAAGGCAAAGTCGTACACAAAATCCACTTTCTTCGCAATTTCAATTTGGGTCTTATAGAAAGCGTGTATTTCCACAAGTACCTCAATACCCCTCTTCCTTGCTTTTTTGGTCAGTTCATCAATAAAGTCAAAAGTTTCCGGAATCATGAAACAAGAGGTTCCCGCACTTTTAATGGCGTAGCCAGCCGCATCCAACCGAATCATGGTTACCCCTGATGTTTGATAGCGGTCCAATATGGACTCCAAATAGTTTTTGCCTTCCTTGGAATGGACATCGATATCTATTTGTTTTTGGGTGAAAGTGGTCCATATCAAACGTTGCTCCCCATTTGCCAGTTTAAACTTACTGAACGGAAATCCAGGTCTGGGCCTGTAAATGGTTAACAAGTCCTTTTCCGTAGCCCCATTGGGAAACACCTTTTCAAAGGTCAAAAACAAGGAGGCATATTCCGAATCCTCTCCCTTTATCAAATAATCCTTGAACTCGGCAGAATCTGCGGATACATGGTTCACAATTAAATCGGCCATGACATCAATGGACTGGCTCAGTTTTTTAATGGCATCCCAATCCCCGAGCCTTGGATCGATCTTGAGATGGTCCATGGGATCAAAGCCTGCATCTGCACCATCGATTGGATAAAAAAATGGGAGGATATGAACTCCGCCAAAAAGTTCCTTTAGTTCAACATTCAAAAGCTGATCCAGTTCAGCAATATTTTTACAACCAATGCGGTCCACATAGGTAATGAGTTGGATCTGGTTTTTCATGCCGTAGTTTGGATTTATAAAAAGTAAATGGGTGCGAATCTACTTTTTCAAAAACTCAATATTACGCTTTAATCCAGAAAATTTTGTCCGTTTTACTGCCGATTTCGCAAATAATTTTCCGAAAACGTTTGAAGTTATTTCTTCCCAATCCTTTTTGTCCATTGAGAGCAGTTCCGGATGCGGATTGAACAGGGGTTCCCGATGTGGTGTTGAAAATCGATTCCATGGACATACGTCCTGACAAACATCACAACCGAACATCCAATCCTCAAACTGTCCACTGAATTCCGTGGGTATTTCATTTTTTAACTCAATGGTAAAATAAGAAATGCACTTACTGCCGTCCACCACATAAGGTTCCACTATGGCCTGGGTGGGGCAGGCATCTAAACATGCGGTACACGTACCACAATGGTCCGTAGTTGGCGAATCATAATCCAATTCCAAATCAATGATCAACTCGGCAATGAAATAAAAAGAGCCCACCTCCTTGGTCAAAAGATTGCTGTGTTTCCCCATCCATCCCAAACCACTTTTCGCAGCCCAGGCCTTGTCCAAAACGGGAGCGGAATCCACAAAGGCACGTCCGTGTACTTGTCCAATTTCCGTTTCCACAAATTGCAATAGCTGTTTGAGCTTGTCCTTTATCACAAAATGATAATCCCTCCCATAAGCATACTTTGAAATTTTGTAGGATTCGGGGTTCTGCGTTTGCGAAGGAAAATAATTCAGTAGTAAAGAGATTACCGATTTTGCGCCTTCCACCAATTTTGTGGGATCCAGCCTTTTGTCAAAATGGTTTTCCATATACCGCATTTCCCCATGCATATTGTTGTTCAGCCATTTTTCCAAACGCGGGGCCTCTTCTTCCAAGTATTCGGCCTTGGATATACCACAGGACAAAAAGCCCAGGCGTTTGGCCTCTGCTTTTATGGCATTGGTATATCTGGTCTTACTTAGCACGGCACCCTTTTTTCAAATTCCAAAATGGCATTCTTTGGTCTTAAGGTAATCAATGGAAGGATTTCTATGGTCTTTGTAGTAGGAGTAATTTTTAGGTCCTTTATTAATTCCGAAATCACCATTTGCATCTCAAACATCGCAAAATTGTTGCCGATACACATTCTGGGCCCTCCCCCAAAGGGATAATAATGATCGGAATGTTGGTTTGGGGGACCCTCAAAACGCTCGGGTAAAAATTCCAAAGGGTCTTCCCAATACTTGCCATGCCTATGGATTTCAATCACCGAAAAAAGTAAGGGGGTTTTGGGCTTTAATGCCATGTTTTGAAATTCGTCCGCGTTGTGGTTCATTCGGTCTATAAAATAAGCGGGAGGATACAGTCGCATGGACTCTTCCAAGACATATCTGGTTATTTTCTGGGACATCAGTCCAGCCATCAAATCCTGACCTTCAAGTTGCTTGTTCTCTCTATAGATCCGTTCCTGGTATTTTGGATATTTCGCCAACAATTGGCAGGTAAAGCTCAGGGCATTACTCGTGGTTTCATGTCCCGCGGTGAAAAGGATCATGATTTCATCTATCATCTGTTCTACGTGCATGGAGGTTCCGTCCTCGTATCGTGCATCCAGCAGCATATCCAAAAGGTCGTCCTTTCGTTCCCCATCAGCTTTCCTTTTAACAATAAGTGCCCGTATCAGTTCCCTTGCTTCTTGGACCATTGCCAAATGCCTGTCCAATATACCACTGGCCTTGAACCACCACCCCAAATAGGGCTGTCGTAACTCCCGTACCAGCATTTTTTGGGAAGCTTCAACAATGGTCTGTAACCTATTGATGGCCACCTCGTCCACAGCTCCACTAAAAAGGGACTTCGCTACCACTTGAAAGGCCAGTCGACCAAAAATGGTTTCCACATTTACTTTTTTCCCTTCGGGGATTACGGCAAGCTCCTGTTTTATCGTTTCCTGCATTATCCCCATTAACTGCGCTAAATGCCGTTTATGGAATGCCGGTTGGATAAGCTTTCGCTGTTTTTTCCAATGCTCCCCTTCCGAAGTCAACAATCCTTTTCCAATATACTTGGCAACATCCCTTGTCTGCACCCTGGATTTGGTGTAATTTCTTTGGTTCTTCTGAAGGGCATACTGAAGAAAAGCGGCATTTCTGGAAAAGAGGATCCGATTTCCAAATCCCAGATGTAGCTGGAAGGTATCCCCTTTTTCTTCAAAATTATCGTGATGAAAGGGCAGTGGGTTTTTTACGATTTCCAATGCCCGTTTAAGGAAATCAAAAAAAGATACTTTAGGAATATGCCGACCCTTTTCCATTTGGTATCAGAAAAGTCCGCCCTGGGTACCACCTTTAACGCGACCCAAATGTGTATATGCCAATTCCGTGACTTCCCGACCGCGCGGCGTACGCATAATAAATCCTTGCTGTATCAAAAAGGGTTCGTAAACTTCTTCAATGGTTTCAGCACTTTCGGACACCGCTGTGGCCAGTGTGGTTATTCCCACCGGCCCCCCTTTGAACTTATCAATAATGGTAGAGAGGATTTTATTGTCCATTTCGTCCAGCCCATGGGCATCCACGTTCAATGCTTTTAGACCAAACTTTGAAATATCGATATCTATGGTTCCGTTCCCCTTGATCTGTGCAAAGTCCCTTACCCTTCTCAGCAGCGCATTGCAGATACGGGGCGTTCCACGGCTTCGTCCAGCAATTTCAATGGCGGCCTCGTTGGAAATGGGAACTTTCAATATTTCCGCACTTCGCTCCACTATGGTGGACAGCAGTTCGGTATCATAATACTGTAATCTACTCGAAATGCCAAAACGTGCCCGCATGGGTGCGGTCAATAATCCCGAGCGTGTCGTTGCCCCAACCAGGGTAAAAGGACTCAAATTGATCTGTACCGTGCGGGCATTGGGGCCCGTCTCCAACATAATGTCAATTTTGTAATCCTCCATGGCAGAGTAAAGATATTCTTCCACAATAGGACTCAACCGATGTATTTCATCAATAAAGAGAACATCCCGCTCTTCCAAATTGGTCAAGAGGCCCGCCAAATCACCTGGCTTATCCAATACTGGTCCGGAAGTGACTTTAATCCCTACTCCCAGTTCATTGGCCAAGATATGGGCCAAGGTTGTTTTTCCCAATCCGGGAGGTCCATGGAACAAGGTATGATCCAAAGCTTCACCACGCATATTTGCCGCTTCAACAAAGACCTTAAGGTTTTCCAATACTTGTGCCTGCCCCGTAAAATCATCAAAGGTTATGGGACGTAGCGCCCTTTCTATATCCAGTTCTTCCTGGGAAAAATGATCGTTTGAGGGGTTCAAGTTCTCGTTCATGACCCAAAGATAAGGCAATTAGGCCATAAGCATTTCAAATTATAAAGGGATGGCAAACAACGGTTTTTGTTGTATTTTCAGTGCATGACGAATACAGTTTATCCCAAGGGAATTTTACCCTATATCCCTTTCTTTTACGTGATTTGGTCAGACGATTTGTTGTCTGCTTCCGAAATTCAAGTGGTACAAAAGGCCATTACATCAGACCCCTCACTCAACGAAAAGGAAAAAGCACAATTGTGGTCTTGGCTGGACCGTTCCAATCCACCCAACAACTCCGAAATTAAATCCTGGCAAACCTTGATTACCTCCAGCAAAGCAACATTGGTGGAATCCGAAATCTATCCCTTGGAAACCTTTTCCCGTAAAGTGGCCCAGCACTTTACCCATAAGGGCGATCCCAATGAATATTTACAATATATAGAGCGAACTCTAGGCATACAGCCCAACCACTACAACCATTTGTTCAATGTTACCGTAGTACATCAAATCAATTCCGATCGATACAACCCGGGGGACCTAGATCAAATTCTAAACCAAAAAGGATGGGAGGTTGTCCAAGACTTTAGAAACTACCTTAAAAATGACCTCTATAGCTGGGCCGTCCATCGTTCAAAAGAAGATGCGCGGGCCATAGTCCTGAAACAACTGAACCACTTGGCCAAAGATGGGTGGGGAGCGTACGGTTATCCGGAGGCCTATGGAGGAAGAAATGATATGGAAAACTACGCCACCATATTCGAACACCTCATGTTTGTAGATGGTAGTTTGGGCGTGAAATTTGGAGTCCAGTTCGGGCTTTTTGGTGGGAGTATCCAAAGTCTGGGAAATGATGAACAACGCAGGCGCTATTTGACAAAGGCAGGTAGTGCCAATCTCCTGGGGTGTTTTGCCATGACGGAAACAGGTCATGGAAGTAATGTCCGCGGCATCAATACTACGGCTACCTATATCCATAAGGAAAGGGCCATTGTTATACATACCCCAGGGGAAAATGATAACAAGGAATACATTGGTAACGCCTTACATTCCAAAATGGCCACTGTTTTTGCCCAACTGTTGGTGAACGGCAAAAACGAAGGTGTACACGCTATTTTGGTACCCTTGAGGGATGACAAACACGAAGAACTTCAAGGAATCCGTATAGCGGACAATGGATACAAACTTGGTCTTAATGGGGTGGACAACGGAAAGATTTGGTTCCACCAGGTAAAAGTTCCCGTAGAAAACCTTTTGGACAACTACGGGGGCATCGCTTCGGATGGAAACTATCAATCCCGAATAAAAAATCCGAACAAACGATTTTTCACCATGCTGGGCACCTTGGTCGGGGGACGCATTTGTGTTGCAAAAGGGGCTTTGGCAGCCGCAAAAATGGCACTGGCCATAGCGGTAAAGCACAGTTTAAAAAGACGCCAATTCAACGACTCGATTAAAATTCAGGAAGACTTGTTGATGGACTATCCAACCCACCAACTAAGACTTATTCCAAGGGTGGCCAGCTGCTATGTTTATCACTTTGCCCTGCAACGGGCCATGGCGGAGTATGCTTCCAATACATCCGATGATAAACGCAAAATAGAAACCCAAGTTGCGGGACTCAAAGCAATCATCACCTGGTTTTCTTCGGCGGCAATCCAAGAAAGCCGGGAAGCTTGCGGTGGAAAGGGTTATTTACTGGAGAACCGCATTGGGGACTTAAAAAATGATTCGGACATCTTTACCACTTTTGAAGGGGACAATACCGTGCTCTTACAATTGGCCGCCAAAGGGGTATTATCGGATTTTAATGCTGAATTCAATTCGGGGGGATTTACCAGTGTATTGAAATTCTTGCGGAGCCAACTCTCCGATAAATTAACCACCATAAACCCCATGTACTCCAACAAAGTGGATAGTGAACACCTCTACAACCCTAAGTTTCATTTGCACGCATTGGACTTTAGATTACGCCGCTTGACCTATACCGCGGCAATGCGCATTAGAAATTACATTAAGAAAGGTATTCCGAGTTACCAGGCTTTTTTAAAGACACAAACCCATTTGTTGGAAGTTGGTAAAGCCTACAGTGCAGTTCTTGCCCTTACCTGGTATTATGACAAGATCGATGGTATGGAAGAAGGGGAATACAAAAACCTGTTTTATCAAATTGGGGCACTTCATTCGTTATATACCCTCCGAAAAGATGCCGACTGGTATTTGGAGCAAGGTTATTTCGGAAGCACAAAATCCAAAGCCATTAGACAGCGTGTAGAACGCCTAAGTTCGGAACTCAGGCCCTATGTCAAAGCTTTGGTGGAAGGTTTTGGAATTCCAGAACATTTAATGACGGCCCCCATAGCGAGTTAGTCCCCTTTCTTTAGCAATTGGGAAGTATCCAGAAATTCCTCCACGGCAACTTTAGGGTTTCCATAAAGATGGGTTTTGGCGTTTCCACTGGATTTTAAAGTAAACGTCCTATAGGCATTGATACGGGCAAATCCGGATTCCTTGATGGTTAGGTCTACTTCCGCCGCCTCAAGTTTATCCGCTTTTAGCTTTGTATTGGTTTTCATCTCTGCCCGTAAGCTCTCCGTAGTTCCTTCCAATGTGAGTGAGGTACTGTCTTCCAAATTGATGTTTTTTGCCCCGCTTACCGCATAAATGACACCGTCGGTTTTATGCTTCATACTTACATTAAGCGAATCGATATCCAAATTCAGGTTCATGGTACTATTATCTTCCGCATTTACATTGGCCATAAATCCACTCGCCTCGATATCCAGTTCGGCATTCCCGAATGTGTTCAAATAAAGTTCATCTGAAGAAATGACCTCGTTGCTAAAAACTTTCCCTTCTTTTACCGTAATGGCCATTAACTCCCTGTAATTTACCGTTATCTCCAACTTCTTTTTGGATACAATATCATAGAATGAGGAAATAACCAAGGTACTGTCCACCACATCAAACTTTAAAACATCCACCAAATTATCGTCCGCGATTATTTCGTAGCCTTCACCGAAGGACTTTTTAAGTTTTATGTCCAAATTGTGGGACAATTCAATGGCCGTAAAAGCAGGTAATTGTTCACTGACTTCAGTTACCGAACGGTTTCCCTTAATTTTCGGTTGCCGCTGTGAAATCAGGAGTAGGGGCATCACCAAAAAGAAGATGGAAATGAATCTTTTCATATTTCAATATTAAGTGCTTCTTTAAAATAACGAAAAAAACAAGGATACATTTTTTGTTGAATGAAAAATCCGTGCCATTATAAACAAAAAGAGGCTGTCTAAAAAGACAGTCTCTTTTTTTTGTTTTGGACCCAAAGGATAGTAACTTCAGGTTATGAGCCGAAAACAAGTCTGGAAGACCGATTCCCAATCCCAATTGAGCCTATTGCCGCCGAGTTATGACGATTTAGTACCGGTGAACCACCCGGTCCGTGTTGTCAACACAATTTTGGAAAGTATAGATCTGGGCGGTTTGGAGGCCACCTATAAGGGAGGCGGCACATCCAGCTACCATCCTAAGGTACTGTTGAAGATATTGGTCTATGCCTATTTGCGTAACCTTTACTCCTCACGCAAGATAGAACGGGCCTTATCGGAGAATGTACACTTTATGTGGCTCTCGGGCTGTTCCATCCCTGACCACAATACGATAAACAACTTCCGTTCAGGAAGGCTCAAGGGCAGGTTCAAGGCCATATTCAACCAAGTGGTGGCACTGTTGGCCGAGCAGGGCTACCTAAGCCTGAGGGACATTTATGTGGACGGCACCAAGATAGAGGCCAATGCCAACCGTTACACCTTTGTCTGGGCAAAGGGGACCAAGACCTCGCGCAGGCGTATCGAGAAGCAGTTAAGGGAACTATGGTCGTATGTCGAGAAGGTATATGCCCAAGAGGAACAATTGCCCAATGAGCCAAGCTTCGCGGCCATTGACCCTGAAGAAGTAACCAAAACCGTCGATACCATTAATGATGCCCTTAAGGATAAGGAAGTGGACAAGAAGGTAAAGCAGAAGCTCACCTATGCCAAGAAGAACTGGCCGGACAAAGTGGCCAAGTACAATGAGCAGGATAAGATACTTGGCAATCGTGGCAGTTACAGCAAGACCGACCCCGATGCCACCTTCATGCGGATGAAGGATGACCATATGAAGAACGGACAGTTGAAAGCGGGCTACAACATCCAGGGGTCATCCAACAACCAGTTCCTTGTCAATTACACTTTGGAACAAAGCCCTACCGACACTACAACACTTCCCGGCCACCTTGAAGAACACCAAAGCAGTTTTGGCCAAATGCCGGGAAGGGTGACCGCTGACTCAGGCTATGGCAGTGAGGAAAACTATCAAAAGATGGAAGATCAGGGCATCGATGCCTTTGTCAAGTACAATTATTTCCACAAAGAACAACAGGAGGCCAAGTCGGGCAAGGTCAAAAAGCCCTTTACCGTGGACAAGCTCCATTATAATGAACAAACCGACACCTATTATTGCCCTATGGGTCAAGGGATGACCCATATTGGAAGCTTTCAACGGACCACTAAGAAGGGATACCTACAGACCATACACCAATACCAGGCCAAAAACTGTTCGGGATGTCCCATCCGCCCCCCTGCCACAAGGCCAAAGGCAATAGGGTCGTGGAACGCAACCATAACCTGGAACGCCACAAACAAAGGGCAAGGGAAAAACTGCTCTCCGAAGATGGTATCGCCCACCGCAAACAAAGGTGCTGGGACATAGAGGCCATTTTTGGAAACATAAAGCAGAACATGGCATTCAAACGCTTTATGTTAAGGGGGATCGAAAAGGTAGAGACCGAATTTGGACTCATTGCAATGGCACATAACCTCAAAAAGCTAAGTCTGGCCCTTTGAAACCAACCTTGAACCCTTCAACCATAAACAAACGGAAAAATAACTTCCCAAATCCAGAAAATAGGACAAACAAAAAAAGTCGCCTAAAAATTACTTTCTAGACGACCTCTTTTTGTTTTTAGGTAAACCTAATGGTTGAGTTCTTCCTCATTTTCCTGTAAAGGAATATGTTGTGGGACAAAATCCTGCCCTGGAATTATATAGTCCCCATTTTCATAGGTTTTACTGTAATCATATGCCCAACGGTGGACTTCCGGAATTTTGCCGGGCCAGTTTCCATGGATATGCTTTTGCGGTGCCGTCCACTCCAAGGTATTGGAACTCCAAGGATTCAAAGGCCCTCTCTTACCATAAAAAATACTGTTTATAAAGTTGTAAACGAAAATTAGCTGGGCCAATCCCGCAATAATGGCAAACACCGTCATTAAAACCTGGACATTGGTCAATTCGTCAAACATGGGGAAGGCCGTGTTCTCATAGTATCGTCTTGGTACTCCAGCCATACCTACAAAATGCATTGGAAAGAAAATTCCATAGGCACATATAGCGGTTATCCAGAAATGGATATAACCGAGGTTCTTATTCATCATCCTACCTTGGAACATTTTCGGGAACCAATGGTAAACCCCTGCAAACAGTCCATAAAGCGCAGAAATACCCATAACCAAATGGAAGTGTGCCACGACAAAATAAGTATCATGCACATTGATATCCAAAGTACTGTCCCCTAAAATGATTCCGGTAAGACCGCCGGTGATAAAGGTAGATACCAAACCAATGGAAAACAGCATCGCCGGGTTCAACTGAAGATTTCCTTTCCATAAGGTCGTGATATAATTAAACGCCTTTACTGCCGAGGGAATGGCAATAAGCAATGTGGTAAAGGTGAATACGGAACCTAAGAACGGATTCATTCCAGAAATGAACATATGGTGACCCCAAACTATAGTGGATAGGAATGCAATGGCCAGAATGGAAGCAACCATTGCCCGATAACCGAATATGGGTTTTCTGGCATTTGTTGCCATTACCTCGGAGGTAATCCCCAAAGCAGGCAATAATACAATATATACCTCTGGGTGGCCCAGGAACCAAAACAAGTGTTCGTACAGGACAGGTGACCCCCCTTGATAATGGAGTACTTCACCTTGAATGAAAATATCCGATAAGAAGAAGGAGGTTCCAAAACTTCTGTCCATCAACAACAATAAACCTGCCGAAAGCAATACCGGGAAAGAAATTACACCGATAATTGCAGTAACAAAAAATGCCCAAATGGTCAAAGGAAGCCTTGTCATGGACATCCCCTTGGTTCTAAGGTTTAAGACGGTCACAATATAGTTCAGTGATCCCAAAAGGGAGGACGCAATGAATATGGTCATTGAAAGCAACCACAATGTCATCCCCAAACCTGAACCCGGTTGTGCCATGGGTAAGGCACTTAGTGGAGGGTAAATGGTCCAACCCGCTGCCGCAGGCCCGGCTTCCACGAACAAGGAAATCACCATAAGTACGGTTGAAACGAAGAACAACCAATAGGAAACCATATTTAAAAAGCCCGAAGCCATATCCCTTGCCCCTATTTGCAATGGTATCAATAGGTTACTGAATGTACCGCTCAATCCTGCCGTTAATACAAAGAACACCATAATGGTTCCGTGCATGGTAATCAAAGCCAGGTAGACGTCTGCATCCATGACACCCCCAGGGGCCCATTTTCCAAGAAAGGTTTCAAAGATTGCGAAGGACTCCCCAGGCCAGGCCAACTGCATCCTAAATATGAGTGACATTGCAATACCAATGAATCCCATGACCAATACCCCGGTTATGAGGTATTGTTTGGCAATCATCTTATGGTCCTGACTAAAGATGTACTTGGTAATAAATGTTTCCTTGTGATGATGTCCGTGATCATCATGTGCATGTCCATCAACATGTTCGTGTGCTACTGCAGACATAATCCAATTGATTTTTTGTTCGTATTTCTTTTTCTAGCAATTCATTATTCGTTTATGGCGACAACTTCCGCTGTTTCCATATTTTCCAAAGGAGCTTTTTCTTCCCCTCCATTGGCGGCCAAGAGCGTTTCTGTAAACGTTTTTTGTTCAGCCATCCAATCATTGTATTCATCTTCGGTAACCACCACAATTTTCATTTGCATATTGTAGTGCGATTTACCACAGATTTTATTGCAAAGTAAGACATAATCAAATTCCCATGGGTCCGAATTGGGCCTTCCTTCGGCAGCCCATTTCGCCCTTAATTGATTGGTCCGTTTTACTTTGTCAACCACATCCGGGTTCAGTCTCATTTCTTCCGTTGTGATGGTTGGGGTGAAAGAAAACTGTGTGATCATTCCCGGCACACAGTTCATTTGCGCCCTAAAGTGCGGCATATAAGCCGAATGCAATACGTCTTGGGAACGCATGTAAAAATTCACTTTTCTTCCAACGGGAAGATATAATTCCTTTACTATAATGTCATCCGTGGCATTGGGGTCGGATTCATCCAATCCCAAAACGTTGGCCCTATTAATGTCTATCAATCGAACACTGGCATCACCCAAAACATTGTCCTGCCCCCCATACCTCGCGGTCCAATTAAACTGTTGGGCATATAGCTCTACAATCAAGGGGTCATCTTCTTCGTTCACATCCATAATCTCAGTCCAATAGTAGAGTCCGGAGATAATCAAGCCTGCGAGCACAATAACCGGGATGATGGTCCAAATAAACTCCAATCTGTCATTATCGGCATAAAATAGTGCCTTTTTTCCCTTCTCCCCTCTGTATTTGTAACCGAAATAATGAAGCAATGCCTGGGTAATGGTCTGCACAAAGAAAATTACGGCGAAGGAAATCCACATCAATGTATCGTATTCCCCACCGTGGGCAGAGGCTGCTTCTGGTAACAGCACCTTGGTGTACTTTGCAAAGCTAAATATGGTGATACCGTATATGAATATCAAAAAGAGGAACAATAGGTATCCATTGGCCCTATTATCGGAATCATTTGCAATTTCCGATTTTGAAGCATCTACTCGTAATTGAGACAATTCAAATATTTTGGTCAATTGCCAGATGGCAATAGCCACCAAAACAAGAACCGTTAAAACTAATAATGTCGTCATTTCTTAATTTTTCTCTTCCGCTTTTTAGTAATGGAAATGTCTACTTTCTTCAATAAATGGATTACGTTTCGGCATCAATTCTTCTTTGGTAAGGGCTGTGAACGTCCAAAAGACAAACAAACCACCAAAGAACAATATCCCACCTATTTCGGGTATTCCAAGATGCCAGTTCTCACCAACGGTTGCGGGCATTACCATGTTGAATACATCCATATAATGTCCAAACAAAATAATGATTCCCGTCATAATTACGAACCAATTTACACGTTTGTAGTCACTGTTCATCAACACTAATAGTGGAAAGATAAAATTAAGTGCCAACATACCAAAGAATGGCAGTTTATAATGTTCTATTCGAGTAACGAAATAGGTGACCTCTTCGGGGATATTCGCATACCATATCAACATAAACTGACTAAACCACAAATACGTCCAAAAGATGCTTATGCCAAACATAAATTTGGCCAAATCGTGGATATGGCTATCGTTCACTTCCTGCAGGTATCCTTTGGATTTTAGATAGATGGTTACCATTGCTATTACGGTAATCCCAGAAACGAACATACTGGCAAATACATACCATCCAAAAAGCGTACTGAACCAGTGAGGAT
The DNA here is from genome assembly GCF_023016285.1 of Muricauda sp. SCSIO 64092. GTDB lineage: Bacteria > Bacteroidota > Bacteroidia > Flavobacteriales > Flavobacteriaceae > Croceivirga. The sequence continues at coordinate 1,127,526 of NZ_CP095413.1, forward strand.
TCAAACTCATGATCCAATCCCATGACATCATGGATTCCGATATCAAATAGAATACCAAGAATCCTGCAGACCATCTAAAGTTCTTTTTGAAATTGGAATCATCATCCGCCTTGTCCTGGGCCAAGCTCAATTTTCTTGAAATCTGGCGGTAAGCAATCCATCCACCAAGGAAAATAGCAGCCCTGATCAAGAAAAATGTAGGATTTAAATACCCCTGTTTTCCTTGCAATAATGCGTCATGGGCAACAACTTCCGCATCCATCCAGGTGAACATATGGTTAAAGTGCAATACGGATAGTACCAATAACACGAATACTATGATTCCCCCCGGGACCAAATAGGCGGTTATCCCTTCCATGACCCTAAACAGCAAAGGAGCCCAACCTGCCTGCGCAGCCCTGTTGACCGCATAAAAGGCAAGTGTTCCAAGTGATATCATAAAGAAAAAGAAGGCCGCTACATATAAGGCCGACCATGGCCTGTTCTTTAATTGATGGTACACGTGTTCGTCATGGGAGGCACTATGCCCTTCGCCATGGCCTGCTGCCTCTTCGGTATGTTCCCCGTCATGGGAAGCCATCGCGTTGGTTTGATCGGCATGTGCATCGCCACCATGTCCACCATGACCATCGGAATGGGCAGCCGCGACCATTGCCTTGGCCTCCTCCACGTTGGCGGGGGTATTCATAAATCCAGCAATAAGCATCACTAAGCCAAGGCCCATTGCTATGTACGACCCAATTTTTAATCTATTTGAAAAGGTATATTTCATTCCTATTGCTTATTTGGATAGGTCTTCTTTTAATTGCATAACATACTCCGAAACTTGCCACATTTCTTCCTCTGAACTAAACTGGGAAGCGTAGGAGCCCATGGAATTCAATCCATAGTACATGGTATGGTAGGTACTTCCAACGGTAATGTTCCTGGCAACATCAGCGTAACTGGGGACACCCAATATTTTTTCGCGTTTTACCAAAGTACCCTGTCCCGCACCTTTGTTCCCATGGCAAATGGCACAATACACATCATATAATTCCTTCCCCTTGACCAGGTTCTCCTCACGATTCAAGGAATCCAGCGGGCTTGGTTGTAATCTTGCCAATTCCTTACCTTCTATGGAGTTGTCAAACTCATAGGGAAGCCACTCCCTGGATACCGTGCCCTCCGCCGGAAGCAAAGCTGCCGTACCTTGGGGGAAAAGACCATTATCGTCCCCTTGATAGGTTTCATACCCCACAGGTTCGTACATATTGGGCATGTATTGGTAGTTGGGTTGGTTTTTGTCAAAACATGAGGTAATCCCTACCAAAAGGAAAAAGATCAACCCGATTTTAATGCTACTTTTTATCATAGTCTTACTTTTTTGGCACTTGTACTTCCACAGCACCGGTGTCCAATAGCAATTCTTTTAAGGCTTCTTCATCGTTTCCAACAGCAACCTCCACCAAAAAACGGTCATCCGTTGTTCTAATATCTGGATTCTCCGCTTTTTTAAACGGCCACATTTTGCTTCGTAGGTAAAAGGTAATTACCATGAGGTGCGCAGCGAAGAATACCGTCATCTCAAACATAATGGGGACAAAGGCTGGCATATTTTCCAGATAGCTAAAACTGGGTTTACCACCGATGTCCTGCGGCCAGTCCTGAATCATGATGTAGTTCATCATGGTAATAGCCACAGCCAATCCCAAACATCCGTATAAAAAGGAGGTTATCGCGATCCTAGTATCCGCCAATCCCATGGCCTTATCCAGCCCATGGACCGGAAAGGGGGTATACACTTCCTCGATATGATATTTTTCGGAACGTAACTTTTTAACGGCATGCATCAGCAAGTCGTCATCATCGTACAATGCCCTAAATGTGGTTGATGCCATTTATCTAATCTTAGTTTATCAATTTTTTAGCTTGTCCTGCCCAATCATCACGTTGCGCCCTTCCAGGGAAGGACCCTGTAATCGAATCCAACAAATCGTATTCTTTTGCGGTCATCTTACTTACCTGTAAAAAGGAGAAAATGCCAATTTTATTCAATGTTTTTTCCATCAAAGGACCAATGCCCTTTACCTTTTTTAAATCGTCCGGGGTTTGTGTCTTGGTATCAAAACTTCCGATGCTCGACAATAATCGGTTTATGGAAACACCTGCCATTGCCACTTCCGGGAGCGGTTCATCGGCATGACCCGCATCCATTTCCACTTCCACAATCTTACCTCTCGCAGGCATGGTATACAATGGCTGTCCAGCTTCCCGTAGCGCCTTGTACCTTGCACCTGATGACTTCAATATCGATTTCACCTCGGCTTGTGCAATTACTGGGAAGGTTCTGGAATACAATAAGAACAGGACAAAAAAGAATCCAATCGTTCCAATAAATATTCCGATATCCACAAAAGTTGGGGAAAACATGGTCCATGAGGACGGCAGGTAATCCCTATGCAAGGAAGTGACGATAATCACAAAACGCTCAAACCACATTCCTATATTCACCACAATGGAAATGAAGAAGGAGAACATGATACTGGTACGTAATTTTTTGAACCACATAAATTGTGGTGAGAAAACATTACAGGTCATCATGGACCAATAGGCCCACCAGTAAGGCCCCGTAGCCCTGTTAAGGAAGGCATATTGTTCATATTCCACTCCGGAATACCATGCAATGAACAATTCCGTAATATAGGCACATCCCACAATGGAGCCCGTAATCATGATTACGATGTTCATTAATTCAATATGCTGAACGGTGATGTATGCCTCGAGATTACAAACTTTTCGCATGATGATCAGCAAGGTCTGTACCATGGCAAAACCTGAGAATATCGCTCCTGCAACGAAATAGGGTGGGAATATGGTGGTATGCCAACCTGGTATTACCGATGTGGCGAAGTCAAAGGATACAATGGTATGTACGGAAAGTACAAGTGGGGTGGCCAAACCGGCCAATACCAAGGACACTTCTTCAAAGCGTTGCCAATCTTTGGCCCGACCAGTCCATCCAAAACTTAGCAAACTGTATATTTTCTTTTGGAAGGGTTTTACCGCCCTATCACGAATCATGGCAAAGTCCGGGAGCAATCCTGTCCACCAGAAAACCAGGGAAACGGAAAGGTAGGTTGAAATCGCAAAAACGTCCCAAAGCAGTGGGGAGTTAAAATTCACCCATAGCGATCCAAATTGGTTTGGAATGGGTAATACCCAGTACGCCAACCACGGACGCCCCATATGGATAATAGGGAACAATCCAGCCTGGATTACGGAGAAAATGGTCATGGCCTCTGCAGAACGGTTGATCGCCATACGCCATTTTTGACGGAACAGCAATAATACCGCTGAAATCAAGGTTCCCGCATGACCAATACCTACCCACCATACGAAGTTGGTAATGTCCCATGCCCAGTTTACCGTTTTGTTGAGGCCCCAGACCCCAATTCCTGTTGAAATGGTATAAATGATACAACCCAATCCCCATAAAAATGCGACCAAAGCAATGGAAAAAACTATCCACCATTGCTTATTGGCCTTGCCTTCCACCGGTCTGGCAATATCCACGGAAACGTCGTGGTAGCCTTTGTCTCCCAGTACAAGGGGTCTGCGTATAGGTGCTTCGTAATGCGATGCCATATTAGCGTATTCTAATTTTTATTGGTTATGCCTCGTTGGTATTTCTCACTTTAACATGATAGAACACATTGGGTTGTGTCCCCACATGTTCCAATAAGTGATACATTCTGTCATCCTTCTTCAACTTGGCCACTTTGCTTTCTTTGTCATTCACGTCCCCAAAAACAATGGCCCCACTGCTACAGGCAGAGGAACATGCCGTTTGGAACTCTCCATCCTTAACCTCCCGGCCTTCTTTCTTGGCATCCAAAATGGTCTTTTGGGTCATCTGGATACACCAAGAGCATTTCTCCATAACACCCCTGGAACGTACATTGACGTCCGGATTCAACACCATTTTGCCCAAGTCGTTGTTCATATAGAAATCAAACTCGTCATTATTGTTGTATAAGAACCAGTTGAAACGTCTTACTTTATAAGGACAGTTGTTGGCACAATAGCGTGTTCCCACACAACGGTTATATGCCATATGGTTGTGTCCCTGTTTACTGTGGGCAGTAGCCGCTACCGGACAAACGGTCTCGCAAGGTGCATGATTACAATGCTGACACATTACGGGCTGGAAGGCCACCTGAGGGTTGGCTGCAGGATTTTCGAGGGCCAACATCGTGTTTTTATACCCCTCCGCTGCAGTATCCTTCTCCTCTACGTCATTTTCAAAAGTATCTTCCGAAGAGTAATACCTATCAATACGCAACCAATGCATATCACGCGAAAGACGCATTTCCTTTTTTCCAACTACAGGCACATTGTTTTCCGCATGACAGGCAATGACACACGCTCCACATCCGGTACATGCATTTAAATCGATCGACATGTTAAAGTGGTGTCCTATAGATCGATCAAAACTCTCCCATAAATCCACGGTAGTTGCAGGCACTTCCTGATGGTCCAGGGAAACCTGCGGAACGGGATTCCAAACATGGGGTTCCTCAGTGTTGAATTCCTTTAAAGTCGTTTCTTTGATGATATCCCCACGGCCCATCAACGTATTGTGCAATTGGATACAGGCAAATTCATGTACCCCACTTGCCTTTGAGATGGAAACGGATTGAACATCATTAAAATTCCTGTACAATGGAAAAGCGTTGACACCAGTTTGCATTTCCTCTTGCATCCCGGCCATTCTTCCGTAACCGAAGGACAGACCTGCTGTTCCCTTGGCCTGACCCGGCTGAATGATTACGGGAATATTTTCCAATGTAGTACCATCCACGGTTACGTTTGCATAGCTTCCATCGAGACCACCATTGGCAACATTATAATTTTCCAATCCAAGTTCCTCCGCATCAGCTTTGGAAATGGTGATATAGTTATCCCAGGTAACACGGGTAATTGGATCGGGGAACTCTTGCAACCAAGGATTATTGGCTTGTTTCCCGTCACCCATACCCACTTTGGAATATAGTGTCAGTTCCATACTGGAATCGGCTGTACTCGTCAATGAACGTAATGCGGAGGACAATGAGGAAATCATGGTTTCCTCTCCGGTTGCCTCTTCATTGGGTTCAACGGCGCTTTCATCGGCACCATCACTCATGGCAACCGTAAAAACACCATCTTGAAGGGCTTTATTCCACCCAAAACCATTTAGGTAGGAATTTGTCCAGTTCTCTTTCACATATTCACGATAAGACATTTCGCCGCCCATCCAATTCAATAGACAGGTTTGAAATTGTCTTGTATCAAACAATTCCCGGATTACCGGTTGCATGAGGCTCAAATGACCTTTTTTCAACTCGGCATCCCCCCACGATTCCAAATAGTGTGAAGCGGCAGCCACATGGGATACGGACTGGGCCGTTTCATCATTGTTCAAGGCAAAATAAACGGACAAATCCACTTTTCCCAGACCTTCAACAAAATCTGCGGCATTGGGCAATGAATAAACCGGATTGACACCGTCAATAATAAGTGCGCCAATTCTACCGGCATTCATATCCGCAATGAGCTTATCCACTTCTGCTGTATTTCCAGCTCGGATATAACGGGGTTTTTCCGTGTCAAATGCTTCGCTTTGGAGCAGTTTATTAATCGCCAATGTTACCATTTGCGCATTAATATCATTCAAACCGCAGACCACTACGGCCTTGCTCCCTGCTTTTCTTATTTCCGATGCAATGGCATCAACGGTAGCATCTATATCAGAATTGCCACCACCAACGGTACTGCCATTCAGTTTACCATACAATTTTGCCAAGCCTGTTCTAATTTCCGAAGGCTTCATGGGCAAACGGGCATCTGCATTGGCACCGGACAATGACATATTGGACTCTATCTGGACATGACGCGACATCTTTCCGTTATGGGGGACCCTGCCTTTGGCATATCCCGAATCATATCCCCCGCCTTGCCAATCCCCTAGGAAATCAGCCGCAAAGGAAACAATAAGTTCAGCTTTGCTAAAATCGTAATCCACCAAGGCCCGCTCACCATACATGGCCTCAAATGCATTTAAGGCAGCATCTTCAGAAATGGCATCGTATGTAACATGGTTCACATTTCCAAATGCCTCGGAAAACTCGGAAACCAATTTGGAAGTGGAAGGACTTGCGTAGGTTTGCGTCAATAATGCCACCTGTTTGCCCGAGTTCTGTAATCCCGCCAATTTGGCCTTTACAGTGGCATCAAGAACATCCCATTCCATGAATTCACCATTGGCCATTGGGCCCTGAACCCTCTTTTTGTCGTACAAAGAAAGGACGGAAGCATTCACCCTGGCATTAGCGCCTCCAAGTACTGAAGCCCTATCATTATTCTTTATGAGAATCGGTCGTCCTTCCCGCGTTTTTACCAAAATACTGGCAAAATCAAATCCATCTGCGATTGTGGTCGCATAGTAATTGGCCACACCAGGGACAATGTTCTCCGGCTGGATGACGTAGGGAACGGACTTATGAACGGGGCCTTCGCAAGCAGCCATAGTAGCAGCAGCCGTGCTAAAACCCACATATTTAAGGAAATCCCTTCTAGTTGTGCTGGATTCCTCCAAATTCTCCTTATCCCCAAGAAAATCATCCACGGGAATATGTTCCACAAATTCGTTTTGTTTTAGCGTCTCAACAATGGAATCGGTCGAATTCAATTCCGCCTCACTCTTCCAATATTTCTTGTTTGATGCCATATAGTTTTGTAAGAATAACTTCAAGTTAAATTAATAGTGGCACTTACCACATTCCAATCCACCCATTTGTGCTGCCGTAAGTTTCTCAACCCCATACTTTTTGGAGAGTTCTTCATGGATTTTTTTGTAATATCCATTGTCAGCAACCTGCACCTCTGTTTCCCGGTGGCAATTGATACACCAACCCATGGTCAATGGGGAATATTGGTACATAATTTCCATTTCCTCAACGGGTCCGTGACAGGTTTGACATTCGATGTTTCCTGCCGTGACATGCTGCGCGTGATTGAAATAAGCGAAATCCGGAAGGTTATGGATTCTTACCCATTCCACCGGTTGTGATTCACCGGTGTAGCGCTGGTTTTCCTCATCCCATCCAACCGCTTTATATAATTTTTTGATTTCGTTTGTGTAGAACTCATTGGTATACCCATTGGCCAAATCCTCGGCACTTGGCCCTTCTGGATTCCCCTTATATTCATAAATGGATTTGTGACAGTTCATACAAACGTTCAACGACGGGATTCCCGAATGTTTGGAAACCCTTGCCGAAGAATGGCAATACTGACATTCAATCTTATTGTCCCCTGCGTGAATTTTATGCGAATAATGAATGGGTTGAATTGGGGCATATCCCTGGTCAATACCTATTTGGGACATCCACGCAAAAGCACCATAGGCACTGGCCAATAAAAAGACCACCACCGTGCAGAAAACCAAAAACTGGTTCTGGGCAAAAGCTTTCCAAATGGGTATACGTCCGCCGTCCAATTCTTCGGCCAATTGCACCCCATTGGCTTCGGCAATTCTTCTTAGCGTGCGATTGACCAAAAACAACATCACCACCAAGAGCGCAAAAACAACGGCCAACGCCCCAAGGATCATTTCATTGGATATTCCACTTGCATTACCACCATCCCCATCGGTATCGGCCACGGCAGTAGCAGCGGCGGCAGGTGCTGGAGGTGGAGCCGCAGTATAGGCAAGTATGTCGTCAATATCCGCGTTTGATAAGGTTGGGAAGGCTGTCATTGCCGCTTGGTTGTATTCATTGTAAATACGCACGGCATAGGCATCCCCTGCAGCAATCATCCCGGCACTATTCTTTATCCAAGCATACAACCATTCCTTGTCCAAGCCTTCTTCTTCGGCCAACCGACTTTCCACATTGGCCAAGGCCGGTCCGGTCATCTTGCGGTTCAAAGCATGACAGGCGGCACAGTTTTGATTGAACAACTGTTTGCCCTTTACGGGGTCACCACCCAAATCGGCCGTCTGCTCTTCAGCAACAGGTTCGGCAGTGGACTCTTCTTGCGCAAAAGTGGGAATGGAAAAAAGTTGGGAAATCAGCAGTAAACTTAGACCAAAAACTTTCGTCAATTGAACTCGGTCAAAAACCTTTTTCATCATAATATACTTGCTATCAAAATTTTGGCACGGATTTGGCGTTGATACTGTAAATGTTAGCACCACCGTTGCTCAAATTGCGAACAAAAATACGACACTACAAGCTTTTTTTAAATGTTAAAGGATTCTTACAACATAATTTATAACTATTCTAAATAGCAATTTTCAGAAATGTTTAACCTTCATTATTTTACTTTTGCAAAACGCGATTTTTGCTGTATATTTTAAGACTATGAAAGCACCTGTATTTACTTTATTTTTCATGTGTATTGCCGTATACATCCACGCACAGGAAGGAGTGGTCACTATTGAACAAGATCCGAGGATTGAGCAATTGGTCAGAGTATACAATAAGGTAAATTCCAATAAGGGATTCTATCAGATACAGGTTGGTTTTGGGAGCTATGAAAAAGCACAGAACCTTAAATCCCAGGTGGACATAGATTTCCCGGGGTGGTATTCAAAAATCGAGTTTCAAGAACCTACTTACCGTGTGCGTTTGGGCAAGTTTCAAGACCCATTGGAAGCTGAAAGACGATTTATCGAAGTCCGAAAAAAGTATCCAAGCGCCATGCTCTTAAAACCGGAAAGCGATTCCAAATAAAATTTGGAGCTTCCGTTACCACGTTTCCTACAGTTTTTTCTTCACCGCAACTTCCTGGAAGGATTCTACAATATCCCCAATTCGGATATCATTGTAGTTCTTGATCTGTAATCCGCAGTCATATCCTTTGGATACCTCCTTGACATCGTCCTTGAATCGTTTAAGGGAAGCCAACTCCCCATTAAAGACGACAACCCCATCCCTGATCAAACGGATCTTGGAGTTCCTGAAGATTTTTCCACTGGTCACCATACAACCGGCGATGGTACCAATTTTGGATATTTTAAAGGTTTCCCTTATTTCTGCATTACCGGTGATTTCCTCTTTCATTTCAGGGGAAAGCATACCTTCCATGGCATCCTTAAGGTCATTGATCGCATCATAGATAATGGAATAGGTGCGGATATCTATTTCCTCTTTATCCGCTACCGTACGGGCATTGCCCATTGGCCTTACGTTGAACCCAATGATAATGGCATCCGAAGCACTTGCCAGCAGCACATCGGATTCCGTAATGGCACCCACACCCTTATGGATAATATTTACCTGGATCTCATCTGTGGACAGTTTTTGGAAGGAATCCGTCAATGCCTCAACGGAACCATCCACGTCCCCTTTAAGGATGATGTTCAGTTCCTTGAAGTCCCCAAGGGCAATTCGTCTTCCAATTTCATCCAGTGTAATGTGACGTTGCGTACGAACGGTCTGTTCCCGTTGCAACTGGGAACGTTTTGTAGCAATCTGTTTTGCCTCACGTTCATCATCCAATACATTGAACTTATCCCCTGCCTGGGGCGCACCATCCAATCCAAGAATGGAAATGGGTGTTGCGGGCCCTGCCTTTTTTATATTTTTTCCACGCTCGTCCTGCATTGCCTTCACCTTACCACTGCAGGTACCGGCAAGAACATAATCCCCAATTTCCAGTGTTCCGTTCTGGACCAATATGGTGGAGACATAACCCCTACCTTTATCCAGGAACGCTTCAACCACGGTTCCGGCCGCAAGTCTATTGGGATTGGCCTGCAATTCCAACAGTTCAGCCTCGAGCAACACCTTTTCCAGGAGTTCTTTTACCCCTTGTCCGGTTTTTGCAGAAATGTCATGGGATTGAATTTTACCCCCCCAGTCCTCTACCAAAAGGTTCATGCCCGCAAGACCTTCCTTGATTTTATCCGGATTGGCCGTGGGCTTATCAATTTTGTTTATGGCAAACACAATGGGCACTCCAGCGGCTTGAGCATGGCTAATTGCCTCTTTGGTCTGTGGCATGATATCGTCATCCGCAGCTACCACAATAATGGCAATATCCGTCACCTGTGCTCCCCTGGCCCGCATAGCCGTAAAAGCTTCGTGACCGGGTGTATCCAGGAACGTAATTTTTTGCCCGGAAGCAAGTGTCACCCCATAGGCCCCAATGTGCTGTGTAATACCACCGCTTTCACCTGCAATTACATTTTCTTCACGTATGTAATCCAGTAAGGAGGTTTTACCATGGTCTACGTGACCCATTACCGTAACGATCGGTGCCCGTGATTCCAAATCCTCCGGAGCATCCTGTTCAATTTCGATGGACTCTTCGATCTCAGCGGTAACAAACTCCACCTCGTACCCAAACTCTTCTGCAACGATGGACAATGTTTCGGCATCCAAACGCTGGTTCATGGTCACCATCATTCCCAAGGACATACAGGCCGAGATAATTTCAGTAGTGGAGACATCCATCATAGTGGCCACCTCATTTACGGTGACGAACTCGGTAACCTTTAATAGTTTACTTTCCTTTTCCTGCTGTTCAAGCTCCTTCTCGGATTGCTGCCTGTGCAAATCCCGTTTTTCCCTTCGGTACTTTGCTCCCTTGCCCTTATTGGTCTTTCCTTGAAGCTTCTCCAAGGTTTCCCGTACCTGTTTCTGGATTTCCTCTTCGGTAGGCTCTACCTTGGCAACGGTTTGCCGTTGTCCACCTTTTCTGTTGCCATTACGACCACGATTGCCCCCTGGCCCAGAGGCATCATTCTTACTTATGATCCGTTTTCTGCGCTTCTTTCGATCCGATGGCGAACCTGGGCCCGTGTTGTTGGGCTTGCTTTCCTCTTTTTTCTTCTTGGGCTTATTGAATTGGCTAAGATCGATCTTAGCCCCAGTAAGTTTTGGCCCTGTAAGTTTTTTGTATTGTGTGGTTATCGTTTCCGGTTCCTTTGGCTCTTCGGGAACAGCAGGTTTCTCTTCCACCTTTTTCTCCTCAACCACTTTAACGGGCTTAGGCTCTTCCTTTTTTACAACTGGCTCCTCCTTAGGCTTGGGAGGTTCCGGTTTTTTATCCAGATCGATCTTGCCCACCGTTTTTGGCCCTGCAAGTTCTACCTTTCCTTTGATGACCTGTTCTGAAGCCGCTTGCTTGCGTTCCCTTGCCAATCTGCGCTCCTCCTGTTCGCGCTCCATTTGTAAACGCAGTTCCTCTTTCTCCTTTAGCTTTTCCTCTGCCACTTCCTGGGAGGCTGCTTTTTTACTGGCATCAGTTTGGAATTCGTCCAACAATACCTGATACACCTCATTGGTAATTTTTGTGGTAGGCCGAGCCTCTATCTCATGCCCTTTAGACACCAGATAGTCCACTGCCCTATCCAATGAAATGTTCAATTCACGTAGAACCTTGTTTAATCGTATTGTTGGGTTGTCTGCCATAAAAAACTTCTGTACTCCCTTTAAATTGTGTGCAAATATACTTTAATCTTCAAATTCGGCTTTAAGGATGCGCACTACCTCATTTACCGTTTCTTCCTCCAGGTCGGTTCGCTTTATTAAATCGTCCACATCTTGCTCCAATACACTCCTTGCGGTATCCAGTCCGATTTTCTTGAACTCTTCAATAATCCAGGAATCGATTTCATCCGAAAATTCCGTTAGTTCCACATCCTCTTCGACACCTTCACGGAACACATCTATTTCGTAACCTGTTAATTGTCCTGCCAAACGTATATTGTGGCCGCCCCTACCTATGGCCTTGGATACTTCCTCGGGTTTAAGGTATACTTGGGCCGTTTTTTTCTCATCATCCAGTTTCACGGAAGTGACCCTAGCAGGGCTCAATGCCCTGGTCACCATTAACTGGGAATTGTTGGTCCAGTTGATGACATCTATATTTTCATTTCCCAATTCCCGAACAATACCGTGAATCCGGGACCCCTTCATACCGACACAAGCTCCCACGGGATCTATTCTGTCATCATAGGAATCAACGGCAACTTTTGCTTTCTCCCCTGGTATTCGAACCGCTTTTTTAATGGAGATCAACCCATCAAAAACCTCGGGGATCTCTTGGAAGAACAACTGTTCCAAAAATTTGGGGGAAGTCCTGGACATAATAATGGCAGGCTTGTTCCCTTTAAGTTCCACACTCTCGATTATCCCCCTCACATTGTCCCCTTTCCGGAAGAAATCCGATGGAATTTGTTTGTCTTTGGGCATAATGATTTCATTGCCCTCATCATCCAGCAGAATAATTGCCTTGTGACGAATGTGGTGTACTTCTGCTGTATAGATTTCACCTTCCAAATCCTTGAACTGCTTGTAAATGGTGGTATTGTCATGCTCATGGATTTTGGCAATTAGGTTTTGGCGAAGTGCCAAAATGGAACGCCTTCCCAGGTCCATTAGCTTTACTTCCTCGGACACATCTTCACCAACCTCAAAATCCGGTTCTATTTTGCGGGCCTCACTTAGCGAAATTTCCTCGTTGGGCTCTTCCACTTCGCCGTCTTCCACAACAATCCTGTTCCTCCATATTTCCAAATCCCCTTTATCCGGATTGATGATGATGTCAAAATTATCATCCGAGCCAAACTTCTTTTTTAAGGCGTTCCGGAAGACTTCTTCCAAAATTGCCATTAACGTTACCCTGTCAATAAACTTATCATCCTTAAACTCCGAGAAGGATTCAATAAGCGCCAGATTTTCCATTTTTATCCTGCCATTAAAATTTTAATACAACCTTAGCCCCTTCAATCGCTGAAAAGGCAATTTCCTGTTTTTTTTCAACAGTATGCTTTCCCTTACCTACTGGTTTGGGTTCCCTTGCTTTCCACTCCAAAGTAATGCCGTTGTCATTTACTTCGGTCAATTTTCCTTCTATGCTCCTGCCTTCAGTTTTTACTTCCAAACTGCGGCCCACATTTTTTTTGTACTGTCTTGGAAGAACAAGCGGTGCCGTAGCCCCTGCGGATGTCACTTCCAACGAAAAGTCGGTCTCTTCCCTGTCCAAGTTGTGCTCTATGGCACGACTTATCTCCATACAATCGTTGAGCGAGACACCATTATCCCCATCCAAAACCACTTTTATGATGTTGTCCCCACCAATGGTAAAGTCCAACAAAAAGAGGTCCTGCCGCTTTTCCAAAGCCTTTTTCAATAAGTCCCCAACCTTTTCCGCGAACATAAAATTGAGCAATAAAAGAGGGGACCTGTAGTCCCCTCATGAATACCTCGTATATCACTTGCGTGGTGCAAATATAGGATATTTCTACATTTTGCAAAATTTGTGGGTGTACAAAAAATACCAACACCATCCGCCATTTATCTTTCGGATCCAAATGGGAAGATTGTAAAGGCAATGCTTACCATTAAAATTGGATTTTGGAAGGTCTAAGCGAAAGGATAAATTAGTATTTTCACCATCAAACTAAGAGCCTATTTGGGAATTTATCAAACAGGCTCTAACCTGAAACTATAGCTTCCATGAAAAGAAAAACCGTTTTTACAGGAACAATCGTTGTCCTCTTATTTTCTGCATGTTCTTCGTATTTGACCAGTTCAGAAAATGTGGGCAAAACCAAGAAACCCTACGAAAAGATACTTGTTGTGGGACGGTCAAAGGACAATACCGCTCGAATCAAATTTGAAAACAGTGTGGTTTCCGAATTGAAGGAAGCGGGAGTGAAAGGAACCGCGTCCCATGCGGCCAATAAAATCATTGATTTAAACAGGAAGTATTCCGAGACCGAATTGGCCACTTTAAAGAAAACCCTCATGGCCAATGGTTATGACGGTGTGATCGTTACCAATTTAATCAATACCGAAGAATACACCGATGTTATTCCAGGAAACACATCCACTGCCTATGTTCCAACACGGGCAGGAAGGTTTGGTCGTTATCTGGTCTATTATCCGGTCACAAGATGGGAACCGGACCAGTTGAGAAGCGGTACGAAATATGTTTTTGAGAGTAGTCTTTACCGACTTACGGAAGATTCTGGCGATAACCTCCAATGGATAGGACGTTTTGAGGCCAAAGACCCATCCAACCTAACCAATACCGTGAACAAGTATGCCAAGGATTTAACGAATGCCCTGATAAAAAGCAGCATTTCCACTGACAACTAACGGCAGCCTTTAGGTTTCACCGATCACCTCAAAATAAGTTCCTTTCTTAAGAGGGCAAACCCTTTGATTCCGATCATGGCCAAACCCCTTTTCATCCAGGTGTTCATTGGATCATTAAAGATTTAAGCCGCGGCAACATGGATTCCTTCTTATGCTGCGAGCTTTCCATCTTGGAAAGTATGGTGTTGAGTAAGCTAATGGCCTCATTGATGTAAGGACCCTTGTTGAGCATGACACATTCCGCCTTTAAGGCTGTTGTGGCATCGGTGATTTCTGAACGTGATGGCAGGCCACTTTTGGCCAAGTTTTCCAATACCTGCGTGGCCCAGATAACGGGTACATGGGCAGCTCCACAAATGGATACGATTTCCTGTTGGACCTGACCGATATTTTCCCATCCTGTTTCTATGGCCAAATCACCCCTCGCTATCATCACGCCAACATTTTCCGTTTTCATGGCCTCAAGAAGGATGGGAACCAAATTCTCAAATGCAAATTGGGTTTCAATTTTTAGTATGATTCCCATATACTCGAATGCATTGAGCTTCTTGAGTACATCATAGAGTTCCGTAACATCCTCAGGGCGGTTGACAAAGGAAAAGTTTACGATATCGGCATTTTCGGAAACGAACACAAGATCTTCCCTATCCTTAAGGGTCAGACCTGAGAAGCCCAATTGGGTATCGGGAAAGTTAATGCCCTTCTCCGCTTTAAGCTTGGATCCATTTTCTTTGGCCAACGTAATTTTTACTTTAAAATGAACTTCGTTGACCTCAGTAATAACACCAGCTATTTTGCCATCATCAAAGAATACGCGATCCCCTTCCTCTATATACGCGAATACTTCGGGCAGTTGACAG
Source organism: Muricauda sp. SCSIO 64092 (assembly GCF_023016285.1). Lineage (GTDB taxonomy): Bacteria > Bacteroidota > Bacteroidia > Flavobacteriales > Flavobacteriaceae > Croceivirga. The sequence goes on from NZ_CP095413.1 coordinate 1,142,527, forward strand.
GATATCATCGCGGGTTGTGTCAATACACCTTCGTCCGAAAACTCGGCAGGAGTCCCCAGGATATCCTCTTTATGAATACGTATTTCGTCATCGACCTTAAGTACCAGGGCGTTTTCCTTTGGTGGGATTTCCCCAACGGTCAATTCCAACATTTCATCGGTAGTCGCATTAAGGACCAAACCAGGTTCAAAGTAAATCGTTTGCATCGTTTCGGCCTCCACATTGGTATTGTTGCAGTTCGTTACCCTAAGTTGTCGGTGTTTTGACCTTGCATCCACCAAGGAAAGTACCTGGCCGATCTGCAATTTTTCCAAATCACCTGACTTCATGGGAAGCATGTTTGGCAATGGCACATATTCCGATTCTGGAACGAGGATTATCGTACCTGGTTCCATTGCCTTACCATAGGCATCCTTTTTCGGTTTACAACGCAATACCTGTGGTCCAGGGACAATCTTACCGGTACGTATCTTGGGTCCGGCCAAATCCATGGCAATTTTCACTTCTTTGTTGAGTTCCTGTGCCGCCCTTTTGATATTGGATATTATTTTTGACCAAACTTCCTGGGAATCATGTGCGCAGTTGATTCTGGCACAATCCATTCCTTTTTCAATCATTTGTTTTACCATTTCGTAGTCATCAGCGGCCTCTCTGGGTTGTGTGACCATAATCCGAACCCTTCTTTCGCTAACGCCCTCGCCCAGTAGGTTTTTAGTGTTTCTCGCCAATATTTTTTTCCCTTTTTTTATGGACCATTGCCCCTTAAGGGCTTCTTTTTCATGTTCCGCAACGGTAAGACCCAAGAGATAGCGAATTGTGAGCACACTCGCTTTGATATGCCCTTCGGCATTGGCAAAACGGGTAAGACCTAAATTTTTAAGGTGTTCTTGCATTTTCCGTACATCAAAACTTCGGAAAGAGCCATAATTGGCAAGGTTTTGGGCGCTTTTTTCATGATAGGGGCTTACATCCCCCAAAGTTTCTTTTAGACGCTCTTCATCTTCATTCATTTTGGCTATGATGGCGTCCAATTGCGCTATAACCCCTAAAACGATTGTCTTTTTTATTTTCATTTCCCTTGTACGATTGCCATTTTTGAACTCCTAGTTATCGCTTTCTGAACCAATACCAACGGAAGTTACGTGATATTCCTTCGCTGATGAACGATATTAACGTTGGTTCGACATAAGAAAATTACGTCATTTTGAGTGTTTTTGCGATAGCAAAAATGTATCGAAAAACCTGCCTGCCCTGCAGCCGGCTCTTAGGTTTGTATTATTAAATCGAAGTATCTTAAAAAAGAAAAGGATGGGTGAACTTTCTTGCCGGCTAGATAAGATCCATTGCCTGTATTAGTCCCATCCTTAACTTTTAGACTGCCCGGAACCAGTTGGAATTTTAGATATCAAGGTCTATTAAGAGTCTTAGTCCCCTGGCAATCATTAACCTAATTCAAATGTACAATGAAAAAAGAATTTATCGGTATTGACGTTTCAAAAAGTACCCTCGATGTATACCTCTATCATGGCAAAGCGCACAAAGTATTTGATAATACCCTCACTGGGTTCTCTAAATTATTAGCCTGGGCGAAAAGACAATTGAAAGAAACTGAACCTGTATTTTGTTTTGAGCACACGGGTATCTATAGCTTAAAACTTTGTGAATTTATGCAACAAAATCAGTTTACCTATTTTGTGATCTCTGGGTTGGAACTCAAGCGGTCTCTGGGTATTAAACGTGGAAAGAATGACAAGGTCGATGCACAAGCTATTGCGCGTTATGCCTTTTTGTTCGAAAAGGAGTTGACCCCCTATCAACTTCCGGCCACATCATTATTAAAGCTGAAGAACTTATTAACTTACCGTGCTAAACTTGTACGGCAAAGAACAGCCCACCTCAACCAAATCACCGAGCAAAAAAAAGTGCTGCAGGTATCCCCGGATGATCCCATACTTGTTTCTGCGCAACAGATCATACAATTTTTGACCAAGGAAATCCTTCAGATCGAAAAACTTATAAGAACTCAGATCCAACAAAATCAAGAAATCACTCGAACCTTTAAGCATATCACCTCTATCAAGGGAGTCGGTTTAATCCTGGCGGTAACACTAATCACCGCAACCGATAACTTTAAAGCGTTTAAAACCTGGAGACAATTTGCTTGTTATGCCGGAATTGCGCCTTTTGAGCATCAATCAGGAACGAGTATAAAAGGCAAAACCAGGATAAGTACCTTGGGAAACCGAACAATAAAAACCTTGCTATCACAAGCAGCAGCTACCGCATTACAGCATGATCCAGAGATAAAAATGTATTACCAGCGGAGGTTGAAAGCCGGTAAATCCAAAATGTCAACAATCAATGTGATACGTAATAAAATAGTAAGCCGAACTTTTGCCGTGGTCAAGCGGGACAAGCCATATGTAAATTTAGCAAAATATGCAGCTTGAAAATTTGGATAAACCTTAGAATACAGGCAGGCAAGTGATTTTCTTGCAAAATCCTAATTTCGATACAATTTTTCTTCACTTTATTACGAAAAACCACTCAATTTGACGGATTTTGGTTGATAACAAATTATGCCGAACTTGAGTTATATTACTATTATATGGCACCTGTCTAGCCGGTCAAAGTAAGTCCAACTATGTGAAATTTACATGAAGTCTTCATAAAAAAACGGTAAAGTCGGCATTTTCAATCCTGGGCAGATGACCAAAATGGAAAAAATGGCCATGTGAAAATTATTTCCCTGCTTTCAAAGGATTGATACCAATTATTTGGATTGGTTAATAAACTTGCCTATAACTACGGCAGTAATGATCACCAGATAAAAATTACCTAACAATCCTATTAAAAGTGTTGCTTTTTGAGCTAGACTGGTGATTGGAATGATGTCCCCGTAACCGATGGTCATTAACGTTATGAAGCTAAAATACATCAACTGTTCCGCCACAAACTCCGGCCGTTCCGGCATTCCCAGGAATGCGCCTTGAAAGGAATTGGGAGTGCTCATTTCTATGCTCATGCATATAAAAAACCCGATAAGACCCAAGGAGATAAATCCACTGACCAATCCAAATATTACATTTTTGTTTACGCGTTTGGCATACCAGACTTGCCTGATTATCTCAAAGGAAACCACCAGGTAGAACAGGAAATAGCCCCCTAAACGAAGAAAGCCCAATTCCTTTGATGCTTTCCCCAACAATATTGAAACAATGAACACAATTGCGCTTAGGCCCAGCACTCCAACACAGAACCACATTAACCTCGGTTTTTTGGAAATAAGCAATATCCCGGCAAGTAGGTTGATCAAAAAAAGTATGGGATCCAAAACGGTTTCGAACAAAGCGGCCGGCATAATCAATGAGCCGAACAAAATGGCCACCTGGCTGGACAGAAATAATTCAAAACGGCTATGGTACAATTTTTCAAGCATTGGTAATTACCGTATGGATGTTTACTTTTTTCTGCTTTCCTTTCAAGAGCACATCGCCAAGATACTTTGTGGAAAAAAAATCATCTGAAATCAGGTCCTTCAATAGTTTTTCAGAAATAAGAATCGGTACTTTATACGAATTGCACTCTGCCTGTATACGGGCCGATGTGTTGATGACATCCCCATGATAGGCTACTTCCTTTTTGACCACCCCAACTTCGGCCACCATCAGCACGCCACCGTGCAAACCGGCCTTAAACTCAGGAAAGGCCCCATATTTGTTGGTGTAGTAGTCCTTTTTTGTTGATAATTTTTGTTTGAAGGCAAAGAAAAGTTTCACACAATTGTTGTTCGACAACCCTTTTTCATAAGGCCAACTTAGTACGGCCTCATCACCAACATATTGATAGATTTCCGCATCATAATTGGGCACTACTTCATTCAAATCATAAAAACAATCCTGAATGAGTTGACTATATTTCAAATGGCCCAATTGCTCCGCTATTGCCGTGGAAGATTTGAGGTCCAAAAACATGAAAATACGCTTCTCCTCTTTCGGCTCTTTATACTTTCCAAAGAGCATTTTCAAGAAAACCCCTTTACCAAATTTGTCATTCGCAATTTGAATGGACGATAACACCAAGCCAGCTATGGCAATGTATAGGATGATGGCCCAGAACGTTCTGTCGAATATCCACCACCCTTTCTTATTGTTGATTCCCATGTCGTACACCAGATTGGTGATTTCAATGACCAGGGTGGAAAGTATCACTGTGGTAATGAGGTAAACAAGGAAACCTATGATTAAACTGAGTCCAATGGAGACTCTTTTGGAGAGGTATTTATCCAGAACGAATTCAATAAATGCACCGACAACACCGATAAGTAGCCCAAACAGTGTGAACATGGACAACGCCCTGGAAAAGCTATACTCAGCAGGAGTGAATATCCCTTCTTCTTCGGCGAGGCCGTAATATCTAAAAATGGCAAAAAGTGCCATGGCAATCATCCAAAAAACAATTGACTGCCCAAGCTGTTTCAAAAGCTTTTTCAGGTCCTTATTTCGTTGCTTCATTACTACCCATCCAAAAGTGCTTCATTAAATTGATACCCTTTATAACTGACCTTGAAAAGGGCACTGTAAAGCGAAGGTATGAATAGCAAGGTGATAATGGTGCCAAATAGGAGTCCAATCATAATACTTATGGCCATTCCTTCCCACATTTCACCCCCGGAAAGGTAGAGGGGCACCAACCCCAAAATCGTTGTAAAAGTGGACAATAATATGGGTCGAAACCGTTGTAGGCAAGCCGCAATGACCGAATCCTGATTTGTTCTACCCGCGGCCAGTTCCACCTCCATACGGTCAATGAGGACAATGGCGTTATTGATTACAATACCGGCCAAGGAAATGACGCCCAAAAAGGGCATAAACCCAAAAGCTTCCTGAAAGACCAACAGTCCAATGACCACCCCAATTATCCCAAGGGGAATGGTTAGCACGACCATCGTCATTTTACGCACTGAATTGAATTGAATGATCAATAGCAATACAATAATAAATCCGGAAATAGGAAGATAGCCAATAATGGGACCCATATTCTCTGCGGTTTGCTCGGCATCGCCTCCCAATTCGTAGGTATATCCGGCGGGCCACGCCCCATTGACCTGTTCTTCCAACCAAGGAGTGACCACTGACATGATTGCGGAAGCATTGCCGCCCTCGCGCAATTCACTGCTTATATTGATGGTACGCCTCAAGTCCAGTCTTTTTATTTTGGCATATTGCCAAGTAGGTACTATTGAGGCAACTTGTAACAGGGGTACACTTTTACCACTGTTTTGCGAATACACATTTAAGGTTTCCAAGGAAGCCAGGGTTTGTTGCTGGCTATCGCCACTCCGCATGACAATAGGTATGGATTTATTGTCCTCCCTATACTCACCGGTTTGAAAACCGTCCAAAACTGTTTGTAGCGATGTGGCAATATCAGAACTGGTAATGCCCGCATTCTGGGCCCTGTTCTGATCAATTTCAATCAAAAACTTTTTACTCTTTGGGCCCCAGTCATCCTTAACATTCTTCGTGAAATCCACTCCCGATAACTTCTGCTTTACACTTTCCGCAATGGTGGAAAGTTCGTCCGGTTCCGGTCCGGATACTTTAATTTCTATCGGGGTTCCTCCACCGCCAGAACCCAATAACCCTACCTTGATATCCGCATTCGGAAAATTTCTAAAGGAATAGCCATCCAGCCGTTTTACCATTTCGGCATTTTCTTCAAAGGAAGTGGTGTTTACCAAAATATGGGCATAGTTTGAATTGGCCTCGTCCGGGGAGTAGCCCAAATCATAAGATTCGGGTCCTTCCCCAATGTAAGAGGACCAACTTACAATGCCTTTATCCCTTTCTGTATTGACTTTAAGGGAATCTGCCATGAAGCCTTCTATTTGGTTCACCACATCGGTGGTGCGTTCTATTTTGTTACCCTCGGGCAGATTAATGTCAATGGTAATCATGTTACGATCACTGTCCGGGAAAAAGATGAATGGGATAAAACCAAATCCGTACAGTGAAAGAAAGAAAGCCAAAAAAATGCCCACAATAACTTTGTATTTATGCTTTAGCGCCAATAATATCAAATCCTTATAATAGCCCTTGGCCGAGTTGATAACGCGATCCACAAGGCTGGGCTTTTGTTCACCCTTGGGCGCTACCTTTAGAAACATGTAGCAAAACATGGTAATTACGGTAAGTGCGATTAACCAAGACGACATTAACGCTATGGTTATCACCACAAAAATGGGCCCAACAATATCTCCCATGGTTGTTGGCGATAGGTAGAAGGCCAAAAATGCCGCTGAGGTGGTTAAAGTGGAAATCAATAATGGCATCCATAACTCGGAAAAGGCTTCTATTGCGGCCTTATACTTTTCCACACCCTGCTCGAGTTTTACCATAATGGTTTCGGCCACTACAATGGCATTATCAACCAACATCCCCAATGCCATAATAAGCGCTGCCAGGGTTACCTGGTTCAATCCCATATTGATAATGCCCATGAGCATCAAGGTCATGATGGTCACAATCGGAATTAAACTGGCAATGACGAATCCCGTACGGAAACCCAAAAAGACAAGCATGACCACCAATACGATGCTTATGGATTGCATGAGGTTCACCATAAAATCACTCACCTTTACATCTATGTAATCATCCAAAGAGGACACTCTGGTCAATTCCAGACCGACCGGAAGGCGATTTTGCCATTGGGTCACCACTTGATTTACTGCTTCGCCCAGGTAAACAATATTTTTATCTTCCTTGAGGTTAACATGCATGGTGATGGCTTCTTTTCCATCAACACTGACAATTTGTTTGGGAGGATCGATATATCCTTTTGTTACCGAGGTAATATCACCAAGTTTTACCGATTGGGACCCGTTCCCTACGGCAATCAACATATTTTGGATATCCTCAACGGAATCGAAATTACCGGTAGGCTCCAAAATAATACGCTCATCCCCCACATTGATCTGTCCCCCGGAACTTAAAATATTGGTCGCACCAATGCTTTGTTGCAACTTGGAAGCCGATAGGCCATATTCCTTTAAGCGGGTATTATCGAATTCCACAAAAACGCGTTCGTCCTGCACTCCGCCCAGTTCCACCTTGGCAGCATCGGGCAGTTTGATCAAATCGTCCTTGATATCATCGGCAAAGTCCTTCATTTCCGAATAACTGAACCCATCTGATGTTAAGCCCACAACAATGCCATAAACATCACCAATGCCATCATCATTTAAATTAGGGTTTACTCCCGATGGAAGGCCTTCAATAGCATTCAATTTCCGACGTAAACGGTCCCAGACGGACTGGAGCGTTTCTGGCGAGACCTCGTCCTTTAACGAAACACTTACCACAGAGAGCCCGGTCCGTGAAGTACTGGTTACTTCCTTAAGCTCCGGAAGCTCCTGCGCCACTTTTTCAACTTTGTCGGTGACCAATTGCTCAACCCGTTCAGGACTGGCCCCAGGAAACTGGGAAACCACCGTAGCCACGCGGACGGTGTAAGGTGGCATACTATCTTGGGATAAGCTGAAATACATATTGATCCCCAGCAGGATAATCGTTGCCAGCACCATAAAGGTGATGCGATTTTTGTCGATTGAGAATTTTGCTAAATTCATTGGGTGGATGGTTATGGTATTTTTATTGCAACCTAACTTCTTGGCCGTCCAAAAGGGTCTGTAATCCCGCAATTGCTATTCTTTGTCCCGAGGAAAGACCAGAGGTTACTTCAAACCCTTGGGCGGTTAAATTACCTAATTGAACTTCCTGCTTCTTTACTTTGGCCGTGTCCCCTTCTCCCTCCACCAGAAAAACAAAACGTCCGTTACTGTCCTCTCCCACGGCGTGGGCAGGAACAACCAAAACGTTGTCACTTGAATCGTAATCGCCAAAATCAAAAGTAACGTTGGCCGCCATGCCACTCTTTATCGCATCACTGGGATTGGTGACGATAACCCTTACCGGATAAGTAGACGTATTGGCATCCACGGCAGGGGCCACTTCCGATACCCTGCCTTTAAACTGGTCTTCCGCTATGGAGGTAAAGTCCACTACGACATCCATATTGGGATGTACCCCATTAATGATACTTTCCGGAATACCCAGGGTAATTTGCATATCCGTACCGGCATTTAAAACGGCAACGGACTGTCCCGGGCTTACATTCTCATCTATTTCGGCGGAAACAGAAGCTATGGTGCCATCTTCGGGCGCATAGATATAGCCATAATTGATCTGCTCCTGTTGGATTTCCACACCCCTTTTTGCAGACTTATAGCTCTCTTCCGCATTCCTAAAGGAATTTTTGGCTGCTTCAAAATCACTTAGGGAGGTACTTCCTTTTTCGTAAAGTGTTCGAACACGGTTGAGACTTAATTTGGCCGTATTTACTTGGGAGGCCGCACTGTTCAATTGTGTAATTGATTGTTCGTAAGCCAAACGGGACTGTACGTTGTCCAATTTGGCCAATAATTGGCCTTTTTTCACATTCTGGCCCAGTTTTAAATCGAACTGTGTAATAATACCGGAATTTCTAAAGCTAAGATTGATGATCTTATCCGTTCTGGCCGTACCACTAAACGTTCGGGACTTCTCTCCCCCCAAAAAACCAATCTCCATATATTTTACGGGACGAAGCGATTTTTCCTCTTTCTTTTCCTCGGCTCCGCAGGAAAACAAAAGCATGCTCAATGCTAATAAAAAACCGAATTGTTGTATTCTTTTCATGTTCCAAATGTTTTTGGTCAATTAATTTTGGTTATTCAGAAATTCAAAAAAACGTTGTTTGAACTCGTTATTTTTTTCTGGTGTGTTCAACAGAAAATAATAGCCCAGAAACCGCTCCAGTTGTAGGGCGTTGATCAAAAAGTTATACACCGCGTTCGCTCTGGCCAGTTGGGCGTTTAAATAATTGTTTTGGGCATCCAATAACTGAACAATGTTAACGGCTCCCTCGGAATAGGAGGCTCGAGTAAGCTCCAGGGCCTCGGCTGCCGTTTCTTCAGATATTTTCGATAATTGAATATTGGACATTTGGTTCACCAAATTCAACACCCCGTTTCTAACGTTTACCGAAATGCCCAACTCCAAATTATCCTTGTTGATCTCCAATTGATCCTTTTGGATAAGTGCCGTCTGCCGGTTGATATTATTCAAATTCTGATTGATGATGGGAATGGAGATACTTGCACCGGCGGTATAAAAATTATCCACCAATCCAAACCCCAGGTTCGGGGGAACGGTACTCCCCGCCCCGGAACGATTAAAGGTGGAGCTATACTGCCCTTGCAGGGCAACCGTGGGCAAAAAACGACCGTAGCCGTTTAATCGGATGTTTCGATCGGTGGCCTCAAGGCTATACCCCAGGGACTTTAGTTCAGGGGCATTTCGGTAGGCTTCCTCAATCAAAAAGTCCACAAATGGTTCCCGAAGGCTGGGGTTATCCAATAAAGCAAAAAGATCGTTGTAGTTATATTCCTTAAAAATTCCTTCGTCCAAGCCCACATCAGTGACATCAATTTCCAGATTGGAAGGATTGTTCAAAATCTGATTTAGAAATAAAAAACCTTGTTCCAATTGGTTAATGGCCTCGACCATGGCTTGGGTATTCTGGGCCATTTCACTTCTAAAACGAAGCATATCGGACTTGCCGGACTGCCCAGCTTCAAAATTCTGCTGGGATATCTCAAGGTTCCTTTTGGTCAAATCCACGTTCCGCACCTGTATTTGTGTATTTGCCTTAAGAATCAACACATTGAAATAGGCGTTCGCCGCATCGAAAATCAAATCCAACTGGGAGGCGTTAAAATCTTCCTGTTGCGCTTTTTGTAATTTCTTTTGAATGGTAATATTGGCATTGGCCGCCTCGGAAAAAACGGTTTGGTTGAGTGTAAGGTTTCCTGTAGTTGAGAACTCCGGGTTCTGTCCATTACTAATTTCCGCCAGGTCTGGGTCCACATAGGTCGCCGTACCGGAAGCGGTAAGGGATGGTAAGTAATTGCTCGTGGCCGTTTTTACGTCCTGCGAGGCCAAATCCACATCTCTTTGATTGGACTGAATGGACAGATTTTGCTCCAAGGCTTCATTAATGACCGTTAAAAGGTCATATTCTTTTTCGGACAGGACATTCCTGAACTCACCAACAAAATCCGTTTCCCCAATCAAACTGTACTTCATGGGAAATCCTATGGTATCAGAGGTATTATAGTTTATCGTCAACCTTGGGTTGTAATCTATGAAAACAGGCAATTCAGCCATTGGGGTGCCCGTGACATAGGCTTCAATATTTAAGGCAATACGCCTAAAGAACTGGTCCAAATTCTCTTCGGACTGTAAAGTGGCCAAAAAGCCCAATTTCACATCTGCCGGACCGTTGACGGTAAAGGACGGCAATTTGCGTTCAAGAAGTTCCTGGACCAAGACTTTCTTTTCTTCCGTGGTCATAAAAAAACCACCGGCCATGTAAAAGGCATCGATCCCATCCAGGTTGGCAATGATATCATCAACGGACTCAAAGGGTATCAAGCGATAATCGGCTTCCAGCCGGGCCAGTTCGGCATCAAAGATTTCCTTAAGGGGCAAGATTTCAGCAATTTGGGTATCCATGGCAATACCCAGGTTTTTAAAATCACTGAGCTCTTTAAATCGGTTCAAATCATCTTGATAGGATTCCGATTCTATCAAATAGGTGAAATTTTCAATTCCGGAATTGGCCTTGGAAAGATCCAATTGTTGCACATCCCTATTTACCGCCCCAAACAATATGGTAGGTTTTTGATGGACGGCCAGCGGACTAATTATTTCGTTATTGAGTACCCCAAAGGCCAAAATGATATCGATATCACTGGCCAAAAGTTGCTCGTAATTGTTTCTGGCCCGTTCCAAATCAAAATTGTTGATCAGAATGGCCTCCTCAGGAAAAACAATGATGGCATCTTCACCGACCACCGCCTTTACCTCATTTTTTAATTTATTGATTAAAGGCGCTACTTCCGGATTTGTCCTATCTACCAGGATCCCCACTTTATAGGTGCGTTTATCCTGGGCAATGGCTTGGCATAGACTTGCCATGAAGCATAAAAGGACAGCAAAAATTTTGATAGACTTCATATAATGGTTTCTATTTCAATACAATGAATTCATTAGACGATCTTCCTTACTCCCAAACCCTTTTTTGGCGAAACAACATCTCTGCCAATACCATGGATTTTCTCAATGGAAAAGAACACTACCTTCTGGTTTTGTTGGACGTCCATGCATTCTCGATAGGTTTTAATTTCAATTTTGTTATTAGTTTTTCTACGGTAAGTCCTTGTACCAAAATGGAAAAAATTACGATGATATAGGTCATTACCAAAAATAAATCACGTCCCATGGATTGTGTTAAACCCAAAGCCAATGCAATGGAAATAGCCCCCCTTAACCCGCCCCAGGTCATGATCAAGGTAGTATTGGGCACAAAATCCAATCGTTTTTGAAATAGTTTCACCGGCACCATCAAGGAAAGATAACGACAGAGCAGTGCAATGGGGATGGCCAATAGTCCAGCATAAATGTAAACGGTATTAAATTCCAACACCAACATTTCCATACCAATGAGAACAAACAAAATGGTATTCAATAAAATATCCACGAGTTCCCAAAACTTGTCCACGTAGTCTTCCGTAAGTTTTGACATGGCACGTTCCCGGGTTTTGTTCCCGCCCAGCATTAATCCGGCCACGACCATGGCCAATGGAGCCGAAACATGGAGGTGTGTTGCGATCATGGTACCTGTCATCACCGTTGCCAAGGTGATGATGACCTCTATATTATAGTCATCAATTTTTTTGAGAAAGTAGTAGGTGAGCCATCCAAGCAATAGGCCCAATAACAATCCTCCAAACACTTCCACACCAAACAGCTCCAAAATACCGGCAAGTGAAAAACCGGATTCGCTACCGTTTGCCATTCCAAAAATGGTAAGAAAAATGACCACTCCAACACCATCATTAAAAAGCGATTCCCCTACAATTTTGATTTCCAACTTCTTCGGCGCTCCGGCCTTTTTTAAAATGCCCAGTACCGCAATGGGATCGGTCGGCGAAATCAGGGCCCCAAAAAGGAGGCAATGGATGTACGCAACCTCAAGTCCCAGTACCATCAACAAGTAAAAAACGGCTGTTCCCACTAAAAATGTGGAAACCAATACCCCAAAAGTGGCAAAGACCAAAACTGGCCAACGTTGTTCCCTTAGTTTTTGCAAATCGGTATGCAAAGCCCCGGCAAACAACAAAAAACTCAGCATAATATCCAGTAGAACAACCTTAAAATCGATTTGGGAAATAATAAAGCGTTCGGCTTCCAGCAAGGTGGCATCAAAATAGCTCAGTGCAAAAACCGCAAGGGTAAACAAAATGGTTATCAAAGTCAGCCCAATGGTATTGGGCAACTTAAAAAAGCGCAGGTTGATATATCCAAATACCGCAGATAGAAAGACGAGGATACTAGTTATGACAAAATAATCCATCGAGATGTAAAACCAAATAATTAAACGGGGGACCTTAAATTTTTTGAAAAGTACGGATTATTTTAAGAGAATTTTTAGAAAAAATTTGCCGTGGCAATTCTGTTTAACGAATACCGACCAAAAGATGACATTTTAACCCATAAACCTATTCATAAATTAAACAAAACGAGGTTTGCCTTTGGATTTATGGGTACCCAATGGTTTTCCAGTAGAAAGTAGGATTACGGACAGTGCCATAAACAAAGACACCAGCGAAATTGTTAAGGTCTTTGTTGGCTACCTCGGCTAAATTTCCTGCCCAACTTTTATGGCATAAAAAAACCCATTGCGAGAGCAATGGGTTTGTCCAACTCCGTTGGCCTACTAGGACTCGAACCTAGAATGACTGGACCAAAACCAGTAGTGTTGCCAATTACACCATAGGCCAAAATACCATCAAAAGCATTTCACTTTTGAGCGTGCAAATTTAAGACAAACTTTTAGCTCACCAAATTATTTTAACCACATTCCAAAACCTTTGTGTTAAACCTTTTACTAAAGTGGTGAATTGTCTATGGTAATTTTGGTAAATTCGCCCCGATTGGACAACCAAGTACCGCATGTTTGCAAAAAATTATCAAAAATGGAACACCATCTTGGGATGGGTTTCCTTTACCATTGCCATAATTACTTATTTTCTTACCGTTGAACCTACAGGGAGTTTTTGGGATGCGGGCGAATACATAACCACCTCCGCTAAATTACAGGTAGGCCACCCACCAGGGGCACCCTTACTTCAAATGATAGGGGCGGTTTTTGCCCTGTTCGCCTTTGGCGAGGCTTCCAAAGTTGCCCTAATGGTCAATATAGTATCTGTGGTCTCCAGTGCGTTTGCCGTACTTTTTACCTTTTGGATCATCACCAATCTCACCAGAAAGCTGATTGCCAAAAAATCAAAGGTTTCCAATAGTAAGGCCATGGCCATTTTTGGAAGTGGTTTGGTTGGCGCCCTGGCATTTACCTATTCCGACAGTTTTTGGTTCAATGCCGTGGAAACCGAGGTGTACGCTATGGCTAGTTTTATTATGGCCCTGCTGTTATGGCTTGGATTAAAATGGGTGGACAACCTGGAAAACGAACGGGGGAACAAATGGTTGTTGCTCATTTGTTTTGTGGTAGGCCTGGTCTTCGGTATCCAATTTATGGGCTTTTTGGCCATCCCCTCAATAGGATTGCTCTATTATTTCAAAAAGTATAAAAAGACCACCGTCAAAAACTTTTTGGTGGCCAATATCCTGGTCGTGGGGATTTTAATGTTGGTCTATAAGTTCTCCCTGACCTATGTACTGAAACTATTCGGTTGGAGTGAAGTGTTTTTTATCAATGAAGTGGGACTTCCCTTCAATTCAGGGACCCTGATTATGGGCATGGTGTTTTTGGCCGTGTTCTATTTTGCCTTGCGCTACACCAGAAAAAATGGTTTTGAGATAGGAAACCTTATCACGCTCTGTCTCATGTTCCTTATCCTTGGTTTCTCTTCCTGGCTGTTATTGCCCATACGTGCCAATGCAAAAACCGTGGTCAACGAGAATAATCCGGAGGATGCGCGATCGCTATTGGCCTATTACAACAGGGAACAGTACCCCGGAGTGGAAAGCCCATTTTACGGTGCCTATTTTTCCAATTCCTTTGCACCCCCTGGGGATGATATGGACGATAAACCCAAATATGAAAAAGACGAAACCTTGGGTAAGTATGTCATTGTAAACAGCTATAAGGATGCTTTACAAAGTCCCAATAAAAAACATGTAGGTCTCCTTCCACGACTTTGGAGTGAGCAGCATGCAGAAAATTATATGCGCTATTTTGGACGGCTAAATTTTAGGATAAAGCCGGAATACATTTCCCAGAATGAACTTAGGGACGCCGTAAACCAGTTTAAACAACTGGACGCCCAGGGGGAAATCGATACGGAACAGTACATGCAGTTCCTTAGAAGTTTTTCGGACTATATCGATGTGCAACCCCCGAGCTTGGGACAAAACCTAAATTACCTTCTTGAATTTCAGTGGAGTTATATGTACATGCGCTATTTCATGTGGAATTTTGTAGGTAGGCAAAATGATGTGCAGGGACGGTACGATGAAAATGGGCATTGGCTGAGTGGCATCAAATTTTTGGACGCCCTGCGATTGGGCAGTCAGGAAAACCTTCCCAGTGATGTCCTGGACAATAAGGCAAGAAACACCTATTTCTTTTTGCCGCTGTTGTTGGGTATCATCGGAATCGTATTTCAAATTTCCCGTAACCCAAAACAGTTCTGGGTGCTTTTTGTGTTTTTCATGTTCACGGGCTTCGCCATTCAGTTTTACACCAATCCCTATATTTTTCAACCCCGGGAACGGGACTATTCCCTGGTGGGTTCGTTCTTTATCTTCTGTATTTGGATAGGATTGGGGGTTTATGGATTGTTTGAGGAAATCAAAAAACTACTCAAGCCAAAACTGGCGGCCCCTATGGCCACCATACTCTGCCTATTGGCCGTACCGGTATTGATGGCCTTCCAGAATTGGGACGACCATGACCGTTCCGGTCGGTATACCGCCCGTTCCACGGCAAAGGCCTATTTGGATTCCTGTCAGGAAGATGCGGGTGCCATTTTGTTCACCATTGGGGATAATGACACTTTTCCACTTTGGTATGCACAGGAAATTGAAGGACACCGCACAGATGTTCGTGTTGTGAACACCAGTCTTTTTGCGACGGACTGGTATATTGACCAAATGAAGCGAAGGGCCTATGAGAGTGACCCCATTCCCTCTCAACTTACCCATGACAAATACAGTTATGGAACCCGTGATGCCATTTATTTTCAGCCCATCACCGAAAGCAGATGGAACATTAAGGATTTCATGAACTGGGTGGGCAGTGACAAACCTCAGACCAAATTCAAACATTTGTTCGAGAAACAGGGAAGGGAAGTAAGTGACTATCCGGCAAGCACATTGGAAATTGTGTATTACCCCACCAATAAGGTCAGGGTCCCGGTCAATAAAAAAAATGTATTGGAAAGTGGGCTGGTCAAGGAAAAGGACAGTGCTTTGATTGTGGACTATATTGATATTGACCTTCCCGAAAGCGCCCTGACCAAACAACGTATCCTGATGTTGGATCTTCTGGCCAACAATGACTGGAAACGGCCTATCTATTTCTCAGGGGGAAGTTTTGACAGTGCTGAATATATATGGATGAAGGATTACCTCCAGTTGGACGGCCTGGTCTATAAACTGGTACCCATTAAAACCGAAAACAGGAGTCCTTTTGATATGGGACGGATCGATACCGACCTGATGTACGAAATTGTTGAAAAATGGGAGTGGGGCAATTCTTCCGACCTGGACATTTACCATGATCCCCAGACGCGCTCCCAGGGACTGTCCTATAGAAGTAACCTGGCGCGATTGAGCGAGCAACTTATTGCGGAAGGAAAGATTGACAAGGCCAAGGACATTATTGATCTGGCCATGACCCATATGCCCTTTGAGCGTTTTGGCTTCTACACCTTTGTCGAACCTTTTCTCGATGGTTATTACAAAGTTGGTGAGCAGCAAAAGGCCAGGGAATTGTTTGAAAAACTGAAAAAAGTATATCAAGAGCGGTTAAGATACTATGCAGGAATTCCAAGGGATGAGCAATATGCAAAAATTGAGGATATTTTGACCAATTTGGAAGCGTATCAACGTATTGTCTACATTCTATCGGACAATACGGATATGGAATACTCAGAAAAAGAGTCCTTGACCCTTAAAGAATACATAAGCCTATTTGATGACTTTGTGGATGACGGCGAAGAATACTATGAGGAAACCTTTGGCCCGGATCCGGATGTAATGGACAGTGTTCCATTGGATACCGTCCCCAATACCACAGATTCCCTTTTAGTGGATGATGAAGGGCAATAAAAATGTAAAGGAAAAACTAAAAGTGTCCTAAGTGTATTCGTTCAGTATTCCAATGAGTGTATTGGCATCCTGCTCGCCACTTTGGCGCCATACCATTTCCCCTTTTTTGTAAATCATTAAGGTTGGTAAACCTTTAATTCGTAAGGCTTGGGAAAGCTCCTTGTTCTTATCAACATCTATTTTGATGACCTTGCCCTTATCACCAAGGGCGGCAGCAACATCACGTAAGACCGGATGCATGGATGTGGACTGTTCGTTCCAATCCGCATAAAAATCCAACAGCACAGGGATGTCTAAGTCAATAAGTTCACCGAATTTGGACATATGTTAACGCATTTCTAACTCAAAAGTAACAAAATTTGTTAAAGAGGTACCTTAAGTAGGCCCTTTAACCCCTTGATTTAGGTTAAATTCACGTTAAACCTTTCTTCTTAAGCGTAATTACCGAAATCTCTGGCCAAATCCCAAAACGCCCTGGATAACCAATAAAACCAAATCCACGGTTTACATTGATGAATTGATCCAGCTCCTTGTAGACCCCGGCCCAATACTTATAACGCCATTTTACGGGACTCCACTTAACCACACCGGGAATCTCCACTCCAAACTGCATCCCATGGGTATGCCCGCTCAAGGTCAAATGAAAATGGTAATCGTCATGAATCACCTCATCTTCCCAATGGGATGGATCATGGCTCATTAAAATCTTAAAATCCCCTTTTCGGACCCCCTGCTTTGCCTTTTGTAGGTCACCGGCCTTTTTGAAACGTCCCCTACCCCAGTTTTCAACACCGATTAAGGCAATCCGTTGCCCGTTGCGTTCCAGGTAACGATGTTCATCCAACAACAGATCAAAACCCATTTCCTTTTGTAACTGTTTTAGGTCTTCCAAATTTCTGGCCTTGGCTTCCGCCGATGGCCATTGGGTATAATCCCCATAGTCGTGGTTCCCCAATACGGAAAACACCCCATCTTTGGCCTCCAGTTTGGCAAATGTATCGGCCCAGGGCTCCATTTCCGTAGCGCGGTCATTGACCAAATCCCCGGTAAACAGGATGACATCGCTTTGTTGCCGATTCACCAAATCCACACCATAGGCCACCTTCTTGGCATTATCAAAGCTACCACTGTGCACATCGGAGATTTGGGTAATCCTGTACCCATCAAAGGCTTCCGGCAAATCCTCAAACTCCAATTCATAGGTGAGCACCTGGTAATTGTATTTTCCCCTGTACATCCCATAAAGCAATGCCCCAAAAGGCAGTGCAGCCAGTCCCAGTCCAATGGCACTTACAAACTTTCGCCTGGAGGGAAAGAACGTTGCACTTTCATCGGAGACGCCGGAAATCTTGTTGAATCCATAAACCGATAAACGTACCACATCCTCCAACAATAAAAAGAAGCCCAGAAAAAGGGCCAATAGAAAGAATGAAAAGAAGATACCTCCCGCTATGGCAATACCCCCACGCATTGCAGAACCCGGTTCATAGGTGACCAATTTAAATATCATATAGCCCCAGGCCGATACAAATGCCAGGACATAGACCAAATGGACCCACGGGGTCTTGAAAAGTGTTTTAAAGGCCTGGAAACCATAAATGGCCAAGGCAATATAAACTATGGAAAGAATGACGATAAATCGGGTCATAACAATTCTTTTTACAAAGCTATTTCTTTTAGGCTTATTTGACGAGTTGAACTATTTGACGAACGACTTCCGAATTCGTTACGGCCACATGATGTTCCGCCAAGTGCTTGCTGGAATTCATGGAAATCTTTTGGTCCAGGGAAACCTTGTTTCCAAAGGCCGTTCCTGAAAGATGTAGCGCATAAAGCCCTGCTTCCTTAAATCGCATGGCATTTTCCGGATTCACACCACCGCCTGCCATTAGGGTCATTTTTGTCGTTTTCTGCCATTTCCTTAAGTTTTCCAGTCCCTTTTCGGCCGTGGTTTGTTTCCCGGAAGTTAAAACGGTATCGACACCCATCCCCTCAAGTTGTTTCAATACGGTCTCTGGATGGTGCACCCAGTCAAAAGCACGGTGAAAGGTGAAATGTAGTGGTTTGGCCCACTCCACCAGTTCGCGGGTCCTTTCCAAATCCAAAGTGGAATCGGCCTTTAAAACCCCGGAAACAATTCCTTCCACCCCCAATTCCTTACAAAAGGCAATATTGGCCATCATGACCTGAAACTCGGATTCCGAATAGGTAAAATGTCCACTTCTGGGACGGATCAGCACATGGATGGGAATGGTCAGTTGTTCCCTTACCAGTGTCAAGAGGCCATGGGACGGGCTTATACCACCTACCCCAAGCTCTGAACAGAGTTCGATCCTATGGGCTCCTGACCGTTGCCCATTAAGGGCAGATTGTAAACTATTGGCACAGACTTCTACTAGCATTTCCTGGTTTTAATAATTCCCATTGACCACTGGTCTTCGTAAAAATGAAAGATGGGAGTCCAAAGATAGGTGCATCCATGCCAAAATAGTATATTGGAATCAAATATGAATCCATGCGTAGACGTAAGTTCCTAAAAAAATCAAGTCTTTCTACTGCGGGCATTGTTTCCGCCCCTTTATTCAGTTCCTGTAAGAATACACCAGAAGAAAAGGAAATACCCATTTCGGTACCGGCAAGAAAACCCATTGTAATTGCAACATGGGATGTTCCCAATGCCACTGCCAAGGCCTGGGAAGTGCTGAATAATGGTGGAACGGCATTGGATGCCGTGGAACAGGGCACCAAAGTGGAAGAGGCCGACACCAATAACCAATCCGTGGGCAAGGGTGGACGGCCTGATCGGGAAGGCCGAGTGACCTTGGACGCCTGCATCATGGACCAAAATGGCAACTGTGGTGCCGTAGTCTTTCTACAAAATGTGACCCACGCCATCTCAGTAGCCAGAAAAGTAATGGAAGATACCCCCCACGTCATGCTGGCAGGAGAAGGGGCAGAACAATTTGCCTTTGAGCAGGGATTTCCCAAAGAAAACCTCCTCACGGAAAAGTCGCGCTTGGAATGGGAGGAGTGGAAAAAGGAATCCAAATACCAGCCGGTCATCAATATTGAGAACCATGATACCATTGGAATGGTTGCCATTGATGAAAAAGGCGAAATTTCCGGGGCCTGTACCACAAGTGGCATGGCCTACAAAATGGCCGGAAGGGTCGGGGATTCCCCAATCATTGGCTCTGGCCTGTTCGTGGACAATGAAGTTGGGGGGGCTGCCGCAACAGGCCAAGGTGAGGAAGTGGTGAAAACGGTGGGGAGTTTCCTGGTCGTGGAACTTATGCGCCAAGGACGTTCCCCACAAGAGGCCTGCGAAGAAGCAGTACACCGAATTGTAAAAGGCAATCCCGGGCACAAAGACTTTCAGGTAGGCTATATTGCCATCAACAAAAACGGGGAAACGGGAGGCTATTGTATCCATCCCGGCTTCAGTTATCGGGTGTATTCCAAAAATGGTCATGAGAACATTGAACCCGGTAGTTTTTTAAAACCATAAAAACGGGATTGCTCCACATCGGATTTGACATCGATTTTTAACACATATGATTTCCTTTTTTCCAGTGCCTAGCCCCCTTACTAATTTTAGGGGTTCGGTCGCCAACCAATACTTTATACCCATTACCCTATGACAGAATCATCATCCAAATCATGGCTTCAGCGCCTAAAAGACGAAAGTTGGGAAGCAGAATTGCTGGTCTCCGCGGTAGCGATTTATGGAATTTTTCAATCGTTTGTCCTAATCGATTTTTTAATTGATTTTCTGATCAATAAACTAAACGAAACCCAGTATGTTATAGGCTATTTTATAGCATTTATGGGCATTTTGGCCTTTAGTATCCTGGCCACCATGTTCATCATCCATTTCATTCTTCGTTCCTATTGGATTGGACTGGTGGGATTGAATTCCGTATTTCCGGACTACAGCATAAAAGATAGCGCCTATTCCGAAATCTATACCAAAAAGATGACGGACTATCTTCCAAAATTGTCCAAAAGCATTGATTCCATTGATGAATTGTGCAGTGTTATATTTTCGGCCGCTTTTACCATACTGGGCCTCTACACCTACATTACCGTTTTTAGTGCCCTGTATCTCTTTATATTCAACAAGCTTAAGGGTATTGTCCCTGTAAAGGTGCTTTTAATACCCATTGCCTTAATTGCACTACTCTTAGTGGCACAAACCATTTTGAACATTTTTGCGAATCTCAAAAAACTTAAACCCAATGCCCGCCTACAGCATTTGTTTTTTTGGGTAGTGAAGATTTCGAGCTTGATACTCATGGGACCTTTGGCAAAAAACTTTCTCCAGGTGAGTATAATCTTTGGTTCAAATTTCAAGCGAAAAAAGAGCCTTGTTACTTTGGTACTGTTGTTCTTCATAGCAGGGGCAAGCTTATCGGTTTTTCAAGCGCAGAAAACCAATTTGTTCCACTTGGTCCGTCACAAGGCGCCAAAGGATTCCTTTAAAACATATGCGTATTTCTACAACACCAACAACAGCGAAAGTTCCTTTTTGCTTACTCCGGAAATTGACTCCGATGTTATTGAAAAAAGGGTGATGCGCCTTTTTATTCCCATTTTTGATAATGAACTTGACCATTTTGAGCAAGCTTGCGGTATCGAAAAACCAAAAAATTCGTTGAAAGAAGATAACGCTGCAATGCAAGGATTATGGAAAGACTACCTCTCCTGCTATCAACAAAATCATTTCGTGGCCATTGACGGGAGACCGGTTACTGTGGAATTTATCAAATACGACCATCCACAAACGGGGCAATTCGGTATTTTGGGATATATTGACCTATCGGACCAAGCCAGGGGACAGCACCAATTGAAAATTGTAAAAAATGGAGCAAATGAGAATTCCAAGGAATGGACCATCCCCTTTTATTATCACGGAAATCTTTGATTTTTCAATGGTAAAAGCCCTTGGAGATCCCTTCCCAGGAGACGATTAATCTTTGTACATTTAAAAATCATAGCGATAATCACTTTTAACCATTAACCTTTAACTAATAACTTTTAACAACATCAGATGTCTGACCAAAAAAGACTCTTTCTTTTAGATGCCTACGCTTTAATTTTTAGGGGCTACTATGCCTTTATCAAAAACCCAAGAATCAATTCCAAGGGAATGGATACCTCGGCCATTATGGGTTTTATGAATTCCCTTTTTGATGTCATTCGCAGGGAAAAGCCCGATCATTTGGCCGTTGCTTTTGACAAGGGGGGCAGTGTGGAGCGCACGGAACTTTTTGAAGACTACAAGGCCAATCGGGATGAGACTCCGGATGCGATTCGTATTGCCGTTCCCTATATCCAGGATATCTTAAAAGCACTTAAAATTCCGGTAGTGGAGTTGGAAGGATATGAGGCGGATGACCTTATCGGTACTTTGGCAAAACAGGCCGAAAAAGAAGATTATAAGGTCTTCATGGTAACCCCGGACAAGGACTTTGGCCAATTGGTTTCCGAAAATATTTTTATGTATCGTCCCGCTCGGATGGGGAACGGAATAGAGATTTGGGGAATTCCGGAAGTCCAAAAACGCTTTGGGGTAGAGCGCCCGGAGCAGGTAATCGATTACCTGGGAATGATGGGTGATGCCAGTGACAACATTCCGGGATTGCCCGGGGTTGGCGACAAAACCGCGCAAAAGTTTCTGGCACAGTTCGGTTCACTGGAAGGCCTCCTTGCCAATACCGATCAGCTAAAAGGCAAAATGAAGGAAAAGGTGGAGACGAACGCCGAACTTGGTCGCCTCTCCAGAAAACTGGCGGAAATCAAAATTGACTGTGATGTGCAGTTTGATGCTGCCGATTTTGAAATGTGTCCTCCCGATGCTGAAAAAGTACAGGAGCTATTTGAAGAACTTGAATTCCGAAGGTTAAAGGAACAATTCCTTAAACTGTTTTCCGGTGAAGCGGAGGCCAATCCCCAAACCACCAAAACTGAGACCAAGGAAAAAGTGTATTCGGAACAAGGCCAAGGGGAGGCCAAAGTAGCCGGAAGCGGGCAATTTACCCTTTTTGGAGGCAACCCCAGTGAAGCACCGGCAACCATTAGGGAGGTAAGCAGTCGAAAAACCATTTCCGAAGTGCCTCACTTTTATCAAATGGTCCAAGATGGATTGGGCATGGAACTATTTCTAAAAAACCTGATGAAGCAATCCGCGGTCTGCTTTGATACGGAAACCACTTCCATCAATCCGTTGGAGGCCGAACTCGTTGGCATTGCATTTTCCTGGGCGGCAGGGAAGGGCTTTTATGTCCCAATTCCGGAGGAAAGGGAAAAAGCCATGGCCATTATCGAAAAACTAAGACCCTTCTTTGAAGCGGAGCATATTGAAAAAATAGGGCAAAACCTTAAATATGATATCAAGGTAATGCTTAATTATGGGATTGATGTAAAAGGGAAGCTATTTGATACCATGTTGGCCCATTACCTCATCAATCCGGATATGCGACACAATATGGACGTACTTTCGGAAACCTATTTAAACTACACCCCTGTTTCCATCACCGAACTCATCGGTAAAAAAGGAAAAAATCAGCTGAGTATGCGGCAAGTGCCATTGGACAAGCAGACGGAATATGCCGTGGAAGATGCCGATGTCACCTATCAATTGGCCCAAAAGTTCCGTCCGGAGCTGACCGAAGCAAAGACGGACTCCCTCTTTGAAGGGATTGAAGTACCCTTGCTCCGGGTTTTGGCGGATATGGAGCGTGAAGGCATTAATTTGGATGAAAGCTTTTTGAACGACCTTTCCACCGTATTGGATAAGGACATTAAAGAACTGGAAGGAAAAATCTACGAGCAGGCCGGGGAACAGTTCAATATTGGTTCCCCAAAACAGTTGGGGGAAATACTGTTTGGAAAAATGAAATTGGTGGACAAACCCAAAAAGACCAAGACCGGGCAGTTTTCCACTTCTGAGGAAGTGCTTTCCTATTTGGCCAAGGACCATGGAATCATTCAAAATGTTTTGGACTATCGTGGGTTGACCAAACTAAAGAGCACCTATGTGGATGCATTGCCCAACGAAGTCCAAAAACACAGTGGAAGGGTGCATACGGATTATATGCAGACCGTGGCCGCCACAGGTCGATTGAGCAGTAACAATCCTAACCTTCAGAATATCCCCATACGAACGGAACGGGGGCGACAAGTGCGTAAAGCCTTTATCCCAAGGAATGAAAACTATGTTTTGCTGGCTGCGGATTATTCCCAGATCGAACTGCGGATCATTGCGGCATTGAGTGAGGAAGACACCATGATCGAAGCGTTCAAAAACGGGGAGGATATTCACGCCTCTACGGCTTCCAGGGTTTTTAATGTCCCTATCAATGAAGTCACCCGCGAACAGCGAAGCAATGCCAAAACGGTAAATTTTGGCATTATCTATGGCGTTTCCGCCTTTGGACTGAGCAATCAAACGGATTTAAATAGAACTGAGGCCAAGGAACTCATAGAAACCTACTATAAGACCTATCCCAAGCTCCGTAATTATATGGGGGAACAGGTCGATTTTGCCCGGGAGAATGGGTATGTACAGACCGTTTTGGGCCGCAGACGGTATTTAAAGGATATCAACGCAGGGAATCAAGTGGTGCGTGGTGCCGCAGAGCGAAACGCCGTGAATGCCCCAATCCAGGGTAGTGCCGCGGATATCATAAAAATTGCAATGATCAATATCCACAAAAAACTTACGGAAGGTAACTACAGGACCAAAATGTTACTCCAGGTCCACGATGAATTGGTGTTTGATTGCTACAAACCCGAATTGGAGGAGATGAAAACGCTTATTAAGACCGAAATGGAAAATGCCTATGCATTGGCCGTACCCCTGGATGTGGAAGTAGGCATCGGAGCGAATTGGTTGGAGGCACATTAAAATTAAAAAGGCACCCAATGGGTGCCTTTTTCAATCCCGCTATGGTTTGGCCTACCAGCTCAAAGCCAATTTAAACTTCGGTTTCCTTTCTTTTTTCTCAGCTGCTTTCCTTACAGCTTTCTTCGCAGCCTCCTTTTCCGCCTGGATGAACAAATCCATTGAAAACGGATAGGTCTGCCACATGTTCGGGTAATACGTTAACTTCTTCATACTACGTTTTTTTTTGAAAAATGAGCCGCAAAGATGCTACTGCCCTTTAGTGTGGAAATCAATAGTATTATCCACTTTCTATGCTATTTTACCCCAAATGACCCTTTTTAACACTCCCTTAAGGTAAAGTACCAAAAAAGTAAGGGAAATTCGATAAAACCAAAGTGATGAAATCGCTGTTCCCACCCCTCCTGTTTCTTTTGCTGTTTTTACTTTCCTGCAACCGTGACCTCCCAACACATAAGGACATTTCTGTAGCAAGGAATGAACTCCCTATGGTCCTAAAAAAGTTCAACAACGCTTTTGCCAACGGTGATTTGACCATTTTGGATTCCTTGACCACCGAAAACTATGTACATACCAATGGTAGTTCCAAGGTCATTTCCAAAACGGACTGGTTCAATTATTTGCAACAAAGAAACCGACAGTTGAAATCCGGCGACCTAAAAGTTATGGACTATTCCCTTGAGGAACAACAAATTGAATACCAAGGTACCACCGCCATCGTTACGGGAAAGGTGCATATTGTAACCCGTGATAGCCTCGGAACAAAGGAACATGAATACCGCATTACCAATATTTGGGTCTATGGGAACGGAGGTTGGAAAAGGGCCGGTTTCCACGATGGCAAAATACAGAAGCCCTAGCCTAACATGATCAGGATCGTTTTAGGTGTATTTGAAACCCTTGATCCCGCCTTTTGAAGTAGGGACTTGGGAATCGGTTGGTGGTCCATTTATATATTTTCCATGGTTCGCCATAGTATCGGGACAAGGTACATTCACAGTTTCCAATATCCATCCCAGGGACACTGATCGGCACAATTCCCTCCTTACTGCATAAAGACTTTCAAAAACCTTGTCTCTCCATTTTTTGTCAACTTTTTTTTGTTGATAAATTTATAAAACATTGATTTTAATACAATTAACTACCAAAAATGGGTAGCTTTATGATTTTTGTCATAATCCATTTTTTTTCGTTTTTCCTAATTTTACATTCCCTTAACACCATTGCTAATTTTCTAAAATCCGTCCAAAAATGCAGTCGACCCGTGTCCAAACCGCCCCAAAAACCTACACCCAACAAGAAGCGTATGAAGCCTCCGTGGATTATTTTAAAGGAGATGATCTCGCCGCCATGGTTTGGGTGAACAAATATGCCCTAAAGGATTCTGAGGGCAACATTTATGAACGTACTCCAAACGATATGCACCGCCGTATTGCCAAGGAGATTGCCCGGATAGAACAAAAGTATCCGAATCCCATGACCGAGGGGGAAGTATATGATCTTATCAAGGATTTCAAATACATCGTCCCCCAGGGAAGTCCTATGGCGGGTATTGGTAATCCCTACCAGATAGCTTCACTTTCCAATTGTTTTGTAGTGGGGAACGATGGACAATCCGACTCTTATGGGGGCATCCTTAAAATCGATCAGGAACAGGTACAGCTCATGAAGCGTCGTGGCGGAGTGGGCCATGACCTTTCCCATATTAGGCCCAAGGGATCTCCGGTTAAGAATTCCGCACTCACCTCTACGGGCTTGGTTCCCTTTATGGAGCGGTATAGCAATTCCACGCGGGAGGTGGCACAAGATGGACGCCGGGGGGCACTCATGCTTTCCGTAAGTATCAACCACCCGGATGCCGAAGATTTCATTGATGCCAAAATGGAACAGGGAAAGGTTACGGGTGCCAATGTTTCCGTGCGAATGGATGACGATTTCATGAAAGCCGTGGAAACCCAACAACCCTATGAGCAGAAATTCCCCATTTTTAGTGAAAACCCCAAATACAGTAAGACCATTGATGCTAAAAAGCTGTGGGACAAGATTGTGGCCAATGCATGGCAGTCCGCAGAGCCGGGCATCCTCTTCTGGGATACCATCACGCGGGAATCCGTTCCCGATTGTTATGCGGATTTGGGCTATAAGACCGTATCCACCAATCCCTGCGGGGAAATTCCCCTTTGCCCCTATGATTCATGCCGCTTATTGGCCATCAATCTCTTCTCCTACGTGGAAAAACCCTTTACCAAAGCGGCCACCTTTAATTTTGAACTTTTCAAAAAGCATGTGGCCCGGGCGCAGCGCATCATGGATGACATCATTGACCTGGAACTGGAAAAAGTAGATGCGATCTTGGGTAAGATATCCTCGGATCCCGAACTGGAGGAGGTCAAAGCCGTTGAAATCAATCTTTGGAAGAACATCCGCAAAAAAGCACGGGAGGGACGGAGAACGGGAATTGGAATTACTGCTGAGGGTGATATGCTCGCAGCCTTGGGGCTACGTTACGGTACCGAAGTGGCCAACGAATTTTCCGTAGAAGTGCACAAGACCATTGCCTTGGCAGCATACCGGGAATCCGTGCGGACTGCCAAGGAACGTGGGGCCTTTGGCATTTTTGATGCGGAACGCGAAAAGGGCAATCCATTTATCCAACGCCTTCGCAAGGCAGATGAAAAACTGTATTACGAAATGTTGGAGCACGGACGCCGCAACATTGCACTCCTCACCATTGCCCCAACGGGAACCACCAGTTTAATGACCCAGACCACTTCGGGTATTGAACCGGTTTTCCTTCCAGTATACAAAAGACGCCGAAAGGTGAACCCCAATGATACATCGGCTCGGGTGGACTTTGTGGACGAAGTTGGGGATTCCTGGGAAGAATACACGGTGTTCCATCACCGATTTAAGCAATGGATGAAGGTCAACGGAATAGCAATGAACCAAAATTATTCCCAGGAAGAACTGGACGCACTGGTAAAAAAATCCCCCTATTACAAGGCCACGTCCAACGATGTGGATTGGTTGAGCAAGGTACATTTACAGGGAGCAGTCCAAAAATGGGTGGACCATAGCATCAGCGTTACGATCAACTTGCCCAACCATGTATCCAAGGAGTTGGTGGGACAACTCTATTTGGAAGCGTGGAAAAGCGGCTGCAAGGGCGTTACGGTATACCGGGATGGATCGCGTTCCGGAGTGCTTATCTCCAATGAGGACAGTAAAAAGGAGGAAAAAGAGGGCGATACCCTTGTCGTATTTCCCAAGAAAAGACCTCAGGTTTTGGAGGCCGATGTTGTGCGCTTCCAAAACAATAAGGATAAATGGATCGCATTTATTGGGCTTATCGAGGACAAGCCTTATGAAATCTTTACCGGTTTGGCCGATGATGAGGATGGTATCCTACTCCCGAGGTGGGCCAACAAAGGTTTGATCATTAAAAACAAGGATGAAGAGGGCAACTCCCGATATGATTTCCAATACAAAAACCGAAGGGGCTACAAAACCACTATTGAAGGCTTATCGTATAAGTTCAATCCCGAATTCTGGAACTATGCGAAACTGATTTCAGGAACCTTGAGACAGGGCATGCCCATAGAAAATGTGGTCCATTTGATCAATGGCCTTCAATTGGATAACGAGTCCATCAATACCTGGAAAAATGGAGTGGCACGTGCACTGAAACGATATGTGGCCGATGGGACGGTTGCCAAGGGACAAAAATGTAGCAACTGCCAATCCACAAACCTCATCTATCAGGAAGGCTGCCTTACCTGTAAGGACTGTGGTTCCTCTAAATGCGGATAGCGATATAAGCAACCATGCCCTCGAATAGGGAAGCCGAATACATTATATCCCGCCTTGATCTTACAAAGATGGGCGGGATCATTAATTTAAAGGATTACCGTATCCCAGGTCAATCTTCCACATAGACCAATCTAAAGCCGGTATGTTCCAAACCGGTATCCGGGGTAGAGCTCATACGTGCCGAAGCCCTATAGCCCGTACAGTAACTTTCACTACATAAAAACGACCCCCCACGAATCACTTTTTGTTGTTTGGGATTCAGGTACTTTTTGAAGTAGCCGTCCTCCCTTCGCTCCAACATTTCATAGGCATTGGGATAATAGGTGTCCAAACACCACTCCCAAACATTTCCTGCCATATCAAAAAGTCCAAAACCATTGGGTGGAAAGGAGCCGACTTTGGCCGTTTTTTCAAACCGGTCCTCCAACAGATTTTCCACTGGAAAATCACCTTGGTGAAAATTGGCATTTTGTATGGCTTGGGCAAAATCATCACCCCAAAAATATTTGGTTCCCCGGGTTCCCCCACGGGCGGCATATTCCCATTCCGCTTCCGTTGGCAATCGCTTACCTACCCAATGGGCATAGGCCATGGCATCATACCAGGCTAACTGTACCACGGGATGGTTTTCCTTGCCTGCTATGGAACTACCCGGGCCATACGGTTGTTTCCAGTTGGCCCCTTTTTGGAACTTCCACCACATTTGGGGATTGCTCCCATCGAACACCAAGGCGCCGGGATCATAACGTTGTCCCTCAATAATGGCCTCTTTTTCAGCAATGGTCACATAACCCGTGGCATCCACAAATTCCTTGAATTGCGCATTGGTCACTTCGGTCCTATCCATCCAAAACGAACCTACGGCTTCACTATGGCGCGGAAACTCATCCCTTCTTGCCTGATTGGAAACCCCTCCCATCATAAAAGTCCCTCCTTTGATTTGTATCATATCTTGAGTGAGGTCTATATCCTGTTTCCTCGGCATTCTGGAAATCTCCAGTAAGTAAGCTTCATGGGCACTCATTTGTTCCTCAACAATGGGTGCCGTTTGGGTTTCCGTGGCTTTTGATGCTTTTTTACACCCCATCAAACCAAAAAAAAGAAAAAGGAAAAGGATAGGTCTTTTAGTGATATGCTTCATAGTTTGCCCCTATTTGATCCAAAACTTTTAGAAAGGTATCAAATTCCATCAGATCTAGATTTTTTACGGTTTGCTTTCGAAGGGCAACGGCGTGGGGCAACACCAAATCGATAAGGGTTTTTCCTTTTGGGGTCAGTTCCAATTTAAACCGTTTTTGATCCCCATCAAAACGGGTTTTGGTCAGCCACCCTTTTCGTTCCAAACCACCGATAACCCTGGAAATTGTTGCTCTATTCCTGAAGTTCAGTTGAACGATTTCACGTTGCGAGGCATTGTCCCCCAATTCATGGACTTGGTGCAGAATAACCCATTGTTCAATGGTCATTTCCACTTGCAACTGTTCAAATTTTCTTAGATAGGCTTCCTGGACCTTTCGAAGGACCAAATCCAAGTGAAGGCCTATTCCCTGTATTTCATCAATTTGATTGAGCAATTTTAACCTGAAATTTTGATTCAAAAATCATTTCGCATTTCAAAAATACTTATTTTTGTTGCATCAACAACAAAATTTTCACAAACAAAATATACTTCCATGGAAACTTCTACAATTCCTAAAATTCATGATGAAGCCAAAGACTTTATGCCCATTAACGGCACGGACTACATAGAACTGTACGTTGGTAACTCCAAACAGGCCGCACATTACTATAAGACCGCTTTTGGTTTTCAATCCTTTGCCTATGCCGGATTACGAACCGGACTTAAGGATCGGGAGAGCTATGTGGTAATTCAGGACAAAATACGTTTGATCCTCACCTCGCCCCTAAAAAGTGGAACTGAAATTGGACAACATATAGACAAACACGGTGATGGTGTAAAGGTGGTTGCCCTTTGGGTGGATAATGCCACCTACGCTTATGATACTGCGATTTCCAAAGGTGCCAAATCCTATATGGAACCTGAAACGGAGGAAGATGAAAATGGAAAGGTGGTTCGGGCCGGAATTTATGCCTATGGTGAAACCGTCCATGTTTTTGTAGAGCGAAAGGATTACCATGGTACATTTTTACCAGGTTACGTACAATGGGAAACCCCCGATTACAATCCTGCACCCAGCGGATTGAAATATGTAGACCATATGGTGGGCAATGTGGGGTGGAACCGCATGAACCATTGGGTGGAATTCTATGAAAAGGTAATGGGATTCGTGAATATTCTTTCCTTTGATGACAATGATATTTCAACGGAATACACGGCATTGATGAGTAAGGTGATGAGCAATGGGAACGGGCGTATTAAATTCCCAATAAATGAACCGGCAGAAGGGAAAAAGAAATCACAAGTAGAAGAGTATTTGGATTTTTATGAAGGTGAGGGCGTACAACATATTGCCGTTGCCACGGATGATATCATCAAAACGGTCAAGGACTTGCGCAGTCGTGGTGTGGAATTCCTTCGGGTGCCATCCACCTATTACGATGCCGTTACCGATCGTGTCGGAAAAATTGATGAGGACATTGCGCCTTTAAAGGAATTGGGGATTCTGGTGGACCGTGATGATGAGGGGTATTTGCTTCAAATCTTTACCAAGCCTGTTGAACCAAGGCCCACCATGTTCTTTGAAATTATCCAAAGAAAAGGGGCACAATCCTTTGGAAAGGGTAATTTTAAAGCATTGTTTGAAGCCATTGAGCGGGAGCAAGAGTTAAGAGGTACTTTACATTAATCATTAAGTTCAGCCTAAAATTCAGAAACCGGAAACCAGAAACCAGAAATCTGAATTCCGAACTCTGAACTCTGAACTCCGAACTTACAACACATAATTAAAAAAAATGCCGATTTATCATAGACTGGGCGAAATTCCGCAAAAGCGACACACCCAATTTGAAAAGCCCGATGGGAATTTATATTACGAACAATTGTTTGGTACCATAGGTTTTGATGGGATGTCATCGCTACTCTACCACATTCACCGACCTACGCAGGTGAAGGAAGTGCGGAAACCTTTGGACGTTAGCCCAAAAATAGCAGTCGCAAAGAATATCACCTCAAGGAAGCTTGTTGGGTTCAATGTGAAGCCCAAAGACGATTTCCTGGAAGCCCGTGAACCCCTTTTGGTCAATTCCGATGTGCACGTGGGACTTGCCGCACCAAAGAAATCCCTGACTTCCTATTTCTATAAGAACGCCGATGCCGATGAAATGCTTTTTATCCATAGGGGCACAGGTATCCTTAAAACATTTTTGGGAAATATCCCTTTTGAATATGGTGATTATTTGATCATTCCCAGGGGGATGATCTATCAAATTGAATTCGATACGGAAGACAATCGAATTCTGTATGCGGAATCCTTCCATCCCATCTACACGCCCAAACGTTACCGAAACTGGTTTGGGCAATTGTTGGAACATTCCCCATTTTGTGAACGCGACTATAAATTGCCCCAGGATTTGAAGGCACATGATGAGAAAGGCGAATTTGTGATGAAAATCAAGAAGCAGGGCATGCTCCATAGCCTGATCTATGCCACCCATCCATTTGATGTAGTGGGTTGGGACGGCTATAATTATCCCTATGGGTTCTCCATCCATAATTTTGAACCCATTACAGGTAGGGTACATCAACCGCCACCGGTACATCAGACTTTTGAAACCGGTGCCTTTGTGGTCTGCTCCTTCTGTCCACGCCTGTATGATTACCATCCAAAGGCCATCCCTGCCCCATACAATCATTCCAATATTGACTCGGATGAAGTACTGTATTACGTAGATGGTGATTTTATGAGCAGAACGGGCATAGGGCCTGGATATATTTCGCTGCACCCTGCCGGTATCCCCCATGGACCACACCCCGGCACCTATGAAGCCAGTATCGGAAAAAAGGGCACAGAGGAATTGGCGGTCATGATCGACACCTTTAAACCGCTAATGGTAACCGAAAATGCCCTTAAAATAGATGATGGCAAATATTACAGTTCCTGGACCGAATAAACTAAATTAATGTCATTTCGAACGGACGTGAGAAATCTCAAATTTAGATTTCCCCATAGCTTCCCTCATTTCAAAATGACCAAATAACCCTAAAAAAGAATGATTATAGACATCCCTGAAAACTCGGATTTTTCAATACACAATATTCCCTTTGGCATATTCTCAACAAAGGATAGGAGTCCACGTGCCGGAGTGGCGATTGGAGACCATATCCTGGATTTGGTGGCCGTCCACAGGCTTGGAGCTTTTGATTTTGAAGTCTCGGTCCTTGAACGCGATGACCTAAATGACTTTATTGCTTTAGGTAAAAAAATGACTTCCAAAGTACGGACCGATATTCAAAAATGGCTACAGGATGACAGCTCCATCCTGGCTGGAAAACAAAACTTGTTTGTGAGGCAATCCGAAGCCCAAATGCATATGCCCGTTTGTGTAGGGGATTATACGGATTTCTATTCGAGTATTGAGCATGCCACCAATGTAGGCAAAATGTTTCGTGACCCCGAGAATGCCCTTTTACCCAATTGGAAGCATATTCCGGTAGGTTATCACGGAAGGGCAAGTTCCATAATTCCAAGCGGGGAACCTATTTACCGTCCTAAGGGACAGACCATTCCCAAGGATGCCAAACAACCCATTTTTGGACCTACCCAACGCTTGGATTTTGAATTGGAAATGGGTTTTGTTGTAGGGAAAAATACGGAAATGGGAAATGCTGTTTCCACCAACGATGCCGAGGATCATATTTTTGGTTTGGTGCTTTTCAATGATTGGTCCGCCCGTGATATCCAAAAATGGGAATATGTCCCACTTGGCCCTTTTTTGGCAAAGAACTTTGCCTCCTCCATTTCCCCTTGGATCGTAACCTTGGAAGCCTTGGAACCCTTTAAGGTTGAAGGACCAAAACAAGAACCCAAGGTACTCCCCTATTTGGAGTATGAAGGCAAAAAGAACTATGACATCAATTTGGAAGTAGGGATTTCCCCTAAAAATGAAAAGGAAACGACCGTTTGCCATAGTAATTTCAAGTATATGTACTGGAATATGGCCCAACAATTGGCACACCATACCGTAAACGGTTGTAATATGCATGTTGGGGATATGATGGCTTCGGGAACCATTTCGGGAAAGGAGGAAAACAGCTTTGGATCCATGTTGGAATTGGCCTGGATGGGCACCAAGCCCATTCAAATGAACGACGGTTCCGAACGGAAGTTTATCCAGGATGGTGATACCGTAACCATGCGGGGTTATGCCCAAAAAGGCGATATTCGTGTAGGTTTTGGTGAGGTAACCACCAAGGTTTTACCAGCCAAATGAGGTCTATTATGTCAATTCGATAAGAGCGAAGCGATCGGGAAATCCATTACTGGGGACTCCCTTCCTTATTACCCTTAACTGGGCAGACTTTCGATATGACAATTTTATAGGGAACCCACAAGTTTTACACCTAGATTTATCTTTGTCAAAAAAAAGGGCAGAAAAAACGATTATGAGCATAAAAACGATTGATCCAAATATCATATCCCAACCTGATCTACATGGAATCCTATTGACGGCAGTAGCGCCCAGACCCATATGTTTTGCCAGTACCATTGACAGGGAAGGGAATGTAAACCTAAGCCCTTTTAGCTATTTCAATGTATTCAGTTCCAATCCGCCCGTGCTCATATTTTCCCCTGCCAGAAGTGGACGTGACAATAGTCTGAAGCATTCCCACCAAAACGTGAAGGAAGTGCCGGAGGTAGTCATCAATATTGTGAACCATCCCATAGTTGAACAGATGTCATTGTCCAGTACGGCTTATGAAAAAGAGGTAAATGAGTTTGTAAAGGCCGGACTTACCCCCGTACCAAGTGAAACGGTAAAACCGCCACGGGTAGGTGAAGCACCCGTTTCCTTTGAATGTGTTGTAACCGAAATTATTGAACTTGCGGACACTCCAGGTGCAGGGAATTTGATTTTGGCCAAAGTACAACGTATCCATATCAATGACACTTATCTCACGGAAGGCAAGCTGGATACCCAAAAATTGGATTTAGTGGGTAGAATGGGTGGAAATTGGTACATACGGGCCAATGATGAGGCACTTTTTGAAATTCCAAAGCCCATAAGGACCAAAGGGATCGGTGTTGATGGATTACCAAAAGAAATTCGGGAAAGCAAAGTATTGACGGGAAACAATTTGGGTCGTCTTGGGAATTTGGAATCCCTTCCAACCTTGGAAGAAATTGAAGCGATCAAAGCGGATGATGAAATTAGAATGATGGCAAAAAAAATGGAAGGAAATACCGCCAAACACAAAAAACAACTCCATTGGTTGGCACAAAAGGTGCTGGAAGAAGACCATACCCATAAGGCAATGACCATTCTCATGTATGCGGAAAATCTTTAAGTAATGGACAAAGGAATAGCATCCATCTTCAAACCTTTTCTAGAACCTAAAGAGGTCTATAAAGGCGGAAAAAATATCCCGCTCTCGGACAAAAAAATCTATAAGCTTTCTTCCAACGAAAATCCGCTGGGAGCATCTCCCTTGGCAATTGAAGGATTAAAATCCGCAATACATAAGATTGCCCTTTATCCAGATCAAACGGATATTCGATTGCGGGAGGCATTGGTCAACGATTTTAAGGGAGAATTGCATGTGGACCAATTTGTTACGGGAAATAGTGGTTCCGAAATCATCGATATGCTGCTTCGCGCCTTTATCAACGAAGGGGACGAAGTTATTTTTTCCAATCCCTGTTTTTTGCCCTACTCCGTTTTTTCCCGCTGGTACGGTGCCAAACAAATCGATATTCCACTGGGCCTACCCAATTATGAATTGGATAGGGAAGGTATTTTGAACGCCATTACCAATCGAACAAAAATTATTTTTTTAACCAGCCCAAACAATCCAACGGGAACGTATATCCCCAAACCCGTCCTAGAGGATTTTCTTAAACGTATCCCCAAAAATATTCTAATCGTTTTTGATGAAGTCTATCATCATTTTGCGGATGCCCCCGATTATACCACGGCTTTACCTTATGTACAGAATGGCCACAATATTATAGCCTTAAACAGTTTTTCCAAAACCTATGGATTGGCAGGTTTACGGATTGGGTATGCCTATACCACCAAAACCATAGCCAACTATATCCGATTGATCCACAAACCGTTTTTAATGCCCCTGACTTCCCTGGAGGCTGCTATTGGGGCCTTAAGTGACCATGAATTCTTAAATAAAACGGTAAAAACGGTCCATGAAGGCAGGAAATATCTGGAAAGTTCCTTCACTTCGTTAGGAATTCCCTTTTGGCCCACCCAGGCCAACTTTTTTATCGTGGACCCTCCCCTTCCGGAGATGGAATTCACCAATAGCTTAATGGAACATGGGATTATGGTCCGCCCCGTATCACAATTTGGAGCACCGGGAAAAGTACGGATTACCATTGGAGACCAAGAAGCCAATGCCGCATTGGTCGATAGCTTACAAAAACTAAAAGCCCACTGAATAGCAGTGGGCTTTTGGATTACTCCTTCAGTACGTTTTATTCCCTTGTAAACACCACTTCGGCGCCCGCATAGTTATTGGCGTCAATATCCTCTCCCGCGATGATCAAGGTATTTCCTTCCAATACAGTGGTTAGGGTTTCCGTAGTTCCGCTACCATTATTAACAGTGAGTTGATTTCCTTCCAAAGTCCAGGTGCCTGTTTCACTTTCACTTTCTGTTGGACATGAAACATCCAATCCCATGGGCCCAGCATTAAATTCAATAAAATTCAGTCTATCCGTGCTGGAAACCGTTCCGTCCGCATTAAACGTAAAACTGACCAATACACAATTTTCCTGTACAAGTTGGTCAACCAACTCATCGGCCAAATTTAACGTCAAATCGTTGGGATCCTCACTAAATCGGACATCGGTCATGTTCCACGTACCTACCAGGGCGCTCGTTTCCAATTCATCGTTGTTGCCCTCGTTATCCGTTGAACATGCAAAAAAGGTCATTGTAGCAATAGCTATTAAAATCCAATTCTTTTTCATCGTTTTAGTTATTTGGTAGTGAATCAAGAACGATAAAAAAGGGGTTATAGTGTAAAACCCATAAAATGAATGCACTACCTCCGGTAGCGCCATCGAGGTATCAGTATTAAGATCGCCGTGCTCCAAGCCCCAAGAACAGGAGTTGCCCTATCTTGACCCTTGGTCCCTATGTTGTTTAACTTTCTATAAGCCCCCCGAGGCAAGGCTTCCGGGACAAAACAAATCGATATGTGGCCTTTATTAAAGCGTAAGAAGAATTCTCAAGTGGTCATTGAAACGTGAAGTTATACGTCAATGCAAATAATGGGCTGTTGAGCAGTGCAATTTCATAGGAACCTAGAGGGCTTGACCCAAAAATGTCTGCATTTTCAATTCCGGTACGTTGATCAAAAAAAGCGTTGATAGGATTGCGCCTGCCATAGACATTATAAATGGTAAACGTCCAATCCCCCACCCAGCGTTTGTTTGCTTTTTTGGAATACCTGACCTTCCATGAAAAATCCAATCGATGGTAAAGGGGGAGCCTTGCATTATTGCGTTCCAGAAAAAGAGGCACATCTATATTTTCAAACTCAACTACCCCATTGGGGATGGTAAATGGCCTACCCGATTGTCCCGTAAAGTTTAGGCTCCATGTATTAAAAGCATCCCCTTCAAAATTGATGGTAGCATTCAAGACATGGGGCCTATCAAAATCTGAATTGAACCATTGGTTGTTGTTGATTCTATTTGCAGGAATTTGATCATTGGTACGCAATGCACTTCTGGACCAAGTATAATTCAGCCAACCATTGACTTTCCCGTTTGGTTTTCTAAAGCTCAGTTCTACCCCATAGTTCCTTCCCTCTCCCTGCACCACTGAATTTTGTAAAAATTCTTCCAGAAAAAAGTCTGCCCCCGGCCTAAAGGTTAAATTGTTTTGTGTCCTTCTATAGTATGCTTCAAGACCCATCTCAATTTTGCTCTTTTCCGACAAATGATAAAACCCAATACTGTACGAATTCCCTCTTTGCGGTTTAATATTTTCATCCGCAGTTTTCCATCTGGAAGTAGGTAAGGGTGTGGTTGCATTGAACACGTTCTGCAAATATTGATTTAGTCGTGCATAACTCAGTTTAACCGTGCTTTGGTCATTAATATTCAATACAGCACCCAATCTGGGTTCCAAATCGTGATAAGAGGTTGCGACTTCCCCTTTTTCAAAGAAACGTGTATCCTCAATATCTGCACCCAAATCGTTGAAAACAGGCTGCTCAAAAGGACCAACAAGCAGGTAGGAATTATGGCGAAGCCCCAAAGAAAGAGACAAAAACGTATTGGCGGACCAATTGGTATTTAAAAATGTGGACAATACATAACTTGTCTCCCTGTTTAAATTGACCGACCTTATACTGGTGGACTGTCCAGGGTTAAGATTTCCTGGATCAATATCGTATCGATTCCCTTGAAAACCCAAATAATAGTCAAACCTATCGTTTACTTCCTTTGAAAACTCCGAAGACAGACTTAAATATCTGATTCTTGAATCATACAATATTTCGTTTGAACTATCTATTTCTGGGAAAATAATCTTGGGAAGGTAATCACTCGAAACCAATGCGGTCTTCAACATGCTTGTATCATCAAACGTATGCAGCCATTTTAAAGTCCCGTTCAGTGTCCTGAAATCGAATTGGTTATTTTCTGCACTGATATTTTCAACCTGCGAAATGAAATCCAGCTGATAAAAATCCTTTGAGTAAAATCCCGTAAATGCAATTTGATCTTTGGGACCTGCCAAATACAAAAGCTTAAGGGTGGCATCGTAAAACCGGGCTTTGGTATTGTCCAAGCGTTCAGAAAACAGGGGGAGTAAAAAATCGGTAAAGCCCGCTCTACCTCCAATCGCCATACTAAGTTTGTCCTTTATCAATGGGGTTTGCAATGAAAATCTACTGGAGACCAGACCAATTCCCCCGTTCAATTTTAACTTATCCACATAGGGGTTCTGCGTCTTCACATCCAACACAGAGGTAATCCTTCCCCCATATCTCGCTGGAATGTTTGCGCGATATAAATCCACGGAAGACAGCATATCTGGTGTAAAAACAGAAAAAAGCCCAAATAAATGGGTAGGATTAAAAACAGGGGCCTCGTCATATAACACAAGATTTTGATCCAGGGACCCACCTCTAACGGACAATCCATTACTGATATCGCCCGCATTGTTTACTCCTGCCAAAAGGGTCATTCCCCTTAAAATATCAAACTCGCCTGCCGCTGTTGGTATTTTTTTAAGTGTTTGGGGTTCCAACCTCAAAACGCCCATTTCTGGGGACAGTAAATGGTCATTTGCCTTTTTTGCCCTTACGATGACCTCGGATAATTTTTCCTCTT
The DNA here is from genome assembly GCF_023016285.1 of Muricauda sp. SCSIO 64092. Classification (GTDB taxonomy): domain Bacteria; phylum Bacteroidota; class Bacteroidia; order Flavobacteriales; family Flavobacteriaceae; genus Croceivirga. The sequence goes on from NZ_CP095413.1 coordinate 1,181,184, forward strand.
CAACGATCATACGGACCAAAACAGATGTATTTCGGTTCAGCACAATATTCTGTATGTTATTTGTATACCCGATAAAAGAAACCGTCACCTTATATGCTCCTTCCGGCAGTTTAATGGAAAATTGCCCGTTGACATCCGAAATTCCTCCACATGAACAGGGCTCAATAAAAATATCGGCATCATTCATTTGAAAACCCGTGGCATCATTTATCACTTTAACCGTCAATTCATGTTCTTGGGGCTCGGTTTGGCCCAACCCCATAAAACAAGACAGGCAAAGCAGTAATCCAGTGATGTGATGAACAGGTTTCATTACGCTTAATTATTGATCCATCCGGTTGGGCGGACTCCCGTCCGATTTGGTAATTCCTCACATGGAGCCGTATTCCTTGTAGGCAGGGGAACCTCCCCAAATTCTTCATTCTGTACCATAATCCTTTCTTCAATTTGGGACTCGCTTATTGTAGTGCGGTCAATGAACAGGTAACGGGAAACTACCGAAGTAGCCGTAAACCTACCGATCACAAATTCGTTCTCATCATGTACTGCAAACATATTCCCAATCAAAGCAGCGGGTGGTGGAGCGTTGAACCCCCCATTATTATCAACAATATCCTTAAATACTTGATAATACCTATACGCACTTTCGGATAGCGCATATTGTTGCAATTGCACCAGAATATCCTCCTTTGTGTACAGTAACACGTTCCCAACCGGCAATTGCTCAATCAGGGAGCCATTTGAAAACTCATCGGCAAATGTTTCAACACTTTCATTAAATCTAATGCGCCAACAGGGGGTTTCACATCGGTAGGTATAAAAGGATTTTCGTATCTCACTTTCACTAAGGGAATTATTTTGACAGGCCCCATTTCTAAATATGCCGTCAAAACAACGTTGACAAAAAGAAAGGTTTTCAAATGAAGTAAACCGCCAGAAATAATAATTATTATCTTCTTCCGGATCTTCAAAACTCACATGAAGGGTGTGCCCTGGAACAAAGCTTTCCGAAGCCTCCCGAAACACCAACTCGGGATCATACCTGGCCTCTATATCCAAAATCGGAACCGAATCCCTTATTTCCTCCGGCAAAGACTGATATTGCCTACCATCCGGTAAAGTGACCGTTAACTCAAAAGTGTCGCCAACAGCGGCGGTAAAATCCTCGGGGAGCAAATACCTGCCATTATCCTCAAACAATTCAGTTACCGCATTGGTATCCGTATTCCTTACGGAAACCGTGGCACTGCGGATAAATGCGTTGCCCCTCATGCTATTTTGCGAAACTCGTACAATTGAAGTCTTTGGGTCATTTGAAATAAGTCCTTCAACAAAAATAACACCGCTCTTAAAATCAAATTCGGGTTCAACGGGATCTACACATCCCAAGGAAAGTAAGAACCCCAAACAGAGCACCTGAGCATATTTTTTCTTCCGTGATTTGGTCACCTTTAATTCTATTGGTTTCGATTTGGCCAACAGTGCACCTCCAATCGTACTTTCCCAATAAAAGAAAAATACCTATAATAAAGGTACTTTTATATAGAAAAATAGATTTCCGTGCATCCCAAATAGGACTGTGAATAAGACCATTTTACTCCTCCACCTCCCTAACCCCAATAAAATGGCGTGTATCCACAAGTGCTTTATCCATGCCATATTCATCAGCATATGGTTAAAAAGAGAAAATGAATACAAATACCAAAACCTTGCTTTTCATTTGCACGTTCTTTGGAGGTTATTCAAAATACACAAAAAAACGACAGGAACAGCACTCCTTTAAAAAACAAATCGATACGTGGCCTTGAGCAAGAAGATATTCTGTGCGGTCTGCCCAAAAACATTATCCTCCAAATTGGCAAACAACCCATTGGAAGGGTCACCGGATTGGGAAATGTCCTGGGACCACACAAGAAAGATTTCAGAGCCGGGAATATACTCCCAACGAATGACCAGATTGGAACGAAACTGCACAAAGGCAAAATCAGGATCATCAAAGCTAAAATCCGTTTGCCCATCCAAATTTTCATCAACGGCATAGGTTTCCTCCGAGAAAGAGATCTGATTGGAATCATACTGCAAAAAACGATTGTTAAATTCCCTGGCAGTGGCATCCGTAACATGTTTGAAATTGGAATACCTACCCCGGGAGATAAAAGGCTGTCCCCAATACTGTACGGTTAGGTTGGGATTGATATTATAATTGAGTCGAACGGACATGCTCAAGGTACGCTGTTCTATTTCCCCGTTCAAATACCGCACCCCATTATCCGTATCAATATTGTCAATGTACTGAAGCTTATCATTATTGATACTATATTCCGGAAAAACCGAGATACGCAGCGCATCCATAGGTTGATAGCGAAAGCCAAATTCTATGCTGTAACGTTGTATGGAGTTATCCAGGGCTTTTCTGCCATTATGAAATATGTTAAAGCGAAGCTTTTTCCGTCCATCGGTCCCTATTCCATTCCAAAAACTGACCTCTGGGGAACGTCTTAGCCTTGGTCCTCCCCGCAGGGCAAAATTGGAATATTGGATCGGGGCATAATTGATACCCAAATTTGAGAACCAATTGTTGGCCCAATTTTGCCAGCTATTGGTATTAAAGCGAAGCTCATTGTGGTTACCCCCAAAATCCCAAACGCTCCAATGGTTATAGTTGATACCTACACGCCTAAAGGTACTATCCGGTTTAAGGGTTCGATAACCCACCCAGGTATAATGCCGTATATCGTCCGATTGTCGTTGAAAACCAATATCATTAAGCTCCAATTCAGGGGAGCGCCATGTTCCCCCTGTTTCAAACATAAGGTGCCCGTCACCTGCTTTGCCCAATTGAAGGTTACCGCCCGTTCCGGTCAACGAAGTTCGATCTTCATCCACGTTTACATGATCGGCATCAACCCGTTGGAACAAATGGGTAATGGATTCCTGCGTATTCTGAATGGCTTCGGCATTGCCCCTAACATGGCTCCAATTAACATTCCCGCCAACATACCAATCCCGGTTGTTCCATTGGTGCTTAAAATCAAATCCACCGGTGTAGGCCTGTCGATGTAAAAAATCGATATTTTGACCTAGGGCGTCCCTATTTACCGCAGTGAAAATCCCTCCTATGTAGGAATTCCTATCATTAAAATCCTTTTGCAGCCGTCCTACAAAATAGTTGGTCAATGGCTCAACGACCTCCCTTCTTCGTTCACCATTGGTATCAATGGTCGCATACTTTTTTGCGGTAACGCTTTCCAATACGCCTATCGCCCATCCATCTTTGGTCTTACCACTGAATTTTGCCGCTCCAATAATTTGGGTATTGTCCGGAATGTCCACAAACTCCCCATCTTCCGTATCCGGGGACCCCTGGGGGTTTCTTCCAATTCGTCTACTGTAGAACACATTGTCAAACCCAAAGGTGTTTCCCGCCTCTGACCGGGATAGATTAAAGTTGAATATGTTATTGTTCTCCACAAAGAACGGTCGTTGCTCCCGGAAGAAAATCTGGAAACCATCCAATGCGATAGCCGAGGGATCCGCTTCAACCTGACCAAAATCCGGATTGACCGTTAGATCTAGGGTCAAATCATTGGTAATCCCAATCTTGGCATCCAGGCCAAAATTCAGATCGGTCTCCTCGCCCGTACGGAATGGATTGTCCTCTTCCGCTTCATAGGTCTCACCACTCGCCACGGTATACGGCTGAATTTCCAATTGGTGCTGTGGCTCTATATCCTTAAGACCGTGCAGTTCCCCAAATTCGCTTACCCATCCTGGGGCATCCAGTGGTATGCGCTGCCATAGGGAACGTTCCTCCTCCCTAAAAAACCGTCTTGTGGATTGCAATCCCCAAACCTGATCCTGTTCCTTTCCAAACTTGATTTGACTGAAAGGAATCTTTAATTCAGCTGTCCAGCCCTCCTCATCCACATTGGTACGGGTATACCAGATGGGGTTCCAACTATCATCCCAATTATTGCCGTTTTCGGAAACCAATTCGTCTCCCTTTACCCCTGCAGCAGTAACGGTAAAGGAAAATGCCGTCCTTTTATCATGATAACTATCGATATTGAACTCTACCCAATCGCCATCAAAACCGTCCCTTCGGGACATTCTCCGAACAATGTTCTCCGGCTCGGCATCCAAGCACCGTACTCCTATATAAAGGTATTTGCTATCATAAACAATTTTGAATTTGGTCTGGAAGCTTGGGGGTGTATTCTCATCGGGTTGGTTTTCAATATAATCCCCTGCCCATTCCACCATATCCCAAATGGGATCGTTAAGTAATCCATCTATTGCAGGAGGTGTTTTTTCACCTATGCCCTGGGTAACGTAAATCTTTTTGGCAATTACTTCGGGTTCCCCTGTCTTGCCCTTTTCGGTATCCGCTTGGGCCATGTCCTGGGAAAATGAACTCCATAGAAACAATAGGGCAAGAATGGTAAGGGTTGGTTTACACACGGCCGTTCGTTTTTTGATTGATGTGTAGTAAAGACTCGGCGATTTCTTAATAGTTACACTTTCAATTTTCTTTTTGGTTTTTTTAACATAAAGAGGAGGGTTTTTTGTAGGCCAAAATGATGAAGTTGAAATTGGAAAAATATTCCATCCTATGCATTTGTAATTCAATCTAATAATTGTACATTTGCAGCCCGTTTAACGAAAACGGATTGATTTTTAACACGTTTCACAGAAATGGACACATTAAGTTATAAAACAATTTCTGCCAATAAAGCCACCGTTAACAAGGAATGGCTTTTGGTCGATGCCGAAGGACAAACATTGGGGAGGTTGGCTTCCAAGGTTGCCAAAATCCTACGAGGGAAATACAAAACCAACTTTACCCCCCATGTTGATTGTGGTGATAATGTAATTGTTATCAATGCCGAAAAAGTTCAATTGAGCGGGAATAAGTGGGAAGACAAAACCTATTTGAGGTATACTGGTTATCCAGGTGGACAGCGCTCCACAACAGCAAGTGAATTGTTGAACAAACATCCTGAGCGATTGGTAGAAAAATCAGTCAAGGGAATGCTTCCAAAAAACAAATTGGGTGCAGATTTGTTCCGCAACCTAAAAGTGTACGCGGGAGCTGAGCATAACCATGAAGCACAAAAACCCAAGGCCATTAATTTAAACGACTACAGATAATGGAGGTAGTTCACAAAATAGGACGAAGAAAAACTGCAGTAGCAAGAGTATATGTCTCCGAAGGTAACGGTGATATTACCGTAAACAACAAAAAACTGGAGGATTATTTTACCACTGCTCCCCTACAGTATAAGGTGAAACAACCATTTTCCCTAACGGAAACCGATGGCAATTATGATGTTAAGGTGAATGTTTACGGTGGCGGTATCACTGGTCAGGCCGAAGCAGTGCGTTTGGCCCTTTCCAGGGTAATGTGCGAAATCAATGAGGAGAACAGGAATATCCTAAAACCGGAAGGCCTCTTGACACGTGACCCAAGAATGGTGGAGCGTAAAAAATTCGGTCAGAAAAAAGCGAGAAAGAAATTCCAATTCTCCAAACGTTAAATTTTATGCACGGTTCGCCGTGCTTTTTATATCACGCTTGATGTATTTCAGGCAAGGTTCATTGAAAACCCGACCCTAAGTGTCGGCATTAAATTTTAAAACAAAAAGTTGTCGTTGTTCCAAAAAGGAAAATCGACCTTTTGGAAATTAGTTTAGCATCTAAATGGCAAGGGCAATTCCCTAAAAGATGACCACCTTGACATTGCTATCTCAACGGAACGTAAACTAAGTAACAAAATGGCAAACAACACAGAAGTTAAAAACTTATTGGAAGCAGGTGTCCACTTTGGCCACCTAACGCGCAAATGGAATCCCAACATGGCGCCCTATATCTACATGGAGCGTAATGGAATCCACGTTATCAATCTTTACAAGACCGCCGCAAAATTGGAAGAAGCCAAGGAAGCAATGAAAAAAATTGCTGCCTCTGGCCGTAAAATCCTTTTTGTGGCCACTAAAAAACAAGCCAAGGACATCGTGGCGGACAAAGTGTCCAAAGTAAACATGCCCTACATTACGGAACGATGGCCCGGAGGGATGTTGACCAACTTCGTCACCATTAGAAAGGCAGTAAAAAAGATGACTTCCATTGATCGAATGAAGAAAGATGGAACATTCAACACCCTTTCCAAAAAAGAGCGATTGCAAGTAGACCGTCTTAGGGGGAAATTGGAAAAAAACCTAGGTTCCATCGCAGATATGACCAGATTGCCTGGTGCTATCTTTATCGTGGATACCATGAGGGAACATATTGCGGTAAAGGAGGCCCAAAAATTGAACATTCCAATTTTTGCCATGGTCGATACCAACTGCGATCCAAGACAAATTGATTTTGTAATCCCATCCAATGATGATGCTGGAAAATCCATAGAAATCATCATGTCCGAAGTAACGAGTGCCGTTGCCGAAGGTCTAGCGGAACGAAAAGCGGACAAACAAGCCGAAAAGGAAGCCGCTCCTGAACAGCCAAAAGCGGAAGCAGCCCCTAAAGAAGAAAAAGCGGCTGCCCCAAAAGCGGTGAAAAAAGCAGCAAAACCGGATGATTTGACCAAAATTGAAGGTGTAGGTCCAAAAACAGCAGAAGCTTTGGTGGCCGCCGGTATTGCTACCTTTGCAGATTTGGCAAAAACGGCAGCGGATAAGGTAAAAACCATTTTGACCGAATCCAGTCCAAGATTGGCCCATTTGGATCCAAGTTCCTGGGGCAAACAAGCCAAAATGGCCGCTGATGGAAAATGGGACGAATTACAGGAATGGCAGGACAGTGTCAAAGGCGGAATTGAAGATTCTGAAGAGTAATTTAACATTGAGCTAAAACTAAGCACACCTACCGTGCTTTACTTTACATAACTTTTAAAAGACGTAACAAAATGGCAAATATCACAGCCGCAGACGTAAACAAGTTGCGAAAAATGACCGGTGCAGGAATGATGGATTGCAAAAAAGCATTGGTTGAAGCAGAAGGGGATTTTGAAAAAGCAATTGAAATTCTAAGAAAAAAAGGACAGAAGGTTGCTGCCAAAAGGGCTGACAGGGATTCTTCGGAAGGTGCTGCAATCGCCAAAGTAAATGGCGACAACACCTCTGGGGTGATCATTTCCCTGAACTGTGAAACGGATTTCGTTGCCAAAAACGACTCTTTCGTTGGTTTGGCCAATGAATTGGCCGATTTGGCCCTGGGTTTTGATTCCAAAGATGATTTCCTTGCCGCTTCATATAACGGAATGAGTGTTTCCGAAAAATTGACCGAACAAACCGGTGTTATCGGGGAAAAAATAGAAATAGGGAGTTTTGAAAAATTAAATGCCCCTTTTGTCGGTTCTTACATTCACGCCGGTAATAAGATTGCCACTTTGGTGGGCCTTTCCGCAAATGTTAATGGTGCCGATGTAGCTGCCAAGGATGTGGCTATGCAAGCTGCTGCCATGAACCCTGTCGCGTTGAATGAAGAAGGTGTAGATCAATCCATTATCGATAAGGAAATCGAGATTGCCAAAGACCAACTGCGTCAGGAAGGAAAGCCAGAGGCCATGTTGGACAATATTGCCAAAGGAAAACTAAAACGTTTCTTTAAAGACAATACCTTGGTGAACCAAACCTTCATTAAGGATAGCAAGCAAAGTGTTGCACAATATGTAAAATCCGTGGATTCCACTTTGGAAGTAACCGGTTTTTCGCGGGTTGCCCTGGGATAAAGGGAATTCCCAAAAAAATAAAAAAAGGCCCCAACGTACGTTGGGGCCTTTTTTGTGGTCTGGATGCGGCATTTACCTTGACTTTATCATGATATCCCCATTAAAGGTTTTAAATAACATCTCCGGACCACCACCATTAATGGTTCCCTTCACCCATTGCTCCAACTTTACCCGATATTTTCCGGACGAGTTGCTCTTATCTACCTGGGGTTCGTTTTTGGATACTGCCATATCAAAGTCGGTATATACATCCCCCATATCCGATTTTGCTTTTACGTTGGCTTTAAGGGATTTGGGAAAAAGCACTTCCACATCCCCATTGAAACTGCTAAAAGCCATGTCTTTTCCGCTTGAAATGCTGTTAAACGTCACCTTTAACTCTCCATTGGTGGTATTGGCCAAGACGGAGCCACTTACGGATTCCAAGGTGATATGCCCGTTGATATTACTGATTTCCATTTCGCCATTCACGCCCTCAACAGTGATATCCCCATCGTTGATGGTTTTTAGTTTTAAGGAAAAATCAGTCGGTACCTTTATGTACAGATCCGTTTTTTTGTTCCAGAGTTCATTTTGAATCCGTACTACATTATCATCTTCCTCGGCACCAATATTTAAGCTGGATGTCGAGATTTTACGCATCCCCTCCTTACTTTCGGACTTTCTATCCCCACATCCATCACAATGTCCATGGCCTTCGCTTACGGTCGCTTTCACTATTACTTCTTTGCCATCATAAGCCTCCACCTGTATGGAACCCGTTATTTGGTTTACGATCAATTTTCCTGGACTGTTTGGATTGCTCAAGGGAACCGAAAACAAATCAATCTCCTTTTCTTGTGCGGCCAGGAACCCAAAGCTCAAGAAACATGCTATTAGTGCTATACTATACTTTTTCATAATCTTAGATTTTTTTGATAAATACATTTCCATTCAAGGTTTCGAACTCCAATTGAAGCCCCCCGTTTCCAATTTGAACTATTGGGGTGGATTCATATTTGAATTTTCCTTCACGTTTTTTACTGGTTTCCTTCTTGGTTCTCACATACTGTCTTTCAACGTCAAAATCAGTAAACAACTCCCCATTCATGCTCTTAAAGGATACATCGGCGCTCAAAGCGGTCTGATACGTAATGGTAATGTCCCCGTTCAATGAATAGTACCGTGAGGCTTCATTTGGATTACTGGCATAGGAAACGTTTACCGCTCCGTTGATACAATGAAGATTGGTTTTCCCTTCCACGTTTTTAAGGTCTATCCCCCCATTTATATTGTTCACCTTAATAAAGTTTCCACTGGTATTGGCCACATAAATATCACCGTCATTTACCGTACTTATATTTAAATTGATGCCCCTGGGAACTTTTACCTTAAAGCTCAGCTTATGTTTATAATCGGGTTCCTCATAATTATTGCACCAATCAAACCGAAGTCCTTTCTCATTATAGTTAATGTATGGGGCATCTGGATGGACAACCAATCTGTTTTCTTGCTCCACTACTTTTAGGCTCAACTCTTTTTTACCGAGTTCCAAATCCTCTTGGTTGCGTGCCGTGATCTCTTTATCCACAGAGATTTGAATTGTTTTTCCAGAGTAACCCTCTACGGTTATTGGCCCAAAAATATTTTTTAGTACCAACGTATTTTCCCTATTCTGATGGGCAAAAGAAAGTTCCTTTTCAATGGTTTCCTTAAAAACCTTGTCTTGGGACCTGCCCAAAACCGGTACTAAAAATAGTACCACCAACATTACTGCTAATTGTTTCATGATTTAAAAATTTGATTGTTCGTAATTTGATTTTGCCCCTAAAGGCTGATGAATACTTAAATAATCGATTTTATGGTTTTCTCAATCTTTTTCTTCACTGTGGTATCCAACTCTGGTTTTTCCAACAGTTGTTTAAAAGGTTCAATGGATTCTTTTTCTTCCAGGGCGAGCATTAGATTGGCCAGGGTGACCTGGATTATTGGGGACTCCTGATAGGGTATGGACTGTATCAATCCTTGCCTGACCTTTGGATTGTCCACATAATTGGTAAGGGATTCTATTGCCGCCAATCTTACATTCACGTTCGGATCTTTATTCAAGGTTCGCAAAAGGGCGTTGATGACCTGATCGTCCACCTTCCCTATTTTATTGGCTTCACTTACGCCTTCCAATCGCCTGTTCGCAGAGCTTTGCTCCAATAGGGTAAGCACTAATTTTCCACGTACTTCTTCGGTTTCGGAATCGGCTACCGTCGTCGTGGGAGCATCCGAAACATCCTCTTTTACATTCAAAAAATATCCTCCTACCAATACCAAAAACAATAGTCCATAAGCCAATTGGGGTTTCATAAACCAACCCAGGAGCGTATCCAGGTAATCCTTCAAAACGGGCTTTTTCCCTCTTTGATTTTTCATTTCATTGCTGAGCACGGCAAAGAAGGTGTGGTCCATTTCCTGTGAGGGTTCCGGTACCTTTACCTCATCCATAACTTCCCAAACAACCCTTAATTGGTCCAATTGTTCGCTGTATTTAACATCACTTTTCAAAAGTTCCTCAAATTCACTTTTCCGATCTTCGGAAAGTGTTCCCCTTAAATAATCAAGGGCCAAAATTTCAAATTCCTCTCCTTTCATTGGATTATGTTATTTGCATGCTGTGAACAATTTGTTTTAGGTCCTTTAGTGCCCTATGGGCTTTGACTTTTGCAGCCCCTTCCGAGCAACCTAAAACCTTTCCTATTTCACTGAATTTCATTTCCTTGAACTTGCTTAATACCAAAACCTCGCGTTTATCCGAATCCAACTGCATCATCGCCCTTTGAATTATGAAGACATTGTCCTTTCTTTCCATTTTGACCTCTGCGGTCTCATCATCCCCCATCCGGTATTCCACTTGTGACAGCTCCGTATATTTTTGACCGTTCTTTTTGTAATGGTCATACCTCACATTTCTGGCCATACTGAACATCCAGGACAAAAAGGACCCATCGCCACTGTAGGTATGTCTGTACTTTAACATCCTCACAAAAACGTTTTGCACCAAATCTTCACTTAACCCGGAATTATGGTCCAGGTTGTAGAAAAAACCGAACAGCCGTTTTTTGTGTCGCTCATAAAGTAATCCCAGCTTGTCCAAATCACCGGATTTTACTTTTAGCATTAAGGCGTTGTCAGTTAGTTGCTGCATTTGGTTTTTGTGTTCAAAGGGAATACTGACTTAAAAATAAAAGGTTACAAAAAGTATCCATTTTTATTCAAAAAAGTCGCCATTGGCCAATGAAATCAGGGAGTAAGGCCAAAAGAATTTTGATTATTTTTGTCGGGATTTCAAAACACCTTAGATGGAATACAAAAGAATTCTCCTAAAACTGAGCGGTGAAGCTTTGATGGGCGAACAACAATATGGTATTGATCCCAAAAGGATACAGGAATATGCGGAAGACATTAAAACGGTAGTGGATAAAGGTGTTGAAATGGCCATAGTCATTGGCGGGGGCAATATTTTTAGGGGTTTAAAAGGTGTTGGACAAGGAATGGATCGGGTTCAAGGTGATCATATGGGTATGCTGGCGACGGTCATCAATGCACTCGCCCTGCAAAGTGGTTTGGAAGGCATTGGTGTTGAAACCAGGGTACAATCTGCGATAAAAATAAATGAAGTGGCCGAGCCTTTTATCCGTAGAAGGGCGATTAGGCATTTGGAGAAGGGAAGGGTGGTTATCTTTGGCGGAGGAACGGGAAATCCTTATTTTACCACAGATTCGGCAGCGGTTTTGCGGGCCATCGAAATCAAAGCAGATGTCATTTTAAAGGGAACCCGAGTGGATGGTATTTATTCAGCGGATCCCGAAAAGGACAAAACGGCAACCAAATTTGATTCTTTATCCTTTCAAGAAGTACTGAGCAAAGGACTAAAAGTGATGGATACCACGGCCTTTACCCTAAGTCAGGAAAACGAACTGCCCATTTTGGTATTTGACATGAACACCAGGGGCAATCTTATGAAGATCGTTTCCGGGGAAAATATTGGAACCGTTGTGAATTAACGGCACAAAGACTATTTTCAAAACGAAAATTCGTTTCTATGAATGAAGAAGTACAGTTTATATTGGATGCGACCAAGGAAAGTATGGATGGGTCCATTGCCCATCTGGAAAAAGCCTTGATAAAGATTAGGGCGGGTAAGGCAAGCCCTGCTATGTTATCCACTGTAATGGTGGAATACTACGGCTCCCAATCCCCATTATCGCAAGTAGCAAATATCAATACCCCCGATGCGCGAACCATCTCCGTACAGCCATGGGAAAAGTCCATGATCCCAGAAATAGAAAAAGCGATCATGAACTCCAACTTGGGTTTCAATCCCATGAACAACGGGGAAAGTGTCATCATCAATGTACCCCCGTTGACCGAAGAGCGGAGAAGGGACTTGGTAAAGCAAGCCAAATCTGAGGCGGAAGACGCCAGGGTAAGTATCCGTAATGCACGCCAAGATGCAAACAAGGATCTTAAAAAATTGGATATCTCTGAAGATTTATTGGGAAATGCCGAGATTGATGTACAGGAACTGACGGACAAGTACATTAAAAAAGTGGAGGATATCCTTGATGTAAAGGAGGCGGAGATTATGAAAGTTTAGTTATTGTTTTGGTATTCCTTTAGGCTTAGACTTCTTCATTTTCTACCTTTGCAGCCAATTTCCAGTACATGTTAAAAGAGTTTTTGCAAGGGTTTTGGTCCGGTACCGCGCGACTTATTCTTAGGAATAGGATTATCATTCTACTTATCATTACTGGAATTACCGTATTTATGGGATTGCAATGGAAACATATGCGATTTTCCAATACCGAGGCCAATGTGCTACCTGATGACCACCCCGAGACTTTACAGTATGAAGAGTTTGTTTCCATTTTTGGACAGGAAGACAATGCCATAGTCCTGGCCGTACAGGACAGTTCTTTGTTCCTTCCCGGGAACTTTAATCGTTGGAATCGTTTGAGCAAACAGTTTCAGGCCAATCCAGAAGTCGATTTGGTCATCTCTACGGACAATCTACAGGAACTTATCAAAGACAATGAAAAACAAGAGTTTGTACTCAAGGATCTAATTCAGAAGGAACCTTCTTCCGAAGCGGAAGTTTCGGCCATCAAAACGAAACTATTTCAAGAATTGCCGTTTTATGAAAGCTTTATTTTCAACAAGAAAAGCGGAACCATACGAACGATCATTTATTTGGACAAGGATATTTTAAATACCTCCGTTCGAAATGAATTCATTCTCAGCGATCTTGAAAACCTGGTCGAAAACTTTGAAAATGAGACCAATTTGGACGTTAGGGTATCTGGAATGCCCTATATAAAAACTTGGAACTCAAAGATTATAATCGATGAGATAGGAAACTTCATTATAGCCGCACTCGCCGTTACCTCATTAATTTTCTTTTTCTTCTTTAGAAGTTTTAGGGCCACCTTTATTTCCATATGTGTGGTTATCATTGGGGTTATGTGGACTTTTGGAATATTGGGTCTTTTCAAGTATGAAATTACCATCCTCACCGCTTTGATTCCTCCCCTAATCATTGTTATTGGAATCCCCAACTGCATTTTCTTGATCAATAAATACCAACAAGAAGTAAAAAAACACGGAAATCAAGCCCTTTCCCTTCAACGGGTCATTACCAAAATTGGGAACGCCACGTTAATGACCAACGTAACCACCGCCTTGGGTTTTGCAACCTTCATTATCCTGGATAGTGATTTGCTCAAAGAATTTGGAATTGTCGCCTCCCTAAGTATTTTATGCATTTTTATCCTTTCCCTCGGCATTATACCCATTGTGTATAGTTTTATGTCCATTCCCAAGTACAAGCACCTAAAACATTTGAACAAAAAGTGGATGGATACTTTTGTAAACTGGATGGAACGGGTAGTTCGCAATCACCGCATTGCAGTGTATTTCACGGCCGTTACCGTTCTGGTTTTAAGCATTATCGGAATTTATCAAATACAAATAACGGGAAGCAGGATAGAAGATTTGCCCAAAAATGCCAAGTTCTTCCAGGATATTCGATTTTTTGAAAAAGAGTTCGATGGTATTATGCCAGTTGAAGTGGTTGTCGATTCCAAAAAAAAGAACGGCATTGCCAAATTGGCCACTTTACGACGTATGGAATCCCTCTCCCAAGAGATTGATGAAATTCCGGAGCTTTCCAAAACCCTGTCCGTTGTTAACCTTGTAAAGTATTCCAAACAGGCTTTTTATAACGGGATTCCAAAGTATTACCAATTGCCGACGACCCAGGAAAACAACTTTATTATGGACGTGGCCAGAAAATCCTCCGAGAATGGGAACCTTTTGGAGAGTTTTGTGGACAGTACGGGCCAAATTGCACGAATGACTACCTTTATGAAGGATGTAAAGACCCCGCGAATGGAAGAAATTGAGAGGGATCTGTTGAAATCCATTTCAAAGATTTTTCCCGCGGAGCGCTATAATGTTTACATGACCGGCAAAGCGCTATTATTCCTTAAAGGCACCAAATACCTTATTAAAAATTTATTATTGTCATTGGCATTGGCCGTAGGCCTTATTTCAATTTTTATGGCGTACCTGTTCCGGTCTTTTCGCATGATATTGATCTCCCTCGTTCCCAACCTCTTACCCCTGGTCATTACCGCGGGCCTAATGGGGTTTTTGGGGATACCGATAAAGCCTTCCACGATTTTAATCTTTAGCATTGCCTTTGGAATATCGGTAGACGATACCATCCATTTTCTGGCAAAATATCGACAGGAATTGACGGCCAATAAATGGTACATTAAAAAATCCGTCTACAATGCCCTACGGGAAACCGGGGTAAGTATGTTCTATACGTCAATAGTGCTTTTCTTTGGCTTTTCCGTTTTTATCATTTCCAGTTTTGGGGGAACACAGGCCATGGGAGGATTGGTCTCTGCCACTTTACTGTTTGCCATGTTGTCCAACTTGATTTTGCTCCCTTCCCTATTGCTATCCCTGGAGCGAAATATTGCCAACAAAAAGACCTTTAAAAAACCACATATCGATGTACTCCCTTCCCAGGATAATGAAGGGGGGACAAACTAGTTTTTCTTGCAGAAATACCTATTCTACTTGGGCTAAAGAATTATCTTTGGGGCTTAATTTTGGTTACCTATGATGAATTCGTTTTCCATTAAACGGTTATTGGGGGAAGAAGCAAAGTCCCAAGAAGTTATTGTTGAAGGATGGGTGAAAACATTTAGGAGCAATCGATTTATTGCTTTAAATGACGGTTCCACCATAAAAAACATACAGTGTGTGGTGGACTATGGGAATTTCGAGGAAGAAGTGATACGTTCCATTTCCACCGGAGCTGCCATAAAGGTCAAGGGGAACTTGGTGGAAAGCCAGGGACGGGGACAGGATGTGGAAATTCAGGTCACAGATCTCTTTATTCATGGAAAGGCAGATGCCGAAACCTACCCGATCCAACCCAAAAAGCACTCACTGGAATTTCTACGGGAAAAGGCACACCTTAGGGTACGCACCAATACATTTTCCGCAGTAATGCGGGTAAGGTCCGCTTTGTCATTTGCCATCCACAATTACTTTCAACAAAACGGATTTTATTATATGCACGCTCCAATTATTACGGGTTCCGATGCCGAAGGTGCCGGTGAAATGTTTCGGGTGACCACCCTGGATGCCAAAAATCCACCGCTGACCGAGGATGGGGAAGTAAACTATAAGGAGGATTTTTTTGGCAAGGAAACCAACTTGACCGTATCCGGACAATTGGAAGCAGAGGCCTATGCCATGGGATTGGGAAAGGTGTATACCTTTGGCCCAACCTTTAGGGCCGAAAATTCCAATACTTCCCGTCACTTGGCAGAGTTTTGGATGATTGAACCGGAAATGGCCTTTTACGATTTGGATGCCAACATGGATTTGGCCGAAGATTTTATCAAAGGCGTACTAAAATACGTTCTTGAGCATTGTGAAGATGATCTGAAGTTCTTGGAAAAAAGACTATTGGATGAGGAAAAGACCAAGCCCCAGGCAGAACGCAGTGAAATGGCCCTTTTGGAAAAATTGCGTTTTGTGGTCGATAACAACTTTAAACGGGTAACCTATACGGAAGCCATTGACATTCTAAGAAATTCAAAACCCAATAAGAAGAAAAAGTTTGAATACCCGATTGATGAATGGGGAGCCGATCTGCAAAGTGAGCACGAACGCTTTTTGGTTGAGAAGCACTTTAAATGTCCTGTTATCCTGTTCGATTATCCCGCTACCATAAAGGCTTTTTATATGCGCTTGAACGAAGATGGAAAAACGGTAAGGGCCATGGACGTCCTGTTTCCGGGGATTGGGGAAATTGTTGGTGGCTCGCAACGGGAAGAACGCTTGGAGGTCCTTCAGCAAAAAATGGCTGATTTGGACATCCCCGAAGAAGAACTGTGGTGGTATTTGGATTTAAGAAAATTTGGTACCGCCGTGCACAGTGGGTTTGGACTTGGTTTTGAACGATTGGTTCAGTTTGCAACGGGTATGGGAAATATCCGAGATGTCATTCCATTTCCACGTACACCCCAAAATGCGGAATTTTAAATTCATTTCTTTATTTTTAGAAGAAAGGAAACCATCACTGTATAATGCTAAAACAACACTTACAGTTTAAACTTTCCCAAAAGCTATCTCCACAGCAAATTCAGTTAATGAAGTTGATCCAACTGCCCACGCAGGCATTTGAGCAACGATTAAAACAGGAACTGGAGGAGAATCCCGCATTGGAAAGTGGAAAGGCGGATGCAGATAGATTGGAAGACACCTATGAGGATACCTATGATGACCATCAGGACAGTGAAACCATAGCCACGGATGACATCAACATAGATGAATACCTAAGTGATGATGAAATACCGGACTACCGTACCCAAGTAAGTAATTACAGCACGGATGACGATGAGAAAAGCATACCCTATGCGGCTGGAATATCCTTCAATCAATATTTGATCAACCAATTAAGCACGGTTTCCCTGAATGATGAGGAATGGGCCATTGCCGAATTTCTGGTGGGCAGTGTTGACGAAAGCGGCTACATCCGAAGGCCTATCACCGATATTATGGACGACCTGGCCTTTACCCAAAACATTTATACGGACGAAAAGACCATTGAAAGTGTTTTAAAAATTGTACAGGAGTTGGACCCTCCCGGTGTAGCAGCCCGTTCATTGGACGAATGTTTGGCCATACAGATACGCAGAAAGGAACCAAGTCCTTCCATAGCGTTGGCCCTGGCAATCATAGAAAAGTCCTTTGAACAATTTACCAAAAAGCATTATAGCAAGCTACAGACCAAACACGACATTACGGAGGAAGAATTAAAGGAGGCCATAGCGGAGATTGAAAAGCTAAATCCAAAGCCTGGGGGCTCTTTTTCGGGAAATAATAGATTTGTGGAACATGTTGTCCCCGATTTTTCCATAAGAATAGTTGATGGTACGTTGGAGTTGACCCTAAACGGACGAAATGCCCCAGAACTTCATGTGTCCAAGGAATACACCAATATGCTCAAAGGCTATAAAAGCGCAAAGGATAAAAGTAAATCCCAAAAGGACACCGTACTTTTTATCAAACAAAAATTGGATGCAGCAAAATGGTTCATAGATGCCATAAAACAGCGTCAACAAACACTTTTTGTTACCATGAACGCCATAATGCACTACCAAAAAGAGTATTTTTTGAGCGGTGATGAGCGGAAGCTGAAACCCATGATCCTCAAGGATATTGCCGATCAGATCGATATGGACGTTTCCACGGTCTCTAGAGTGGCGAACAGTAAATATGTGGATACTCCTTACGGTACCAAGCTTATTAAGGAATTCTTCTCGGAATCCATGAAAAATGAACAAGGAGAAGACGTCTCCACCAAGGAGATCAAAAAGATTTTGGAAACGGTCATTAAAGAAGAGAATAAGAAAAAACCGCTGACCGACGATAAACTGGCAAAAATCTTAAAGGAAAGGGGGTATCCCATCGCAAGAAGGACGGTTGCCAAATATCGGGAACAGTTGGGCCTTCCAGTTGCCCGTCTCCGTAAACAAATCTAATGCGCTATTTGTTAAAAGGAGTTTCGTACATTTTTCACCCCCTATTCATCCCTATGGGAGGGACCATATCGTACTTCCTGATCACGCCCAAGTTTAGTTCCCTTCAACTACAAAGCGGTAATGTTTTGCCCATTTTTATTTTAACGGTGATCATCCCCATCATCCTCTTCTTAATATTGAGAAACCTTGGACTTATCTCCTCAATATTTGCCCCAAAACTCGAGGAACGCAAATATCCGCTTTACCTCAGCATGATCATTCATTTTATGATCTTGTACAAAGTAATTCCCTTGAACTACATCAACGAACTCTATTACTTCTTTGTTGGTCTGCTCATTGCCTCATTTACGACGCTTCTTTTGTTGTTTGCCAGAATAAAGGCAAGTGTCCATTTACTCGGAATGGGCAGTATTTTGGTCTATTTGGTGGGGTTGAGTATTCATTTTGAAATCAACATCACTTTTGCGATTGCAATTTTCACTTTTATGACGGGACTTGTGGCAACATCCCGACTATTCATGAAGGCCCACTCCAAAATAGAGCTTGTCATAGGTTTTCTCGTAGGATGTTGTTCCCAGCTTTTTGTTTTCAAGTACTGGTTATAAAACGTAAAAGATAATTCCTATTCGGATGGGGCTAATGTCCAAGGGTGTGTTATTGAAAACAGCATTTTCATCCAAAAAATCACTTAAGGCCCAATACAGGTGCAAGTTCCAGGTATTGTACCCAAAACTAAGGGTTAAGCCATATTGCCATTGCTCAATATTGGGATTGGAAAATGTTTCGCTTCCGGCATCTGAAACCTGTTTTGACCTTCTTGAAAAAAGATATTCCGTTTTGATTCCAGCGTAAACGCGCCAAAATTTGTAGGTTATGGGGTTAGAGGTCCGCCATCTGATCTCAAACGGAAATTCCACACCATGGGTCTCAAATTTACTCCTGTTCACACCATCCCCGTCTACCAGTAGATCATATGTTATTCCATTGTTGGTCTCATTGACCAGAATATTGGTATAGTAGGAATTGGTACCGTAACCCAGGCCTATCCCCAAACCAAAGTTCCTTTTCTTATTTAAAGGAATGTCCTTAATCATCCCCAATTGCAGGTTATAGGAAAGGTTCCTTTGGATAACAGTTTCCGGTTTGTTCAACAAAAAATTGTATCCAAGGCCAATATAAAATTGATCTTCCAGGTATTTGTCATCAAAAGCTTCTTGGGTTTCGACTTCTTGGGAACATATCTTCTGCACAAGGCAAAAAAAAGTTAACGCAATAAAAAGGAATCTTGGCATAAAGCAAAATAAAGAAAACTATGGATCATTTGGCCAATGGAAAGGGCTCCTTATTTCAATTCCATATTTTTAAACACATTTCCTTCAACCGTTGTATAGTTGATTTTAAGAAGATTTACTTTTTGGAGCTCCTTCTTAAGATCGGTTATGACGCCCATTTTTACCTTATTATCGGCCTTTATGGAAACCATTGCCGACCTCTGGAGGTGTTCTGGCATCGCTCCCAATGCTTTCAGCGAATAATAGTCTACTTCATTTATGGCAACCAATCTATCTTCAATTTGTATTTTGATGGGAACGTTATCGACCTCATTGGAATTGGATGGAACAGGGCCTACAAAAATCTCAATGATACGGTCCGTTCTATCCAGTTTATCCACTTCATTGGCCATCGGCAATTGGTTTTCCACCAAAAGATTTTGATTCTTAATGGTGGTTACCGTCATAAAAAAGAACAAAAGTATAAACACGATATCCGGTAATGATGCCGTGGAAATAGCTGGTAACCTGGTAGGGTTGTTTCTCTTAATTGGTGACATGGTATCGAATTTTATTGATGTATTACTTCTGGTTCAATTATTTTTTGAGGGAACATGGTCCTTATGCCCTCAATTTTCCCTTTTATGGCCATTTTCTCCGTAGGGCCAATATCCTCGCCATAGTTTTGTACAAGGGTTTCGTATGCTATTCCATACAGCCTTGAACTTTCCCGGTTTCTAAGAAGGTTATAGGCCCCTATTATTTCATTCTGTACCGAAACATAATAGGCATAGTCACTCTCCCTACTTGTTGTTATGGAAATAATGGCCTGGTCCGGATGTTCTGAAAGATGGGCAAGCCGTTCCCCTTTACAGTAGCCACAAAAGTCTTTATCATCCGTTTGTAGCCCCCCATTATCAATAAAGGAAACCACTTTAGTACGTAATTCTTCCAATGGTAGGATATCCCCTTCCACCATTAACTGGTTTTTGGCATTTATACCGATCTCCAGTAGATTTCTTGCTTTTATTTCTACATATGGGTCCGTGCTTTCCCTTGGTAGGATACGATTCAACCCAACATCGGTTTCAATTGAGGCGGTCACCAAAAAGAAGATCAACAATAAAAATGCGATGTCCGCCATGGAACCCGCATTAACTTCGGGGGCTTGTTTTAGTTTTGACATGGTACCGTAATTTTAATGGCCAAGGAATTCTGTTCCCTTTGCCGAATAATCACAATAACCATTCCAAAAAAATTGTTAAATCCCTGTTCGTCCCTGAAAACAAAAAACGCCCCGAAAGGGACGTTTTTAAGTACATTTTAGATAGGGTCTACCTTATTGGAGATTATTAAAAGCATCTCCCTCATAGGTGGTGTAATTGACCTTTAACGCATTTACCTGTCTCAACTTTTGTTTGATATCCGAGATAAGGCCCATATTGGCATCCTTATCCACTTTTAATGCAGTGGTCAACACATTTTGTAGTTCTTGCGGCTTTTTAGCACGCTCCGCCAGAATGTACGTCCCTACTTCATTAACATCAGCAAACTTATCGTTCAACTGTATTTTAGGCTCCGTACCATAAACACTTTGATATTCCCTGGTGGGCTTACCTACATAAATATAAATAACGCGATCTTTCTTCTCCAACTTTTTAACTTCACTGGCATTGGGCAATGTGTTTTGCACCAACAGCGAGCTATCCTTCATCGTCGTTACGGTCATAAAGAAAAACAGCAACATAAAGACAATATCTGGGAGGGAAGCCGTAGAAACCGCAGGTAAATCCCCGTCCTTTTTCTTTGCAAATTTAGCCATCTACTTTGGTTTTATTAATTAACGGAGGTCTCTGCTTCGGATAATTTCTGTGGAAACAATTCTTGAATCCGCTTCACTTTGGGCTTTAGGTCGTCCCTTTCCGCCGAGGGTGTTTCCGGGTTCAGATATTTTGCTTCCATTTCAGTAAAATCACGACCATAAAGTCTTTGGGCCTCCCTATTCCTTAAATCGTTGTAGGCACCTACCAACTCATTCTGCACCGTGATATAGGTGGAATACTTGGTTTCCCTATCATTCTTTAAGGAAATAATTGCCTTTTCCGGATTATCCGAAGAAGAAGCATCCTTTCTACCTTTACAGTAATTACAACTACCATCCCCACCGTTATCCAAGAAGGCAATAGCTTCTTTTCTTAGATTTTTGATGTCCAAGATTTCCTCTTCTACCAGTAATTGACCATTTCTATTGATGTTTACAGTGAATATATTCTTCTGCTTAATAACTACATCAACATCTTCCGGCGGTTCCGCTGGAGGTAACATTCTATCCAATCCTGCATCCGTTTCAATGGTGGTGGTCACCAAGAAAAAGATAAGCAGAAGAAAGGCGATATCCGCCATGGAACCTGCATTGACCTCTGGTGCTCCTTTTCTTCTAGGCATGTTTTTAAATTTTTAACGTCCAATTAATTTCTTGATCCCTGGCCATATCATCAAAGCAACAGCTATTAGGACCATTCCAAAGAACACGTTAAGCATCATACCGATGTTCTTTACAGTTCCAGTAGTGGGTTCAATATCCCTACCCGCAAAAGTTTGCACTACTGCTTCAGCTTCTTCACTGTTTGACAAGGCATAGCCAATTATGAAAAGTACTACCAAGCCTCCAAGGGAGAAAAGTGCTTTCTTCAATCCGCCTTTTGTTGTCAACATCTTCCTTAATCCAAAGAACAAAGCTGAAACTGCAGCAATAACCAATAGCAGCCACATAATCCCGAACATCACACTAATTCCTGTGCTATTGATAGCCTCTGGATCAGCTGCATCCGGCATCATGAAAAAACACATAATGGCCGCAATAATGCCTATTACAATTAATATTATTTTTAAAATCCTATGCATTTTCCGATAGTTTATCCGTTACTACTTATTTCTTGTGGGCAGCCAACATATCAATCAAAGAGATTGAAGAGTCTTCCATGTCATTAACGATACTATCGATTTTAGCGATGATATAGTTGTAGAAAATTTGAAGGATAATCGCAGTAATCAAACCAAAAACCGTAGTCAATAACGCCACCTGGATATCACCGGCGATCAAAGAGGCACTTAAGTTACCTACAGCTGCAATTTTCTGGAAGGCCGCAATCATACCGATTACCGTACCCATGAACCCAAGCATGGGTGCAATTGCGATAAATAGGGATAACCAAGAAACATTTTTCTCCAATTGTCCCATTTGTACCCCACCATAAGCTACAACCGCTTTTTCTGCAGACTCCAATCCTTCATCAACACGGTCAAGACCTTGGTAGAAAATAGAGGCAACGGGGCCCTTGGTATTTCGGCATACTTCTTTGGCTGCTTCAACGCCACCGGAAGCCAATGCATCTTCCACTTGTTGTTTTAGTTTAGCGGAATTTGTGCTGGCAAGGTTCAAATAAATGATACGCTCAATGGCCACGGCCAAACCTAAAATTAAACATAACAATACGATACCCATAAAAACTGGCCCACCTTGAATGAACTGCTCTTTCAATACCTGGGTAAATCCTTTGCTTGCCTCAGCCCCTTCTTGCAGCATGGCCGCAGAGGAAGTTGTGGTACCAACAATAAACATTCCGGCAGTAGCCAGAGTAAGGGATATTTTTTTCATCGTGTTCAAACTTAAATTTTAGTTAGTTAATAATGTTAAAGATATAAAAATTTAGAAATTAAAAAATTTTAAACTTCGCAGAGAGGAAGGGATTCGAACCCTCGATACACTTTTGGTGTATACACACTTTCCAGGCGTGCGCCTTCGACCACTCGGCCACCTCTCTATTTTCAATAGTTAGGCCGACCAATAAACAAAAAAATAATTAGTTAAAGAAATTTGGGGCGTTAATTTTGCTGCATTTCCCCCCGTAGCGGCCTTTCAAAAAACGCCCTGAATTGGCTCGATGGCAGTTGCATTCCCAAGAGGTACATTGCCTTGGCCACGGCAGCTTCCGTTGTAAGATCCTTTCCATTAATGAGTTGTATCTGTCGTAACCGTTCACTGGTTTGATACTGTCCCATCACCACCGCTCCCCCAACGCATTGGGTTACATTAACGATATGCAAACCATTTAAAATGGAATCTTCCAGGATTTTGATGAACCATTCATCGGTAAAAGCATTACCCGCACCGTAGGTTTCCAAAATCAACACCTTAAGGTCTTTTGCATTCAATACAGCTTCCACAAACTCCCTGGCCATACCGGGGAACAACTTTAGGATACCTACCCTGGAATCCATTTCGGTACGTACGTGTAAGCCCTTCTCCCCTTTGGTGGACAATAAATAGGGATAATTGATCTTTAGATTAACCCCGGACTCGATCAGCGTTGGATAGTTGAGTGAGCGAAAAGCCTGAAAATGTTCTGCATTGATTTTGGTTGTCCTGTTACCGCGGTATAATTTGTATTCAAAATAAAGCCCTACTTCCCTTATCACGGGTTGGCCATTCTCCGTTAAAGAGGCAATCTGTATGGCAGTAATTAAGTTCTCTTTGGCATCGGTTCTCAAATCACCTATGGGAAGCTGGGACCCGGTCAGTATAACCGGTTTTGCCAGATTCTCCAACATAAAACTTAGGGCCGAAGCCGTAAAGCTCATGGTATCACTTCCATGCAATACCACAAAACCATCAAAATCCGCATAGTTTTCCCCTATAATCCCAACAATATCGGCCCAGTAGGTTGGATTCATATTGGAGGAATCAATCGGGTTTTTAAAGGAAACCGTGGTAATGTCACAATCCAATTGAAAAAGTTCCGGAATATTCTTTTGCAGTTCGGTAAAATCAAAGGCGGATAAGGCTCCGGTTTCATAATCCTTTACCATTCCAATAGTCCCCCCTGTGTAAATCAACAGTATATTGGCGCGTTCCTTCATATTCCAAATACCTGTTTTGAGTTTTCCGTCGTAATCCGAGCAATTTCCTTCTGCGGTAATCCATAGATTTGGGAAAGTTTGTCCAACACCTTAATAAGGTAAGAACTTTCATTGCGCTTCCCCCGGTACGGCATGGGGGCCAAATAAGGAGCGTCTGTCTCCAACACGATATGGTTTAAGTCAATTTGCCCAAGAAACCGATCTATTTTTCCATTCTTAAAGGTCACTACCCCTCCAATACCCAATTTCATATTATAGGCTATCGCCTTTTGTGCTTGTTCCATGGTCCCCGTAAAACAATGAAATATCCCATAAAGGTCATCGCCCTTCTCCTGTTCCAGGATTTCAAAAATTTCATCAAAGGATTCCCGGGAGTGGATAACAATGGGGAGCTTATATTTTTTGGCCAATTTGATCTGCTGCACAAAGGCCATTTGTTGCTGCTTTAGATAGGATTTATCCCAGTAAAGGTCGATCCCTATCTCCCCAACTGCATAAAAGCTTCGCTTTTGGAACTCTTTTTCAACAAATTCCAACTCCTCTTCATAATTCTCTTTAACATGGGTAGGGTGTAATCCCATCATCAAAAAAACAGCTGTTGGATACTGCTGTTCCAAGCTGTACATTCTTTCTGCATACGTTGAATCTATTGCAGGCACAAAAAAACGTTTAACGCCCAGGTCCATTGCACGTTTCATCATTAAGTCCTGGTCTTCATCAAAAGCCTCACTGTATAAGTGGGTGTGGGTATCGGTCAGAATCATGCTGCAAAAATAGGTTTATCTTTAGAGCCTGTTTGGGAATTTGTCAATTGTTTTCTTATGTCCCTTTTTGCACGGCACATTGTTAAAGTTTTAGTCCATAACTATGGCTATGCTTTTCCATCGCACCGGCTCGCCCATAGCTTTCGCTATGTCGTGCCTCGTTCCGCACAAAAATGGCCTATAACAATTCCAATCATAAACTCCCAAACAGGCTCTTAGCAAATTTTCTGAATGGATTCGCTCAAATCTTTCCTCAATTCAAAAAACTACACTAGGGTCAAACTAAAAATGACGGTGACCAATCATTTTGAACTGGAAGCGACAATAAATGGAATTCCCGGACGGTTCATTCTGGATACGGGAGCTTCCAACACTTGTATTGGAATGGATCGGATTGAATTTTTCAACTTAAATTTTGAAGTATCGGATATCAAGGCCGCAGGAGCTGGGGCCCTTGAGATGGAAACCTTGATTTCAACCAATAATACCATTGAAATTGGGGCATGGAAAAGGCGTAGGCAAAAAATTGTACTATTTGACCTTGTCCATGTTAACCAAGCCCTTACCAATCATGATTCCCGACCTGTTGATGGAATTATAGGGGCCGATCTTTTGAAAAAAGGAAAAGCGGTAATTGATTACAGTAAAAAAAGGCTTTATCTAAAATTGGGTAACCCCTAAAGTTCCAAAGCCTTTGTGATATTGTTATCCATTAAGAGTTCACTTGGATTTTCCAGGGCCTCCTTTACGGCGACCAAAAATCCAACGGATTCGCGACCATCAATAATTCTATGATCATAAGAAAGGGCCACAAACATTACCGGGGCAATCACAATTTGTCCATCCCGAACAATTGGACGTTCCACAATATTGTGCATCCCCAGGATTGCGCTTTGGGGAGGGTTAATAATAGGTGTGGAAAGCATGGAACCAAAGACGCCACCATTGGAAATGGTAAAGGTACCTCCGGTCATTTCATCCACAGTGATCTGGCCGTCCCTGGCGCGTATGGCCAAACGTTTTACCTCAGATTCCACTCCTCTAAATGTCAAGTTCTCCGCATTGCGGATAACGGGAACCATTAACCCTTTGGGTCCGGAAACGGCAATACTGATGTCACAGAAGTCATAGGAAATCATTTCCTTACCGTCAATCATGGAATTCACGGCAGGGAATTCCTTTAAGGCCCTTACACATGCCAAGGTGAAGAAGGACATAAAGCCCAAACCTACACCATGCTTTTCCTTGAATTCTTCCTTGTATTTTTTACGTAGTTCGAATATGGGGGACATATCAACCTCATTGAACGTGGTTAACATGGCCGTTTCATTCTTTGCTGAAACCAATCGTTCGGCAACTTTTCTGCGCAACATGGACAGCTTGGAACGGGATTCCCCCCTACTGCCACCAGTGGGCGTGCCCATGGAAGGAACGGCTTGTACCGCATCTTCTTTGGTTATACGACCATCCCTGCCCGTACCATTGACCTGAGCGGGGGCTATGCCCTTCTCGTCCAATATTTTTTTGGCTGCCGGAGAAGGTGTCCCAGTAGCGTATGATTCCTTTTGTTGCACTTCTTGTTTTGGAGCTTCCTCTTTCTTGGGAGGCTCTTCCTTTTCCACGTCTTCTGCCCCATTGGCAACCGCACCAACCGGTTTTTCCGCGCTGGTATCTATTAAGCACACTATTTCACCCACACCAACGGCATCGCCAACTTCAGCTTTTAGGGTAATAACCCCACTTTCTTCCGCAGGAAGTTCCAAGGTTGCCTTATCAGAATCCACTTCCGCAATGGCCTGGTCCTTTTCAACGTAATCACCATCTTCCACCAACCATTCCGCTATCTCTACTTCGGTGATGGATTCTCCCGGCGATGGAACTTTCATTTCTAAAATCATGCTGTGCTTTATTTACTTTCTAATAAAATTATCTTTTGTTTTATCGAAAACGTATTCAATAACCTCGTTATGACGTCTTTGCGAACGAACTGCACTACCTGCGGCAGGCGCCCCATAGAAACGTCTGGAGGCCACCCTAAAATTCCTGGCCTCATCCAAATGCATCAACAAATGGCCCCAAGCCCCCATATTCCTGGGTTCCTCCTGGGCCCATACCACTTCTTCCGCCTTATTGTATTTTTTGATGGTACTTTGTATCTGCTCAACAGGGAGTGGAAATAGTTGTTCCAATCGAACCAAGGCCACATCCATCCTTTCCTGTTCTTCCCGCCTGGCCAATAGATCATAATAAAACTTCCCCGTACAAAAAACCAATGATCTCACCGCTGATGGCTTTACCGCAACATCGTCAATGAGTTCCGCAAAGCTTCCGTTGGCCATCTCTTCTTTTGTGGAAACCACTTTGGGGTGGCGTAGCAAACTTTTGGGTGTAAACACAACCAAGGGTTTTCTAAATTTCGCTTTCATCTGCCTCCGCAACAAATGGAACAGATTGGCAGGAGTGGTCACATCCGCCACGTACATATTGTCTTTGGCACAGAGCTGCAGGTAACGTTCCATCCTTGCCGAGGAATGCTCCGCACCCTGACCTTCGTACCCATGGGGCAATAACAACACCAGGCCGTTCTGCAACTTCCATTTGTCTTCTGCCGCCGATAGATATTGGTCAATCACAATTTGTGCCCCATTACTGAAATCACCGAACTGGGCTTCCCAAATGGTCAATGTATTTGGGCTGGCCATGGCGTATCCGTAGTCAAATCCCATTACGGCATATTCAGAAAGGAGGGAATTGTAAATATGGAATGTACCCTTTTGATGTTCGCCCATTTCATTGAGCAATACCACCTCCTCCTCGTGCATTTCAGTTTTTATGACGGCATGCCTATGGGAAAAGGTTCCACGCTCAATGTCCTGACCTGTCATTCGCACGTCAAAACCTTCTTCAATCAAAGAAGCATAGGCCAATAGCTCTCCCATGGCCCAATCCAGTCGGTTATCCTCAAAATACATCTTCTTGCGACCTTGGACGAGTCGTTCCAATTTGCGCAAAAACTTCTTATCCTGCGGAAGCTGGGTTATTTTCCCTGCCACCCCGTCTAATTTTCCTATATCATAAGACGTGTCGATAGTGGAAAGCATGGCCTCCTCCGTAACTCTGGAAAAGCCTTCCCACTCATCTTGCATAAAAGCCGTAATTCGGGTTTTTTCAATCTTCCTGGAATCCAGCAGATCTTCTTCGAGCTCTTTTTTATATTCCGCTTCCAACTTCTTTACGTGGTCCTTATCAATGATACCTTCATTGATCAAACGTTCGGCATAAATATCCCTTGGATTGGGGTGTTTGGAAATGGATTTATACAATAGGGGTTGGGTGAATTTAGGCTCGTCCCCCTCATTGTGCCCATATTTTCGATACCCCAGCAAATCAAGAAAAACATCACGTTTGTACCGCATTCTATACTCCAGGGCAAAGGTAGCGGCATGAACCACGGCTTCGGCATCATCGGCATTAATATGAAGTACCGGCGAAAGGGTGACTTTACCTACGTCCGTGCAATAGGTGGATGAACGGGCATCCAAATAATTGGTCGTAAATCCAATTTGGTTGTTAACAACAATATGAATGGTACCGCCTGTGGTGTACCCATCCAACTTGGCCATCTGTACGGTTTCATATACCACACCTTGACCTGCGAAAGCTGCATCCCCATGCACCAAGATCGGAAGGACTTCCGAAATATTCCCTTGATGGGAGCTATCCTGTTTTGCACGTGTTATACCTTCAACTATTGAATTGACCGTTTCCAAATGCGAAGGATTTGGGGCAATGTTCATATTGACCATTTTCCCGGTATCCGTTTCCCGCATGGAAGTCCATCCCAAGTGGTATTTTACATCTCCATCAAAAATGGTCTCTTCATAATCCTTGCCATCAAACTCACTAAAGATGTCCTTGGGTGATTTGCCAAAAATGTTGGTCAATACATTAAGACGCCCACGATGGGCCATCCCCATAACAAATTGTTTTACCCCAGCATTTGCCGCTTTCTCAATAATAACGTCCAAAGCTGGAATCAGTGATTCCCCGCCCTCCAAGGAAAAGCGTTTCTGACCCACGTATTTTGTATGTAAAAAGCTTTCGAACGAAACTGCTTCGTTCAACTTTCTCAGAATGTTCTTTTTCTCATCCGATGAAAAACTGGGATGGTTATCGTTAACGTTCAACCAGTTTTGGATCCATTGGATCCGTTCCGGGGTTCGGATGTACATATATTCTACCCCAATGGCATCACAATAGATACGCTTAAGATGGGCCTCTATCTTACGGAGTGAACTTGGACCGATACCAATAATGTTCCCAGCATCAAAAACCGTGTCCAGATCGCTTTCTTCCAACTCAAAGTTCCCTATGTCCAATGTTGGCGCATATTTCCGGCGTTCCCTAACAGGGTTGGTCTTTGTGAACAAATGACCTCTGGAGCGATAGCCATTGATCATGCGGATAACCTTGAACTCCTTTTGAAGGGATTGGGGTACGGCCACTTCTGAACCATTGACCAAGGCCGTTGTTCCATTGGAGGAAGGCTGTACATCCAGTTCATCCAACTGGCTTTCCAAACCAAAATCAAATCCCTGAAAAAAAGCACGCCAACTGGGTTCAACACTATCGGGACTAGTGAGGTACCTATCGTACATTTCTGCAAAAAAAGAAGTGTGGGCAGCGTTTAAGAAGGAATATTTATCCATGAGGATAGTGGATTCGTATTTTCAAAATTACCCCCAAAATTACGACAAACAAATAATTTACCAGTAATTTAGAATATCTTGATTGGCGATAAAATCCAAAAATAAATGTTAAGAAAAATCCTTGTCCCTTTTATGCTGTTGGTTTTTGTGCAAGGCCATGCACAACGGGCCAACCAAAACCAGTTTTGGGAAAATGTCCGATATGGCGGAAGCCTGGGTCTGGGTTTTGGGAATAACAGCTTCAACTTTCAGGCTGCACCCAGTGCCATTTACGACGTAAATCCCTATTATTCCACCGGAATGGGCCTACAATTGAACTATGCAAAATTTGGGGACAACAAATTCTTTGGATATGGTGCGACATGGATGAATTTTTTCAACCCCATACCCATGATCCAACTTTCGACAGAACTGGAGCAATGGCGTGTAAACCTCTCCAATGATTCCCCACTTGTAGGGACACTGGAAGAGAACTACTGGTTAACTTCCTTATTTCTGGGTGCCGGCTACACCCAGGGAAATATAACTTTTGGTATACGCTACGACGTTCTTTTTGATGACCAACGGAGTATTTATGCCGATCCTTGGATTCCTTTTGTCCGAGTTTATTTTTAGGGATGCCATGGTCAATAAACATTACGGGACCTTTTTTGTGACCGTTATAAATCCATTCCCAATTGATTTGATTTTATTCCCAGGGACCACGAATGGTTTTTGGAACAACAAAGGCCCCATATCGGTTAGCAATCGGTTGAATTGGTTGTTTGGGAAAAGGCACAAAAAAGGGGACGTTCGTCCCCTTCTCAAAAGTCATTGAAGAAGTTAGGGTCAAACCGAGGTTTTTTCGTAATCCCTTATTTTCTTTTCCCAATTCCAAGCCGATCTTACGGCATCATCCAGCGTGGATTTTGCTTCCCAACCCAAAACTTCGTTGGCTTTTCTGGTATCGGCATAGGCCTGTATAACGTCCCCCGCCCTTCTGGGGGCCACTCTGTAGTTCAATTTTTCTCCTGAAACACGTTCAAAACTCTGGATGACCTCCAACACGGAACTCCCTGTTCCCGTTCCCAGGTTAAAGACCTCAAAATTCTCTTTGTTTTCCCCTTCAACCAAACGTTGTAATGCAGCCACGTGGGCCTTTGCCACATCCACCACGTGGATATAATCCCGTATACAGGTCCCATCCGCGGTTGGATAGTCATCGCCAAAAACTGAAAGCTGCTCACGCATGCCTACCCCCGTCTGCGTTATAAAAGGAACAAGGTTTTGGGGGACACCGGTTGGCAATTCCCCAATTTCATTGCTTGGATGTGCACCAATTGGATTAAAATATCGCAGGGCAATGGCCGAAAGTTGCGGATTGACCTTACACACATCCTTTATGATTTCCTCTCCTACTTGTTTGGTATTACCGTAGGGGGATTCGGCCGGTTTAACTGGGGCATCTTCGGTGATGGGCATCCGATCCGCTTGCCCATACACCGTACATGAAGAGCTGAAAATGAAGCTAGCGCTCCCTTTTTTGGTCAGCTCCTGAAGGATATAGACCAATACCCCTAAATTGTTTTCGTAATACAAAAGCGGATTTTCAACACTTTCACCAACGGCCTTGGAGGCCGCAAAATGGATGACCCCACCAACGTCATCATATTTTGCAAAGAACTCCTGAACTTTTGATTTGTCCCTTAGATCGAAACGTTCAAAATACGGGCTTTGCCCTGTGATGGCGACAATACCATCTAGGACTTCCTCGGTGGAATTGGAGCAGTTATCAACGATTACCACTTCAAAACCTTCGTTTTGAAGTTCCACTACGGTATGGGAGCCGATAAAACCCAGTCCTCCCGTTACCAATATTTTTTTGCTCATGCTATGGGTTTACAAAATCAATAATAAGTTTTGTGATGAATTCAATTTGCTCATCATCCAGTTCGGTGTGCATCGGCAATGAAATGACTTCATTGACCAACCGGTTTGTGATGGAAAAATCCGCCTCATCATACCTGCTATCCCTATATGCCTTCTGCCGATGCAAGGGAATGGGATAATACACCCCACATGGAACGCCATTTTCATTGAGATGTTGTACCAATTTGTCCCTTTTTTCGTTCAGAATTCGAAGGGTATACTGATGAAATACATGACAATCACAGGTATCACAAATTCCGTCACAACCATTTACCGTTTCCGGAACAACAATATTGGGCTGATCGGCAAAGGCTTTGGAATAGCTACGGGCAGCCTCCCTTCTTTTTCCGTTGTATTCATCCAACCTTGGCAATTTTGCCCTTAGCACTGCAGCTTGTAATGAGTCCAGTCTTGAGTTTACCCCAACCACATCATGGTGATATCGTTTATACATCCCATGGTTTACGATTCCCCTTAGCGTATGGGCCAAATCATCATCATTGGTGAAAATAGCACCTCCATCTCCATAACAGCCCAGGTTTTTGGATGGAAAAAAAGAGGTCGCGGCAACATCACCAATGGTCCCTGCCTTCTGTTTATTTCCATTTGCAAAGGTATGTGTGGCACCAATGGCCTGTGCATTATCCTCAATTACGAAAAGTTCGTGTTTTTCCGCAAGCTCCAAAATCACATCCATATTGGCACACTGGCCAAAAAGATGGACAGGGACAATTGCCTTGGTTTTTGGGGTAATTGCCTTTTCAATGGCTTTTGGATCGATATTAAAGGTATTTTCCTCAACATCCACCAATACCGGGGTCAATCCCAATAGGGCAATAACTTCAACAGTGGCAGCAAACGTAAAATCCGCGGTAATGACCTCATCGCCGGGCTTTAACCCCAAACCCATCATACAAATCTGAAGCGCATCCGTGCCATTTGCACAGGGAATTACATGTTTTACCCCAAGGTATTCCTCCAATTCCTTTTGAAATTCCCTGACTTCCGGACCATTAATAAATGCCGCAGATTCCAATACGGATCCAAACGAATGGTTCACTTGCTCTTTTATACCTTCAAATTGACCCTGAAGGTCCACCATTTGTATTTTTTTCATGGATTCATTTTATACTTCAAAAGTAAGAAATAACCCAAGTTGAACCTGGTTTTGAGTAAGAAATGTAACTTAGCGCAAAAGCAATTTGTGAGGGTAATTTATTCTTTTTTGGTTCAGCTCGCATGGTTCCATCTTCGCCTTATCGCCAAATTCAACCAGAAAATCAAACTATTTGTGAATGGTAGAAAGCAGACCTTTTCAATACTGGAAAATGCTTTGTCTTCGGCTGACCAAACCATTTGGATGCATGTGGCTTCCTTGGGGGAGTATGAACAGGGACTGCCCTTATTGGAAAAGCTAAAAGCAAAGTACCCTAACCATAAGTTCATCCTCACCTTTTTCTCCCCCTCGGGCTATGAGGTCAAAAAAGGGAAAACCCCAGCAGATGTAGTGGTTTATTTGCCCATGGATACCCGAAAAAACGCTAAAGGTTTTGTGGACATGGTAAAGCCAAAATTTGCAATTTTCATTAAATACGAGATATGGCCCAACTATCTTCATGAATTGCGAAAAAGGGGTATTGCCACGCTATTGGTTTCAGGGATTTTTTCAAAAAAACAGGTGTATTTTAAATGGTATGGCGGTTTCATGAGAAAATCACTCCACACTTTTTCGCATTTCTTTGTGCAGGAAGATCGCTCCAAGGAACTACTAAAATCCATTGGATTCCAAAACGTGACCGTAAGTGGCGATACCCGCTTTGATAGGGTCAATGCCATTCTTGAACGGGACAACACCTTGGATTTTATGGAAGGGTTTAAAGGGGACTCCCTGTGTTTTGTAGCTGGAAGCACTTGGCCCGAAGATGAAAGGATATTGGTGAAATACATCAATAGTTCAACTAAAGGGATAAAGTTTGTTCTGGCACCACATAATATCAAAACGGCCCATATTAAAAATTTAAAAACATCAATTGACCAAAAGGCCATATGCTATTCCGAATTGACCACCCATACCATTGCCGATGTTGATGTGCTCATTGTTGACACCATTGGACTTTTGACCAAAATATATAGCTATGCGGATTTCACCTATGTAGGCGGCGGTTTTGCAACCGGACTACACAACACCCTGGAACCAGCAGTATTTGGCGTTCCGGTAATCTTTGGCCCAAAGTATCACAATTTCAAGGAGGCCGTGGATTTGGTGAACCTAAAGGGAGGACTTTCCGTTAAGGACCAGAATGAATTTGACACCACCATGGAAAGGTTACTCAATGACCCTGACCTTGCCATACGGACCGGTAATGGCAATATCCAATACATCCAGCGAAAAATTGGTGCTACAAATGCAGTTATGCAGTATATTGGAAACTTGATTTGATTTTTTAGCAGTTGTAACCAAACCTAAACCAAAAATGGATAAACGTATATTCAGGATTTCAATTACGGCAGCACTGGCCGGATTCTTATTTGGATTTGACACCGTGGTCATCAGTGGTGCCAACCAACCCATAAAGGAGCTTTGGGAAACCAATTGGTTCTTGGGCGATTCCATTTTCACATTTCACGGCATTTTTATCATGTCCATGGCTTTGTGGGGAACGGTGCTTGGCTCCTTGTTCGGGGGTATTCCAACCGACAAGTTGGGCAGAAAAAAAACATTGTTTTGGATCGGAATCTTATATTTTGTCTCCGCCCTAGGTTCCGCTGTGGCTACCGAACCCTATAGTTTTTCTTTTTTTAGGTTTATTGGAGGTGTGGGTGTAGGGGCATCTTCGGTTGCTGCCCCAATTTATATTTCTGAAATATCATCTGCGCAAAACAGGGGAAGGCTTACCGCCTTGTACCAATTCAATATTGTATTTGGAATATTGATAGCTTTCATTTCCAACTACCTGATTGGTTCCATTTTCGCTGAAGATGTAGCCTGGCGTTGGATGCTTGGTGTGGAGGGAATACCAGCCTTAATTTATACCCTGCTGGTCCTAAAAATTCCCCAAAGCCCAAGATGGCTTTTGTTAAAGGACAATCCCGATGCTGTCGTAATCAAATCGTTGACCTTATTGGGGATAAAGGAAAGTGAAGCCAGTATTCAATTGGCCCAAATAAAGGTTTCCTTGGTTGAATCCATTGAAAAGAAAAAGGAAAAGCTATTCTCCGGAAAATACAATAAACCGCTTTTGCTTGCCTTCTTATTGGCCTTCTTCAACCAACTCTCGGGCATTAATTTTGTGCTGTATTATGCTCCGGAGATTTTGGAACGGGCCGGACTGGCGACCGGAGAATCCCTTTTCAGTTCCATATCCATAGGGATCGTCAACCTGCTATTTACTTTTGTGGGTATCGCCCTTATTGATAGACTGGGACGTAAACAACTAATGTACATTGGGTCAATGGGCTATATCATCAGTCTTGCCATGGTGGGATGGTGTTTTTATTCTGGAGCAAGTTCCGTTTTATTGCTCATTTTTATTTTGGTTTTTATTGCCTCCCACGCTGTAGGACAGGGATCGGTAATCTGGGTGTTCATTTCAGAGATATTCCCGAATAAGGTCCGGGCCTATGGGCAATCTTGGGGAACAGGGACGCATTGGGTCTTCGCTGCACTGATTACCTTATTGACCCCTACCTTTTTGGACAGCGAAATTGGAATCTTTAAGGAAAACCCCTGGCCCATTTTTGTATTTTTCGCGGGCATGATGATATTACAGTTACTTTGGGTTGTCTTTATGATGCCGGAAACCAAGGGAATCTCATTGGAGGATTTGGCCAAAAAACTGAGCCTTTCCAAATAATTTTCAACACCAAAAAAGCTGCCTTATACGGGACAAAGCCTGGGATTGGTCGAATTAACCGTTGTTTTTTGACCCAATTCCTTTAAGAAATCGTTATATTTATTAGAAATAGCATTCTCTATGACACAGAACACTACTATTGGAGCAAGCTTTTTAAATCTATTTCTTAGAATAATGGTCTATGCATTGATTGGGATTCTAATCACCATTCCACTTTGTATCATCGGTGATCAACTTGGAATTTTCGATGCATTGGGCATTCAATTTTAAAAAGCATCCCAGAATTAAGATCCGGCAGTTTTACATCACAAAAGGCTGTCCCGTACTTTGAAGCACAGCAAACCAAAAATCGCTTTCCAAATCTATCTTTTTTCGTTTTTTGGTCACTGCTGAAATGGGCAAATAAACAGAATTATTGTTCACCCTACCGACAACGAATTTTGTTTTTCCTGCCATGGCACCGTGTACGGCCATATAGGCCAAACCACTGCAAAAAACACTGTCCCCGGAGTTTGCGGCCGCACTGCGAACGATATAGCTTGGGTCAATATATTTTACTGTAATGGGCAAAATTTCCTTGAAATATTCTATGATCTTATCTTTTAGAAAGACCCCAATATCATCGTGTTTTACATTTCCGGAAGCATCTTTTTTTACATCCTCCTTGGCAAACAAATGTTGACCGGCACCCTCTGCCACTACAATGACCGCATGGTGTTTGGATTCCAATCGTCTTTTGAGCGATTCCAAAAAACCGTTCTCCCCATAAAGGTTGAATTCGGACTCCGGAATCAGGACAAAATTCACAACTGGTTGGGCCAATGCCGCAGAAGCGGCGATAAAACCACTATCCCTTCCCATTAACTTTACGATGGAAACCCCGTTATAGGCACCTTTTGCCTCATTATGGGCATCCCGTAAAATTGGGCTGGCAATATCAAAGGAAGTTTCAAATCCAAACGATTTATCAATAATGTCAATATCGTTATCAATAGTTTTTGGAATGCCGACTACTGCAATATCCAATCCTCTCCTTTTGATTTCCTCACCAATGGCATCGGAACCTTTTAAAGTGCCATCACCGCCAATAGTGAAAAGAATAT
Organism: Muricauda sp. SCSIO 64092; assembly: GCF_023016285.1. Taxonomy (GTDB): domain Bacteria; phylum Bacteroidota; class Bacteroidia; order Flavobacteriales; family Flavobacteriaceae; genus Croceivirga. The sequence continues at coordinate 1,217,545 of NZ_CP095413.1, forward strand.
TGATGTTGTTTTGGACCAGTGTGTCCACCATCACCCCAAGATCTTGGGCTCCTCTTGAAGAGCCTAAAATTGTACCTCCAAACTGGTGTATGTCCTTTACCTTATCCGGGGTAAGTTCCTCCAGATTATGCTTCATTTTTGGATTGAGACCCTCATATCCATAGGGAATACCCAATATTCGCTTTACCCCATAGAAATAATGCAGGGCCATTACCACACCCCTGATTACGTTATTTATCCCCGGACAAAGTCCACCACAGGTGACTATGGCCGCTGTTGTCTTCTTTGGGTCAAAATAAATGTTTTGACGGGGGCCGGCTTTTTCCAGGCAATTGGGTTCTTCCCCATTGGCAAGACAAGAATTGTAGGTTTCCATGGAGAGATCGTAAACCAGCCTGTCGTTATCATCAACATAGTTGAAGATATTATCCCCCCTGACAGTACTTAACTGTAGGGGGGATTCAATCGCTGCCTCTCCCAAATTTTCTATTTGGAACATATAGACGTTATTGATTAAATATGATAATTCATTTCATGGTGCGAGTCAATCAGCGGTCCTCCATTTAAAATTTCCTCTGATGCTTCACTGGCAAATTTATCAAAGTTAATGTGGAAAGAATGCGCTAATTGAATTGCTTTACTAACATAAGCACCTTTTTGTAACCATGTATTCATTGGATCTAGGATTTCTGTAGGAACACTCGGACAATATTTGGGCATAAACAATCCAAAAATGGGGTGTACCTCATAATCCACTTTTTCCAATTCTCCTTCTAAAATGGCAGAAATCATGGCTCTGGTGTATTTCAATTTAATACGTGAACCTACCCCATAGGGACCACCACTCCATCCTGTATTGATCAACCAAACATTTACACCGGCCTCGGTCATCTTTTTACTCAACATTTCTGCATAGACTGCCGGATGCAATGGCATAAAAGGCTCGCCAAAGCACGCAGAGAAAGAAGGTACTGGCTCATTGATTCCCGCTTCTGTTCCCGCAACCTTGGCGGTATAACCCGAAATAAAATGATAAGCCGCCTGTCCGGGGGTAAGTTTGGATACCGGGGGTAATACGCCAAAAGCATCACAGGTCAAAAAGAAAATGTTCTTTGGATTATCCGCGTAGGACGGCACCTGTAAGTTATCGATATGTTCAAGGGGATAGCTTACCCTGGTGTTCAATGTAATGGTACTATCAAAATAGTCCACTTCCTTGGTACCTTCCTTGAACATTACATTTTCCAGGAGTGCTCCAGGGCGGATGGCCCGATAAATGTCCGGTTCCTTTTCCTCGGTGAGGTCAATTACCTTCGCATAACAACCCCCTTCAAAGTTAAAAATGGTATTCTCGGCTGTCCAACCATGCTCATCATCACCTATGAGTTTTCGATTTGGATCGGCAGATAAAGTGGTTTTACCTGTTCCCGAAAGCCCAAAGTAAATGGCAGTGTCCCCTTTTTCCCCAACATTGGCGGAGCAGTGCATGGGCAGGACATTCATCTCTACTGGCAAGATGAAGTTCAATGCAGTAAACACCCCTTTCTTCATTTCGCCAGGGTATTCAGATCCCCCAACGAGCGCTATTTTTCGTGTGTAGTCCAAAATTGAGAAGTTCCCAGCGATAATTCCAAAATCTTTGGGGTTTGGTGCCTCATAACCCGGGGCACAGAGTAGCAACCATTCTTCTTCAAAGTCCTTCAACTCCTCCTCCGGGAGACGGATGAACATGTTCTTAACGAAGTAATTGGACCATGGGTATTCTGTAACGCTCCTAACGTTCATTCTGTACCTTGGATCCGCACAGACCGCGGCATCACGTACATAAATCTCCTTTCCGGACAGATAATTGACTACTTCGTCATAAAGTTTCTCAAAGTTTTCCGGTGAGATGGGTTTGTTGATTCTTCCCCACCAAATCCTGTCTTTGGTATAATCATCCTTTACCAAAAAACGGTCTTTGGGCGAGCGTCCGGTAAATTTACCCGTATTGATGGCCAAAGTGCCATTTTCCGACTCTACACCCATTCCTTTTTCAACGGTAATCTTTTGAAGGGTCTCTGGATCTAAGTTCCAATGCGCTGTGGCATTCTTGATCCCGTACTTTTCCAATTCTCTTGTTTTTCTTGTAACGGCATTCATAATGTTATTGATTTAAAGTTTGCGTCCAAAATTCCAGACCAACGGTACAATCAGCACCGTGGTTAAAAAACCAGTAATAGTGGCCACTTACCTTTATTCAATCCTAAAAACACCTGCTAAGGGGAATGGGATCGTCACTCCGTCGAAATTTTTTAAAGAGCGAGAACCCGCATTACTCCTGGAGATGCGGGTTCGCCTCTATCTAAAAGGTTTAAACCACTTTATATTGATTAAATGTTATTCAATTTACGACTTAAATACTTGTTCATAATCCTCCACGGAACCGTTGTCCAAGCAGCATTCGATGATGCGTTTACCCAGTGGGTCCAAAGTATCATCTTGAAACTGCGCCAACGTTTTAATGAAGAAATCATATAATATATCAGCACCTTTATCGTATGCTTTCTTTCCTACTTCTTCCTGATATTCCACTTTCAGGAACCATTTTGGAATTTGCCGCCCTTCTACCTTCATGGAGTTCATTGCATAACCCAACAAACTGCACCTGGAAGCACTTAGTCTATGTGGGGAGAAGTTGGCATTCCCCCTACGCGCAAGATACTCACGGCTAATCCATTGTGGCATGAAGCTTGTTTTCCACGCCCCAATATGTTGGTTCGGTGTAAGGATATACTTCACACCTGGGGTATTCTGTATTTGTTCAAGCAATAGATTGGCCTGTTTCACCTTTTTGCCCGTAGCAAATGGCCAATAACTGCCCACACCTTCACTACTAATGCCCTTGGTCTGGATAATACTTGGGTTTGCATGTCCCCTAGGGGCTACCAAGCGCCATAACCAAGCCAGTGCCGGTGGCAATATATGCATGACTCCAACAATTCCATAATTTGGATTTTTCTTGGTACAGGGTGGTGTTCTTAGGCCAATACTCCTAATATCTACCCTAACCGGTTTGGAGTATACCCCTGGCACCGATTCGCGTGGTAAAATTACCCTTGGATTTGGGCAGGGTACTCCCGGCTCATCCTCCTTATGGTCCCAAATCAAGGCACGCCCTCCGGGAACGGCTTCAATATTTAAGAACAATAGGGGGTTATCCGGAAGAGCCGTAATTTTTTCGAGCATCATATCCTTACCGTAGTCATCAATATGGTCCACACGAACAAACCAGGCATCTTCCGCATCTTCAAGCCATAATTTTTTGGCATCTTTCTGAAGATTGGGGTGGCATAATGCCATATCATCCGTAACGGGTTGCAGGTCACAGGTTCTGGGAAGTTCAATTGTACGTTCTTCACCGGTCAGAACATTTTTACCCAGTAAGAGGCTACCATCGGGTTGCCTGTGGGGCAACTGAAGCATCTCACTTTTTCCACCGCCACTGGCTCCCTCATGCATCATGGTAACCACGTTATCATAGGGTGTGATCACACGTACGGTTGAACAGTGGGCCGTAACCCAACCTTCATCTTCCCCCTTACCGATCAACATACCGTATACACCCTTCTTGGCACTGGGACCTGGATAAAGATTGTATGAGAACATTTCGTATTTACCCGGTATCCGGTTGTGTACCACCACTTGTTTCCCTTCAAAATGGGTATGGCGGAAAGGAGGCGCAGCATATATCACAGCTTCGGGGGCAAAATCCTCCGGTAATTCTTCTGGGTCCAGTATCCCTTGCAACAGGGCCAATCCCAGTCCAAAAAAACCTGTATTGGCCGGAATGACGGCCACGGCATCATATCCCATACCCGGTTGGCCTGCATGGAAATAGAACATTCCCAAATCCTGTGTTTTCAACCATTCGAAAGTTTCCGTTCTTAGGGAGTCAAAAGAGGTACCAAACCTTTTTTCATAGGTAGGTTTATCCGTAGGCAGATCATCGGCTATGACCATACAATTGGGATCGCGACGACGCATGTATACTTCGGTGTAATTGGCCGCGATGCCATTTTTGGTACGGGCCACTTCGGCCTCAAGGTAGCTTCGCCCATCAGGCAAATCGAATCGCACTTCATGAAAGTTGCTGTCCTTACCCCCGGCGGCAAGGTCCACCAATTCCTGAGCATTCCGCGCAACGGTAACACTTGGTGCCTTATCCAACAATTCTTGTAGCTCAGCGATGTTTCCAACAGGGAGCTTTGTTGAGGTCGTTTCCATATCAATCA